>JAEPNP010000002.1:0-300000 GCA_017643395.1 Rhodothermales bacterium | reverse complement strand
TGCTGCCGCGTCATACAAACGCTCAGGTAGCGGTTGCCAATAGCCGCTGCTCGTCATGCCGGCGGGCTCCAGCACCCGGGCCTGCAGGATGTCTGGAAACGACTGGTTAGCCGCCTCGGCCATCGCCAGCTGCATGATGGTGTACCCGCCGCCGGAGTATTGCCAGCTTTCGCCGGGGGTCTTGTAGACCCGGACGGAGTCCGTATTGCCCTCGCCGTCCAGCACCTGTGCGGTCGTTGGCAGGGACTCGTCCCGGTTGTAGCCCGGAAATCCCCAGACGGTGAGGCCGGCCGAGTGCTCGGTGATGCGGCGCAGGGTCACCTTTTCGTCCCGGGTGAACGCGTTGTCAGGTAGCGACCACGATGTGAGGTGGTCATTGATGTTACCGTCCAGCGTCAGCAGGCCGTCTTCGACCATGTCGTGCATGGCGGTTGCAGCGACGGGCTTGGAGATTGAAGCGGCCTGGAACAGGGTCTCCGTGGTGGCCGCGCGGCCGGAGGCGCTGTCTGCGATGCCCCAGGCCCGGGCCCAGGCGATCTCGCCGTCCAGGAGTACAGCCACGCTCAGGGCGGGCACGCCGAGTTGCTGCATGCGCTCTTCCAGGGTCGGCCCGGCTTCATCGTCAAAAATGCGTGCCTTGACGACCTCAGACTCGAGGCGGGTAATGCTCTCGGCGTGCGGATCCGTTCCGCATGCGGCTAGAGCGAGGAGAGCGAAAAGGGGCAGATTGCGCATGGGTCAGCCTCCGGCAGCGTCCAGGGTCGCGAGGATCACGAATATCATCATGACGATGGCCAGGATGATGAAGTAGGCCAGGAAGGCGATCGCCAGGCAGAGGGAGGTCTTGAGCACGCCCTTGGCCCCCTCCTGATGAAAGCCCAGGGAGGCCACGGCGAACAGTACGAAATAGCCCCCGATGCCGATGGTGCTGTGCAGAATCGGGGATATGCGGAACGTGATGGGCAGTATCAGCCCTGTGAACAGCGTCCAGTGGCCAATCACAAACAGGGAAAAGACGAACTGCTCGGCGAGATTGAAGCCGCCTCTGTTCTTGCGCATGAACAGGCTGAGCAAGCCGGCCATCGCGAACGCAAAGAACAGGCCCATGTACGAGTAGGCAGCGGTCACCGAGCGCAGCATGACGGCCGCGAGTTGCGGAACCGGATCCTCGACGTTCCAGAGTTCGGCATAACCCGCAGGGACTCCGCTCCCATGTCTCCCATGGTCTCCATCTGAGAGCGAAGCTGGTTCTGGAGATAGGCCAGATAGCCGTCCTCGATCAGGTTCAGCGCCAGGAGCTGCACGGCTGCCGCGATCAGCCAGTAGGACAGTGGATTCGTGTACCAGGCTCGTTTGCCCTCGACGAACCGCCTCGGGACGTCTCCTGGCTCCCGGAACATGCCGACCAGCGTGAGCAGGAAGCCTCGGTCCATACTGAACATGCGGCTGGCCGCATACTGAAAGAATCCGCGCATGGTGAGGCGACCGGTGTCCGGTTGGCCGCACGTGTGGCAGAATGCGCCTTCAAGGCGGGTGTCGCAGTTGGGGCAGTGACGCATGCAGGGAGGGGTGGGGCCAGGTGCGGTGCCTGAACGCAATGTGCCAAGTCACCGGTTCCAATGATTCTCGGCAGATCGTGGGGCGGGGGTGCGGAGCCCATCGCCCGAAAAAAGGTCAATTTTGACTATGGTGCCCGCGCGTTGAAGCGGATAGTTTTTTCTCAATCGACTGGCACAACATGGAAGAGAAGTCGCAGGATCTCTCGATCGACTACGACACTCCGGTAGTGGCTCGCTTTGCGAGCTATCTCGAAGGCGTCCTGATCTCGCACACGGTGGTGATGTGGTTCAATCTGGCGCGGAACGCCGGGTTGTCGTACGACGATTCGCTGGATCTATTGGCGCGCTATCTGCCGTTCTCGCGAACCACGATAAATCGGAGATTGAAGGACTGGGCCCAGCAGGACTCTTTCCTGAAGCTTTCTGAGTCGGACCAGTACTTGCCGTTTGTCACAAACACAGAGGGATGGCCGAACGAAATCCGCCGTTTCATGGCTGAATTGCAGGAATTACAGGCCGAACCGGAGAAATGAGAAAGGCCACTTCCAAAGGTTTGGCAGGGGTTGGCGGAGTTGCCCGGAGTTCGTAATTCCCACTACGCGGGTTGCCGCACATTTTGTTCGCCGGGGCCATCAGAGTTAGTAGTCGGGCCCCAGGCTTTACGTCATGCTGGGGGGAGCCATCGGGGAGGTGGCTGACAGCATGGCTGAGGCGGGGCGCTCCATCGGGGGGCGCTCCGCTTCTTTTTTGGGCGATGTTGTACAGTGGGTGAACAAACGAAGACGCAGGAAGCCGACCGTGTCCCTACCTTAGGCAGTTCCGAGAGTCGTCCACTGAAGCGATTGGCGCCACCCACGTGGTGCGACCACCACTGACTCCGTGAAGCCACCAGCACCTTCAGACAAGAAGACGAAAGCCGGCAGACAGCCATACAGCCGCCCCGAGCTGAAGTGCGAGGGCACCCTCGAAGAGCTGACCCAGGCCGAATATGGTGGACTCGACAGGGCCGTCTTCGGCACGCTGTTCGCGATTGCGTCGCCAGGCTTGCCCGGTGCCCCAAGCAGATAGTACTCGCGGAAAGTCGCGAAGCCTGCCCGGTCGGCCGGCAGGTCGTGGACAAAAACTGACAAAAATCCGGACGAAATCGGACAATCGGTTCGCGGGAGTCCGTCAGGCTGTCGCGCAAGGGTTAGGCTCTTACCACAGCCATCGACCTCAGCCGCCGTGTCCTCAAATTCCCAAGACCTGTCCCCACCGAAGATCGACTACGACACTCCGTTGGTGTCCCGCTTCGGGGCCTATCTCGAGGGGGTCCTACTGGCTCACACGGTGGTCGCCTATTTCAGTTTGGCCCGAGCAGCTGGGCTCCCTTTCGAGCACGCGCTGGAAGTTGTCGGCGCACACTTGCCGTTCGGTCGCACCACGCTCACCCGCCGCCTGAAGGATTGGACCCAGCTGGAGACCTTCTTAAAGCTCTCAGCCTCCGGGGACTTTGTAGGGATGATCAGCTTCGATGAGGAGTGGGCCGGGCGATTCCGCTCGTTCTTCCAGGACGTCCAGTCGCGTGGTGACGGCATATGAGTGCGCACTCTCAGAAAACTGGAAGTGCAATGCCGCCTGGGAATGGCGTTCATGAACAGCGCGTGAATCTGCCTGGACTGGTCCCGGTGGTTCAAGCGCGTGAGCCCCTCACCGGTTGCCCTCCAACGCGCGATGGCGCGGGCCTCGCCAGGGATGGCGACCGCAGTTCCAGAAATGTTGTGTCCACGAGTTGCAGGTCCAACCTGAAGCCGCATTTGGCTGCGGTGATGGCGCCGGATCCGACCCAACGGTCGGTCAGGCTGGTGGCGGAGACAGCAATCAGGATGTCGCTCGCGCTTGTGAGGTCGCGACGCCCGGCCGCCTGGGCTTTTGTAGATCCACTATTGAGCGATCGCGATGTCGCGGTCGATTGTCTCGCCGACGCTTTTCGCCGGGATGCTTCGGGGGCTTTGCCCGAGTTCATTGCCTACTTCGACCAGCATGATTGGCGCTCCTGGGAGGAAGAGCAGGTCTTCACAGCCTTCCGGCAGTTCGTGTTCAGAAAGACCCTGGACGGCGTCTATCGCATGCACGGCGAACGAGACCCGCAATTGGCTCGACTCATCCGAAATCTGAAGCTGACCATTGCCGAGTCTGCAGAGGTGGTCCTTTACAAGAAAGGCCAGGTAGCCTGGATTCGGACGTCGGAGGCGCCGGTTGAGAACGCTCTTGAACCGATCCCGCTGGAGTTGTTTGAGCGCCGGGTGTGCGTCTGTGAAGGAGACACGGCTCCTGACCTTTTGGCCTGCACGGTGCGCGTTCTGCGTCACCAGACGTTGTTTGCGCCATCGGTTCCCCTCACCGGCCTGGCAATCGCGCTCCGGAATGCGCTGGCTCGGACCCGACCGGTATCCGGGGAAGCTCAGGAGCCCACTGCGTATAGCAACCTCAGCGCCGACTGGGTGCGCGACGTGATCCGCGCAGTCTCGTCCCGGATGTGGCCGTCGTATCAAGGCAAGGTCTCGCGCCCTGTGTACGAGGCCTACCAGGAGGCGGCGTTTCTCGTTGTTGTCAGGGGTTACTGTCACTCGGCCGCAGTGGCAAGCACGTTGCATTTGACTGCGAAGGAGTATCGCGAGCGGCACCGCAACACGTTTGAATACGTCCTCCGTCAGTTTCGGCGGCGGCTTCGAGCCGAGTACCTTGCAGACCTCTCCGCAGAACGGGCGGGGTGAGAGGACGTGGTGGTGAGCACCCGCCCGGAAACAGTTTCGTAGTGGGGAAGTGCAGGTGCCGGCTCCCCCATGCCCAAACCGGATTCGCATATCCTGGAACTCTGGGTCAGAGATCCCGAGAGGCTGCCCGCCGACGTCAGGGCAAAGGTAGCGCGTCGTGTTGCTCGCTACCCCGAGTGGCGCGAGGCGGCGGATTTCTGGCGTCGCTACTACGAGGAGCTCCGCAATGTGGATGACGAGGAAGCGGCCGACGGTGCAGACGATCTGCTGAAGTAGTCCGCACATTTCGGCAGGTGCGAGGACCTCGTTGAAAGGCTCCCCGCCACCAGACCGTCAGGACCATGACTCGGAAAGCAGGCCCTATTCACCATTCCTCCTTCTCGACCGTTGCCATGCAGGTTCGCATGACGAACATCTGCAACGATGACTGGATGATTGGGAGTGCCTATCGATGTCCCGAGAAATCGCGGAACCGGTCGATGAATTCGGCCAGCAAGTATCGGAGCCGCCCCGAACGTGCGGCGTGTCGGAAGGTGCCGGATTGTTTGTGTTGATGCGTTAAGCATCCGAAAGTCGTGCTGCGGGGAGCCTTGCCTGTCGATGGTTTGGCGGCAGCACGGCAAGGGGCGGGTGCCGGCGGCGCCCGCCCTATTTGCTCTCCTCAGCAGAACAGCGTGATTGCGCGATGCCACCACAGTCGCCGCGCCCCACCTTGCACCACGTTCGTCCCTCAGTTCCTCCCAGTGAGTCCTCAGCCATCCCAATCGCCGCGGCCGGTCCCGGTGCCGATCCGCGCCGCGATGTTCTCCGCTATCCGTGCCAATCCGCCAGACTCACATATCGGGTACCTGGCGCGAGTCTCAATCAGCATGTCAATAGCACTCATTCGAGGAAGGCGCATGCGAGGATTGTGGGCGTTCATAAGCCCGGAGCTGTCGGACCGGGATGTCGCGGTACGATGTCTGGCCGACTCATTTGTTCGTGATGCTGCGGGGCGACTGATTCGACTCGACGCATACCTGGGAGAGCTGGATTGGCGGTCGATGAGTGACGATATGCTTGAAACGGTCTTGCGAAGGTTCGTCTTCCGCGAGACCGACGCCGGGGTCCACAGACTGCACCTGGGACAGGATCCGCAGCTTGTGGGAACCATCGCCAAAGTCAAGGATGCCGTGAGCGTCCATGACCAGCTGGTGTTGAGTCGGAGAGCGGACGGGTTTTGGGTAGAGGATCGGGAGGTGTCGCGAGCCGGTCTTGAACCTGTGCCGCTGGAGTTTCTTGAGGGCAGGCTGAGAGAGTCCAGCGCGCACTCGTTGGCCAGCCTTATCCAGGAGGTGGCCTTGGTCTTGCGAAATCAGTCGCTCTTCCGTCGTGAGATACCGCTATGGGCGCTGACGTTGGTCTTGCGCGTGGCACTCCGTCAGGCCGATCCACCGCGTTGGGAGCTGGAGCCGGACGTCTCCAACAATCCTGGTCCAGGATCTTTATAGCTCCCTGCGAAACTGCACAATCCTGTAGGTCTCCTCGAACCCTACCCGTCGGTGCCAGGCTTGTGCTTCGGTCTCATCCAGACTCGAATCAGACGCAAACTCTGAGCACCCTTGCGCGCGCGCCCAACCCATGGCCGCCTCCAGCAGCTGCCGGCTCAACCCTTTTCCTCGGTGCCCCGGTACGAGGTAGATCCCTTCCAGGTACCCGACCGGTGAGGTCAGGCAGCCGTCCACAAGGTTTCGAAGCGCGACTTCCGCGAATCCGACGACCTCATCGCCCGAAAAAGCGAGAAGGACTTCCTGCTCGTCCCTGGCAAGCAGCGCCGCCATATCTGCGTCGTTGAATGCAGGATCCAGATCGGGAAAGAGTGCGATTCGCAGCTCGCCCCAACGGGAGCGTTCACGGTCGCTGTTACGGTCCAGTGGGCGAATCATGCGGTCAAGCTACGGTGCTGCGGCTTGATTCGACGGCACCCTGCACCTAGCGTGCGGCATGTCCCTTGTGCGACACATCGGAGTCACTGCGATTGCGGTCTTTCTGTTGGTCGGTTCGGCCACTGGCCAGGCGGTGCGATTCAGCGAACTCGGGGTAGGTCAGGGACGATCATTCGCCGGCATCGAGCAGATGGTCGTCGACGAACTGGGTTTCCTGTGGTTTGGCAAGACCCGCTGGGATGGCGTCGAGTTTCGCGAGTTTCCGACGGTTGTAGGGGATTCCGTGGCTATGCTTGGCCATGCCTGGGACGGCCTCTTCGCCGATGCCGAGAACCGGGTTTGGATCGGCACGGACATCGGCCTGGTGGTCTTCGAGTATGCGACGGGAACGTTCCGAAACGTGCAGCTGCCGCCCGCTCCGGACGGGGACCAGCCTTGGATCGACCCGATTGTTCAGGCACCAGGAGGCATGCTCGTGCTTGGATCCTGGAATTCAGGTGTCTATTTGCTCGACCCTGAGACGGAGCAGGTGCGCCACATCCCGCTCCTTTCGGGGAGCAATGATGTGCGATCGCTAACCGTGGACTCGGAGGGCCGTGTTTGGGCGGCTTCGCCTACCGGGGGCGTGTTCTACATCGATGTTGCAGGGGCGGAGGCTCAGAGCTGGACCACGACCTGTGGCGATCGTGTGCAATCTGTGGCCCGTTCCGAGTCGGGAGGCATCTGGATCGGTGGCCCGGAGGGCATCTGCCGCTCGGGTCTGGGAAAAGTGTTCGACATCCGGGAGGTCGTTGATCTCCTCGAAGACGGGGACGGACGCCTTTGGATTGGCACTGAAAGTGGGCTATTCATCCGAGATGCCTCGGGGGGTGTGGTGCACGTAACCGGACCACCAGCTACCGAACGCATTTTCAGTCTGACCGTGGATCCATCCGGGACCGTTTGGGTCGCGACGGAGCGGGGCATCCATTTTGCCGATCCCGGGGCCGGACGTGTCGTTACGATTGATCGTCTCGCGCCCGACGGCCGCAATCTGGCCGTTGCGTCCGCGGCGCTCCACTGGCAGCAATCAGGTGGATTCGATGCAAGGGAGACGGTGCTCCTCGGCACACGCAGCGCGGGCCTTGCGGCACTCAGTGTGCACGAAATGACGGTGCGCGCGTACCCCACCCAGCCGCGACTGCCCTCGCTCAACGTGCGCGCTCTTTCTGTGGACGCCATGCGCCGGCTCTGGATCGGCACAGACCAGGGATTGGTGCGCATGGGGATGGACCTGACTGTGCAATCCGTGGACCCGGGCGGGGCTCTGGAATCGGCCTACGTGCAGTCGATCGCACACGACCGGTCCGGGAACGCCTGGGTGCTCACTCAGGATGAGCGGTTACATCGGGTGGGGCCACAGGACGATGTCAGGACCTGGCCTCGCGAGGCGTATCTCGCAGACAGCCCTCACGCAACCAGCTATGCCCTGCATCTGCAGGTCCATCCACTGGACCCTGCGGCCGTGTACATCAGCACATTCCATGAGGGCCTGGTGCGATTCGAGCCGGGATCGGGCCGGACAACGCGTTACGGGCGGGAAGCTCCCGACAGACCAGGCTTGGCCGGCAATGCCGTCTTCAGTTCATGGCTGCCTACCCCCGAATTCCTTTGGGTTGCAGCCGGCACGGGCCTGTACCGCTTCACGCTGGATGCGAACAGGGAGCCGGTCCAGGTTCGTCGGTTTACGACCCGCGACGGACTTCCGTCCGACATCGTTCGCGCCCTGGTGCCCTCGCCGGACGGTGTGCTTTGGATTGGGACTGAGGTCGGAATAGCACGCCTTGATCTCCAAACCGGGGAGATCACCGTGCTTGGTGCTGAACATGGGGCAACTGAGGGCATCATCGAACACCATGCTGCACTGGTGACGCCGAGCGGGCGGGTCGTGATGGGTGGCAACGAGGGCATCAGCGTGATTCTGGACGGAGCACCCGGCCCCGAGCCGGTGCGCAGCCCCCGCATAACACGTCTCTGGGTTGGAGGCGTACCGCGGGATTTCGCGCCCTCGATCGAATTGGCCGAGTCTGTCACGCTTGCTCACGACGAGAACTTCCTGGAGTTCGACTTCTCCGCGATGGCGCTGACCAGTTCCGGCTCGTTGCGATATCGGCTCCGCGGGCTGGATCCAGGATGGCGGGCATACGATGAACGCACCAGGGCGTCCTACCCCAACCTGGATCCCGGCACGTACTGGTTCGAAGTGGAAGCACCCAACGGAATGGCTGCGACCCTCGCAGTCAAGGTTCGTCATCCGTGGTGGAATTCGCCGGTGTCTCGAACCGGGTATGGAGTGTTCGCCGTGCTGGGCCTCATTGGATTTGTGACCGGCCGCACCCGACGCCTGCGACGACGCACCCAGGAGCTGGAACGGGATGTGTTTGCCCGCACAAAAGAGCTGGATCAAAAGCGGAAGGAGGCTGAGGAGAACGCAGGTCTCGTCGCCCGACAGGCCAGCGAACTCAGGAAGCTCGAGCAGACCAAGTCGCGGCTGTTTGCGAATGTGTCCCACGAATTCCGCACCCCGCTGACACTCATAGAGGGGCCTCTGGCCGATGCGCTAGCGAGTTCAAACGGTAGCGGCGTATTCCTTCCCGGTCGCTCAGCGGAGCGCATGCTGCGCCAATCGCGTCACCTGAAGGGGCTCGTGGATCGTCTGCTGGAGGTGGCTCGCATCGAGTCAGCACAGCTTGAGTTTGGCCTGTCCAGGTCGGATCCGGGCGATGTGGTTTTCGCGATTGTCGACGGTTTCGCCGACGAAGCGGATCGGCGAGGCATCACGCTGTCCTGCTCCGGTGCCGTGGACGCCTTGTTGTGGGTCGATGCGGACAAGCTGCATCACATCGTAGGCAATCTCGTGGCGAACGCCATCACCCATACACCTCGGGGCGGGCGCGTTGAGGTGGAGACCACGGTTGCGGGAGCACGCTTGCGAATTCGGGTGATAGACACCGGGGTTGGCATCGGCCCGGACCGTCTGGCCAGCATCTTCGAGCGGTTCAATTCCGGCACGGTGGATGGCACGGGCATCGGGCTTGCGCTTGTCCATGATCTGGTTTCGGCACTGGGCGGGGAGATTTCAGTGGCAAGCGAGCCCGGAAAAGGCAGCACATTCACTGTCTCATTGCCCGCGTGGGAGAGGCCACCCGATCTGGACAACCTCGTCATTGCCGAGCCGGAGACGCCGCATAGCGTCGTGCCTCGGGAGTTGATTTCTATCCCGTCCTCGGACGGGGCCTCCACGAAGGGCGGCAACCTGGTGCTTGTAGTCGAGGACAATCCGGATGTGCGTTCGTACCTGAGGGAGGTCCTCGAGCCGGTCGCAGCGGTGGCCGAGGCATCGGAAGGAAGCCTTGGGCTTGAGCTGGCGGAGCAGCTGGCTCCGGATGCTATCGTGAGCGATGTGATGATGCCGGGCATGGACGGGTACGCCCTAGTGAGTGCTGTCCGGGCATCTGAGGATCTGGAATTGACACCGGTGATCCTCCTTACGGCGAAGGTGGAAGATTCGGATGTCGCGCGGGGGCTGCAGGGCGGCGCAGACGTTTATCTCAGGAAGCCGTTCTCAGCCCAGGTGCTGCGTGCTCAGGTAAGGCGGCTGATTGAGCGGCATCGGGCACAGCGGGAGCGACTGGCGAGGCCGACGCCCCTGCCTGCTGATGGTCTCGGAACGGGAGCCACCGTTCGGGAGGCGCGGCGGCTCGTGCTGCAATCCATCGACAGGACCAGCGTAGAGGCGTTGGCTTCGGAGATGGCCATGAGCTCTCGCACGTTGCACAGACGTCTCCGCGACGAGGCCGGCGTGGGTCCGCAGGTGTTTATTCGCACCGTGAGGCTATCCCGGGCAGAAGAGCTCCTGCGAGAGGAGCGGCTTGGGGTCGAAGAAGTGGCCCTGATGGTGGGCTACGGCTCTACAAAGAACTTTCGTGCACACTTTCGACGGCAGTTCGGATACCTGCCTGGTGAGGCACGCATGTGGACTGCCACGCGCTAACCGCAAGGGCGTACCCCCAGGCGCGGCCCCGAGGCGAATGGCGTAATCGCGCGATGTCTTCGGCTTGCTCTTCAATTATGCTAGGCACGGTTATTCCATACTACACCTCGGTAGCATGAAATCGTCGTCGATCGATTATGAGAATCCCCTCATGGGACGTTTTGCAGGCTACCTGGAGGGAGTGTTGATTTCGCATACCGTGGCCGTCTATTTCGAGCTGGCGCGACGGCGCGGACTGAGCTTCGAAGATTCTCTCCTAGTGGTGGCCCGTCACACGCCGTTCTCTCGGACTACCCTTACGCGCAGGCTGAAGGACTGGCAGCAAAAACAGTCCTTGCTGAGGCTGACCGACACGGACGACTATGTGGATTTCGTCACGTGCTCGAACGGGTGGGGCGACAACCTCAGGGAGTTTTTGAGCGAGATCGACAACAGCTAGACGCGGCCAGCGTCTAGCCGGGAGGCCGGACTTCTGCGTGGTCGGAGCCTGGGGGAGCCCCGTGCCTGGCCTCGGAGGGTGACATTCCGAACTGGCGCCTGAAGTGAGCACGGAACGCCTTGGTGCCGTTGTAGCCGACCCGTTCAGCCGCTTCTGCGACAGTCACCCTGTTGACGACCAGTTGTGTCCAGGCGGCCTGCATTCGCATGCCCCGCATGAACTCCAGTGGTCCGCAGCCGACCTCCGATGTAAGGCGCCTGTGCAGGGTTCGGTCCGACATCGCCAGCTCGGAGGCCAGCCTTGCCACATTGAATTTGGGGTCGGAGACATGTTCGGCGATAAGTGCGCGGGCTCGTGATACGAACTCCGATTCTGTCGAGGAGGTCACTGCTTCCCGGTCGGCAGATAATCGTGCCCTGACTTCACGGTGGCGCGTAGTCATCTGTCGGACGTGGCCGCGCAAAACGCGCGCAGAGAACGGCTTACGCAGGTAAACGTCAGCACCGACTCCGATCCCTTCGAGCAGGTCCTCCTCGTCTGCGCGAGCGGTCAGAAGCAAGACGGGGGTTAGTTGAAGCTCAGGACTGTCCCGTACGGACTTGACCAATTCGTGGCCGTCCATGCCCGGCATGACAACGTCGGATACGATGACGTCTGGCGCCTCCTTGAGCGCTAGGGACAGGGCCTCGCGACCCTCGCGAGCCTTGAAGACGCGACATTCAGGTGCCAGGACTTCCGCGACGTAGTCCCTTACGTCCGGATTGTCGTCTACGACAAGCACTACGCTGCGGCTCGCAGTGCCCGGGGCGGCCAAACCTTTCTGGTAGCCAGATTTCGACCGGCGTTGATCCAGAACACTACCGTTTGACGCGACTGTGGCGTTTGCCGGAGGCTGTTGCCAAACCGGGAGCGTCACCTCAAAGGAGGATCCCCTCCCGGGTTCACTGACCACGGAGACCTGTCCGCCCACTGCTTCCGTTACCTCTTTTACGAGCGCGAGACCAATGCCCGAGCCGGCGGGCGTTCGGGCTCCCCGGTCAACTCGGTGGAACCTCTCGAACACGCTTTGCACCTGCGCGGGCGGAATGCCAACTCCGGTATCACGAACAGTCACGCGAACAAAGCCCTGTTGGCCTCGCTCAAGCGTCACCGTCACACGGCCGCCTGAGGGCGTGAATTTGATTGCGTTGGAGATGAGGTTGCCGATCACCTGCTCCACCACCCGATGGTCCACAAAGACGAGTGAGGATTCCAGCGGGTACGGCCGGAAATTCAGGGAGATGCCTTTGCGCTCGGCCGCCGGCTGAAAGGATCTCACGACGCCCGAGATGGAATCCGGCCAGGTGGTCCGGGTGACAGAAATGGCTAGCGCCTGGCCTTCAATTTTCGCGAAGGTAAGCAGGTCATCGACCATCCCGAGCAGACTTCGAAGGTGGCGTACCATACGATCTGCGACGTGTCGGCCCAGGATGACGGTGCTGGACGGAGAGTCGGGGATTGCGTCGATCAATGGACCCTCAATCAGCGTGAGCGGAGTACGGAATTCGTGGGAGATGTTGGCAAAAAAACGGTTCTTCGCACGCTGGATCGCCTCAAGTTGGCGATTGTGATTTGAGAGACGTTCGCGTTCGCGCCGGCGGCGGCGCGATTGCACAAGCGCGTATGCTCCCGTAGAACCGAAGAGCCCGAGAACCAGGGAGAGCTGCATCCAGGGGCGTCTCAGCAACGGCGCTCTCGCATCCAGTAAAAAAGAACTTGCTGATACCTGCCGCCCTGGCGTGATAGCCTGCACCAGCACCGTAAATCGGCCGCTCCACCCTTCCGGAATGGCAAAAGTAGCTTCGAAGTCCGGCCAGGGTGAGGCGTAGGCCTGAACTCCCCACTCGGGTATGGCGACGGACATCTGGTACCGGTGGGGCTGGATGGAATCGCGAACGCGAAATGCCAGGGTGAGGTTGTTCCAGCCGCCACCCAAAGAGGGTAGCTCACCCTGCGACCTGAGGTCGATAGACTCTTCGTCGGCTCGCAGCCCGACGAGATCGGGGCCCGGCTGCGCTCTCTCGGCAAAGAGGGAGCGGGCTACCGCGACTAGTCCAGCGCCTGTCGGCACAAAGATGCTGTCAGTGCCAATCAGTGGGGCTCCTGTCGGCGCGATCTCCTCCAGGAACGGCCCCTTGGGGCGCCTGACGCTGCGCTCAACCGGGTTCGCCAATGCCAAGCCGTTGGATAACGCCAACCAGACGTGGCCACTGTCGCCCAGGGCCACCCCGATGACCTCTCCGCCATCGAGATGCCCTGGCCCCAGAATGCGCTGACCGTTGCCGCGCATCAGGAAATCCGTTGTTGCTATATACGCGGCCAGGCCCTGGCGAACGGCCACGTCCTGCAGGCCCGCGTAGAGCCGGGTGTCGAAGACGTTGTCACCGGCGCCGACTCTTCGAAATTCGTTCTCCCCCATGGCGAATGCGGCACAGCGGCCGGGTCCGTCGACGGGACCGGACAGCCGGAGCTGCGACTGAGTCGGCACCAGCATCTGGTCCTCCCAGCCACCGGAACCGCGATACAGGCGCCCTACCTCTCGCCAGCCTTCCTCCCGGGGTACGGAAACGTAGAGCAGGCAGTCAGCGTGCCCCGACAGTGAATAGGCGGCAGGACCGATCCGACTCCATGTCTGACCCCTGAGCTCCCAGGTACCCAGGTCGGTGGCCGCAAACAGCTGATCGCTGGTCACGAGGAGATCGTTCACACGTGACCCTACCGATTTCGGCACGGAAACCACACGGCGCCCTCCGGTGTCCCGCAAGAGGATCGCCCCATCTGCGGCCCATGCCATGGTTCCGGCCGGTCCCTGGCCCGTGGCCGTTAGGGGAGACGGGGAGGCAACGGAGACATCGGACCAGTCCACGCTCACTGCATGCAGCGCCTCCGTAGTTGCAAACCACAGCTCTCCGGAGGTCTCGTGGAGAGCCGATGCGAACGAGGCGTTCTCCAGAAGCGCGCTCGCGTTGCGTCGCCATCTACCCGGCAGGCGGGCAAAAACAGACACTCCCAGTCGATGTGTCACCCACAGAGAACCGTTGCTGGCGATGAAAACGTCCCGGATGCCGGATACCTCACGCGGATTGTCCGACTTTAGACGGAGGTCTGGCCCAAGCGCGTAATAACCGAGGGGCGGCATGGAAAGTTGGAGCTGTTCCGGCGACGACCCATCAGGCCGCAGCACCGTCGCTTGCTCAAACGTGGCCACGACCAGGGTGTCACCGAAGGCCGCGAGTCCGGCGATTCTCCCCGCCACCTTCTTTCGGGGGTATACACGGTCCTGGTCCAGACCCATCACCGTGGATTCCTGGTCGCCGGACTTGATTGCGAAGGTCAGATTCGGGGTTGCGGTGAGTCCGAAATAGGAGCCTGCGTCTAGACGGCACAGAGCTCCGTCCGTGAGCTGAAACAGGCCTTCACCGCTCGTGACAAGGGTGCCGACCGTGCTGCTGGCCATATCGCGAACGGCACCAATCCGCACCGGATCGCCGGCCGGGGCTCCTGAGCACGCTCCCAAAACGTCAATCCTGCGCCACGTCCGGGTCCCCCAGTCCATCGCCAGCAGTCCGTGCGGGGTCCCCACCAACAGATCGTCTTCAAGCACGAGCAGGCTCGACACGGCATCTTCCTCGACTCCCCAGTCTGAAAGGGACGGGTCCTGTGCTGGTAGCAATCCGGGCGGGATCTCCACCGCTTGAAGTCGTCTGTAATCCCATCGGTGCAACCCTTGTGCAGAGCCAATCCACACGTCGCCCCACGAATCCTCCACAGCGGAAGACACCCGAGGCAAGGGCGATTCCAGCGGACGGAGCGAAACGGTCAAAGGTTGGGCGAGCGTGCCCCATGGGGTCACCATCGCAAGTAGAACCAGGCATACGACGCGCATTCCCTAAAATCGAGGGAATGTCCGGAGGAGGACAAGGGCCACATTGGTCAGATGTGGGGATGGTTTCCGCCAGGGCCGGAAAAAGAACCCCCGACCGGCCTCAACCGATCGGGGGTTCACTACCGGCGTTACAGGACCGGCAAGGTCGCGGCCGGGCCCAAGGCCCGACCATCTATGTAGACCGCCTGCGGAGTCCCCCCGGCGCTTCTGAGCGGATGGCCTTACGGGGCCACGCGCTTACCGGGAGCAGCGCAGACGGGCTGCTTACTTCTCGTCCTCGTCGACGACCTCGAAGTCCACGTCCTTGACCTCCTCGGCCTCGACGTCGGGGGCTTCGCCGGCAGCGCCGTCCCCGGAGGCTTCGGCCGTAGCCGCTTCCTGCTGCGCGTTGTAGAGGTCCTGGCTGGCCTCGTTCCACGCCTCATTCAGCTGCTGCATGGCCGACTCGATTTCGGTCAGGTCCTTGTTCTTGTGGGCTTCCTTCAGGCGCTCGAGGCTGGCCTCGATCTTCGCCTTCTTGTCGGCCGGCAGCTTGTCGCCGTACTCGGTGAGGTTCTTCTCGGTGGAGAAGATGAGAGCGTCGGCGGAGTTGACCTTGTCGGCCTCCTCACGCTTCTTCTTGTCCTCGTCGGCGTGCGCCTTCGCATCGGTGCGCATCTTCTCGATCTCGGCATCGGTGAGGCCGCTCGAGGCTTCGATGCGGATGGACTGCTCCTTCCCCGTCGCCTTGTCCTTGGCGGACACGTTGAGGATGCCGTTGGCGTCGATGTCGAATGTGACCTCTACCTGCGGCATGCCACGCGGGGCCGGCGGAATGCCGTCCAGGTGGAAGCGCCCGATGGTGCGGTTGTCGGTGGCCATGGTGCGGTCACCCTGCAGCACATGAATCTCCACGCTCGGCTGGTTGTCGCTGGCCGTTGAGAACACTTCCGACTTGCGGGTCGGGATGGTGGTGTTGCTCGGAATCAGCACGGTCGTCACACCGCCCAGGGTCTCGATGCCCAGGTTCAGTGGGGTCACGTCCAGCAGGAGCACATCGGTCACGTCTCCGGACAGCACGCCGCCCTGGATGGCAGCGCCGACGGCCACCACTTCATCCGGGTTGACCGAACGGTTGGGCTTCTTGCCGAAGAACTGCTCGACGACTTCCTGAATCTTGGGAATGCGCGTCGAACCACCGACCAGGATCACCTCGTCAATCTGGGCCTTGGCAAGCCCGGCATCCTTCAGCGCCTTCTCCATCGGAGGAATCGTGCGCTGCACAAGGTCATCGACCAACTGCTCAAACTTGGAGCGGGACAGGTCCAGCGTAAGGTGCTTGGGACCGTCCTGCGTGGCCGTGATGAACGGCAGGTTGATGGTCGTGGCGGTCGAAGAGGAGAGCTCCACCTTGGCCTTCTCTGCAGCCTCCTTGAGGCGCTGCAGGGCCATGGCGTCCTTCCGAAGGTCGATGCCCTCTTCTTTCTTGAACTCGTCTGCGATCCAGTCGATGAGGCGCTGGTCGAAATCGTCACCACCGAGGTGCGTATCGCCGTTGGTGGCCTTCACTTCGAAGACCCCATCGCCCAATTCGAGGATCGAAATATCATAGGTCCCACCGCCGAGGTCGAACACGGCGATGATTTCGTCCTGCTCCTTGTTGTCCAGGCCGTACGCCAGTGCGGCGGCCGTGGGCTCGTTGATGATGCGGCGCACCTTCAGACCTGCAATCTCGCCTGCTTCCTTGGTCGCCGTTCGCTGGGCATCATTGAAGTAGGCCGGCACGGTGATGACGGCCTCGGTGACCTTCTCACCCAGATGATCCTCGGCAGTCTGCTTCAGCTTGCCGAGTACCATCGCCGAAATCTCCTGGGGCGTGTAGACACGGTCGTCAATTTTGACGCGCGCCGTGTTGTTGTCACCCTTTACAACTTCGTAGGGGACCTCACCAATCTCGTTGTCCACCTCGTCGATGCCGCGGCCCATGAACCGCTTGATCGAGAAGATGGTCTTCGTGGGGTTGGTGATGGCCTGGCGCTTGGCCGGCGCGCCAACGAGTCGCTCGCCGTCCTTCTTGAACGCCACGATCGACGGGGTAGTGCGCGCGCCCTCGGAGTTCGTGATGACGGCGGGCTCTCCACCTTCCATCACGGCCACGACCGAGTTCGTCGTACCCAGGTCAATACCAATAATCTTGCTCATGAAAGTCTGTCTTTCGCGTTGTCAATTCGGGGGCGAGCCCTTGCCGGGCCGCCGGTCGCAGACCGGTTCTCCAAGAGGCGTGCCATTCCGGGTTTTCGGTCATTCTGTCAGACATCCTGTCCTGCAGCCCGTCGCCGTGGCCTGCCAAACCGCGCAGCGTCTGAAAAAATGGCAAGGCTCCGGGGTCCGGACCCCTCGGCGCGCGTAGTCGGGTATATTTGGACTCCCCTCAACCGCGCGAATGAAGCACGTACCGAACACGCTTACGACGCTCCGCATGCTGGTCACGCCCGCGGTGCTGTTTCTGCTGTTCTCGGACTCGTTCGCGCCCCGGGCATGGGCGGCCGCGCTGTTCATTCTCGCCTCCATCTCGGACTGGGCCGATGGGCACATGGCCCGCAAATACGGCGTCGGCTCCCGGCTGGGTCAGTTCCTGGATCCGGTCGCCGACAAGGTGCTGGTTCTGGGCACGTTTGCAGCCCTCTGTGTTCTGCGCGATGACCTGGTGCCCTGGTGGGCCGTACTGCTGATTGCGGGCCGGGACCTCTTTGTCACGCTCTTCCGCATCTGGCACAACCGTGGGGGGCGGGTCATCAAGACCAAGTCATCGGCCAAGTGGAAGACCACCTTTCAGCTCACCTTCCTGATTGCCGTTCTGCTGCTGTGGGCGGCCATTCTGCTGCCCGGCGCGGTGGGCAGCTACGCCAAACAGATCCTCAATTCGGTGGGCATCACGCTGCTGCTGTACGTGACTGTCGCCGTAACCGTCGCCACCGGGTTCGCGTACGCCATGAATCCGGAATTCGATACCTCGCATGACTGACACCACGATCGACGCCCGCGAACTGGCGGGCAAGCTGCTTGAAATAGGAGCAGTCGTGCTGCAGCCGAATGCGCCGTTCACGTGGGCATCGGGCCTGCACTCTCCGGTCTACTGCGACAACCGCATGACGCTCGGGCATCCCGGTCTCCGGGGAGCAATCGCCGCGTCCTTTGCCGATATCGCGTCAGGGTATGCTCCGGACCGCATCGCCGGTACAGCAACCGCCGGCATTCCCCACGCGGCGTGGCTGGCGGACGTGATGAACCTGCCCATGTGCTATGTGCGCTCCAAGGCCAAAGGCCACGGGAAGGGCAACCAGATTGAAGGGCCCCTGGATACGGGCGATGGGGTCGTGCTGGTGGAGGACCTGGTCTCGACGGGGATGAGTTCCATTGCGGCGGTGGAAGCGCTGCGGGCCGCGGGCGCAGGAGTGCATGCTGTGGTGGCCATCTTCTCTTACGGATTGGAAAAATCCCGTGCGGCCTTTTCCGAGGCGAATGTGCCCCTGCACACGCTCACGACGTTTTCGGACCTCATCGCCAGTGCAGAGGCATCCGGCGGGATGAGTCGTGTGGACGTGCAGAGCCTGCGCGCCTGGCACGCCGATCCGGTAGCGTGGTCCGAGGCCCTGGAGGCCGGGTGATTGCCGAGGTCATCTCCATTGGCGACGAGCTGCTGATCGGGCAGGTCGTCAACACGAATGCCGCGTGGCTGGGTCAGCGTTTTTCGGAACTGGGCGTGGACGTCTCGCGGGTCCTGTCGGTGGGGGATTCGCGCGATGTGATCACTGCCGAAATCGGCGCTGCCAGCGAGCGGGCGGACGTGGTGATCGTAACGGGCGGACTGGGCCCCACGCACGACGATGTGACAAAGGAGGCGGTTGCGTCCCTCTATGGGGTGTCGCTAGAGTTTCACCAGGACCTGTTCGATGCGCTCAAGGCCCGCTACGACCGAGCCGGCATGACCATGTCCGCGTCCAATCGTACGCAGGCGGAGGTGCCGGCCGGGTTTGAGGTGCTGCCGAATCAGTGGGGTTCGGCCCCAGGACTGCTGCACGATGGCGAGACCATGCTTGTGGTGCTGCCGGGCGTGCCCCGGGAGATGAAGGGGCTGATGGACGAATACGTCTTCCCTCGACTGATCTCGGCGGGTGGACTGACACCACTGGTGCGGCGCACGCTGCTGACTACCGGGATAGCGGAGTCACAGTTGCACGATTCCATCGGTCCTCTGGAGGATTGGACTCAGCGCGGCTGTTCGCTGGCCTACCTGCCGAACATCCACGGGGTTCGCATGCGGCTGACGGCGCCGGATCCGGCGCTGCTTTCAGAGTTCGAAGCATTCCTCAGAGGCCATGCCGGCCGGCATATTTATGGGGAAGGCGGGCAGACTCTGGAAGAGGTGGTGGGTCAGATGCTGGTGGAACGGGATTGGACGGTCGCCACGGCGGAGAGCTGTACCGGCGGACTGGTGGCGTCCAGGCTCACGGATGTGCCAGGTGCCTCCCGATATGTGCGGGGATGTGTGGTCGCCTACGACAACGAGGTGAAAACCCGGCACCTTGGTGTGGATTCCGATCTGCTCGACGCGCGAGGGGCGGTGAGTCGTGAGGTGGTCATTCAGATGGCTGCGGGCGTACGCGGCGTGATTGGAACGGATGTGGGTATTGCTACGTCGGGCATCATGGGTCCAGGCGGTGGATCACCGGAAAAACCGGTCGGAACGGCCTGGATGGCGGTTCAGACGCCGATCCACACGCACTCGCTGAAGGTGGTCCTCCGCCATGAGCGCGTGGATAACAAGGCGCGCACGGCGACGACGGTGCTGGACCTGCTCCGGCGCACGATGCTGAAATAAAGTTGGCCCTCGGCGTTATGTCAGCGGGGGGTATGTGACATAGGGATGTCGCAGATCAAACATATGTTCGGACATATTCGTATTCTCGTGCTGAGAATCGGCTGAACCGGACCCCCAACAGAGACTCGAATGAGCGCAGACGAAAAGAAAACCGCCCGCCCGAAGGACCCCGCCAAGGAGCGGGCACTGGACCTTGCCCTGAAGCAGATCGAAAAGACGTTCGGCAAGGGCTCCATCATGCGTCTCGGGGAGGCCCCGATGATTCGGCACGATGTGATTTCCACCGGATCGCTGGCGTTGGACGCGGCGCTGGGAGCGGGCGGCGTGCCGCGTGGCCGCATCGTGGAAATCTATGGGCCGGAGTCGTCCGGCAAGACGACGCTGGCCACGCACATCATCGCGGAAGCCCAGCAGTTGGGCGGGACCTGTGCGTTCATTGACGCAGAGCATGCGTTTGACGCCAGCTACGCCGAGAAGCTCGGAGTCGATCTCGATTCACTGCTTGTTTCCCAGCCCGACACCGGTGAGGACGCCCTGAACATCTGTGATACGCTGGTGCGCTCGGGTGCCCTGGACGTGATCGTGATTGACTCGGTGGCTGCACTTGTGCCGCGTGCGGAGATCGAAGGCGAAATGGGGGACAGCCACGTGGGTCTGCAGGCGCGACTCATGAGTCAGGCGCTGCGCAAGCTCACGGGTACCATCAACCGCACGCATACGGTGCTCATTTTCATCAACCAGATCCGCGAGAAGATCGGGGTGATGTTCGGCAGCCCGGAGACCACCACCGGTGGGCGCGCGCTCAAGTTCTACAGCTCGGTGCGCATGGATATCCGCCGCATCGGTGCCATCAAGGACGGCACGGACGTGGTTGGTAACAGAACGCGGGTCAAGGTCGTTAAGAACAAGGTGGCGCCGCCGTTCCGCCAGGCCGAGTTCGACATTGTCTACGGCGAAGGCATTTCGTCCCTGGGCGAACTCGTGGATATTGGCGTCGACAACGACATCATCCAGAAGTCGGGATCCTGGTATGCTTATGGAGACATCAAGATTGGTCAGGGTCGAGACGCAGCGAAGCAGTGGCTGAAGGACAACGACAACTTCCGCACGGAGATCAAGGCGCGGGCCCAGGAGGCTCTCGGCATGGTGCCGGCCGTGGCAGAGGCCAACGGCGTAGCGTTGCCTGTCAACTGATTCTGGTTCTGCTGCTGGTTTCGGCCGGTGGCGCCGAGGCCCAGTCGGGACTCGATGAGACCATTGTCTTCCGGGTCAACCAGCAGGACGGCTGGTTGGCCCGGAGTGTTTTTGGCGGCGCCGACTACACCGCCTACCCGGTTTACTACGGGGCGCTGCCGGCATTGTGGGCACCGGTTGTGCTCGGTGACGCGGACAACCGAACCGCAGTCCGGATGACGGCGACCATGCTCGGCAGCTACGGCGCCGTTGTTGCCCTGAAAAGACTGGTTCGAAGACCCCGTCCGGTTGCCGTGCATGACTGGGTGATTCGCCGGCCTGCGTTCCCGGGCGGCCGGGATCTGGATACGTGGTCTTGGCCCTCCGGGCATGCCACGCTCGCAGCGGCCGTGGTCGGAACGCTGGCGTTCCGCCATCAGCGCGCAGCAGTGACGGTGCCTGCCGTGATTTGGGCGGGGGCCGTCGGGGGCTCCCGGATCTGGCTGGGCGTGCACTACCCGTCCGACGTGCTCTCGGGCTGGGCGCTGGGCGCCGGCATGGCCTGGGTGGTGCACCAGATGCGCAAGAATGACGAAGCCGGTTCGTTGTCGGAGCAGCCCGTTTTCCGTTTCACGATTCCTCTCGGATGATGCGTCTGGTTTTACTGCTCCTGGTCGCCATTCCTCTGTCCAGTTCCGCTCAGGTTCTGGTGGACGGGACGGTGTCTGATGCACGCTCGGGTACTCCGCTTGGCGCGGCCACGGTTCAGATCAGCGGAACCTACACGGGCACGGTGGCCAATCCGGAAGGCCGGTTCTCGGTTGAGTTGCAGTCCTTTCCGGCGACGCTGGTCGTGCGATTCGTCGGGTTCGCGACCCGCGAGGTGCGGCTGGAGGAAGCCCCGTCCGAACCGCTCCGAATAGCCCTGGAGCCTGCGCCCTTCCAGTTGCAGGAGGTCGTTGTGAGCTCAGAAGATCCGGCAGTGGCCATCATGCGAGAGGTCATCCGGCGCAAGCAGGAGCGGCGTGCGCGGCTCGACCGGTTCCGGGCTGAGGCCTACAACCGGTTCACCGTAGAGAACGACACCGGCATTGTATCGATGGCAGAGGGGTTGTCGGAGTTCCTCTGGGATCGCGAACTGGGTAGTCGTGAGGTTGTCAAGGCTTCCCGAAGAACCGCGAATCTGGAGTTCGAAGAGTTTTTTCCGGCGGCCATGTTTGTGGCGAACCTGTACGACGACAACATCGACGTAGCGGGCCACAACCTGATGGGTGTGACCCATCCGGACGCCCTGGATCGATACGATTTCCGTCTGGAGAGCACGACACAGCAGGAAGGCCGGGACGTGTTCACGATCTCCGTTCGCACCTGGCGTCGGGTTGCGAGCGGATTCGAAGGCTCGATCACCGTTGCTGACCGCGACTTCGCGATGCTGTCGGTGGACTTGCAGCCGAACGACGCCTTCATTTTTCCGCCTCCGATCCAGTTCTTCGACGTGACGTACAGCCAGCAGTACTTGCCCTTCGAGGATGACCAGTGGCTGCCGGCAGACTTTCGGGCGGCCATGGACCTGAAGATCGGCGTGCGGAATCTGCTCGATTTTCCGGTTTTCAGGATTCGCCAATTCGCGAGACTCTCGGACTACGAAGTCAACGTGGCACTTCCGGACTCAGTCTTCGCGTCAGACGAGGTCGTGACGGTTGACTCAGCGGCGGTGCGCAGTGGTGATGCCCTGAATGATCCAGCGGTGGTAGTCCCTCTTACGGCCCGGGAGGCGGTGGCTTTGGCTTCCATTGATTCGACCCAGTCGATCGAGGAAGCCTTTCAGCCCCGTGGCATGTTGGGGCGGGCGGCTCAGATCAACGCCGGTGACGAGAATCGTGCGGAACGACGCTTTGGCAGCCTTCAGTTCTTGCCCGACATCGCGTACAACCGGGTTGTCGGAGCGAGTCCCGCGCTGCGGATTTCAGTCGGAGGCGCTGCGCGCGCATGGGGTCGGGTGGAGCACTCCTTTGGCCTGGACCAAACGCTGTGGAGCGGGGGCGCGAGACTGGCGCGTAGGGACTGGGAAGTACGTGTGTCCATGGAGGAGCGAGTGCGCACTACGTCCGGGTCGTGGACGCGCTCCTCGATCGAGAACTCGCTCGGTTTCATGCTGGGAGCCCGCGACTACTTCGACTACTACCGATCGGACCGCGTGCAGGCCTCGCTTACGGTCGAGCCCGGGCGCCTGCTTCCGGACCTGACGCTGGGACTGCGACGCGAAGATGTGTCCTCCGTGCCGAAGACTACGGAGTACCGCCTTCTCGACAAGGACGAGGAGGTCGCGGACAACCCGCGAGTGCCGACGGAGCGGGTGGGCTCGGTCTTCATGCAGGCCGTCGTGGGCGTGCCGCCAGACCCTGCCGGATTTGTCACGGGGTCCAATTCCGTTCAGGCTGAGTTTGAGGCCGCGGGAGACGGATTGCTGGGCGGCGAAACGGCTTTCGTCCGCGCCGGTGCCCGGGCGACCGGACGTCTGCCGACCTTTCATCGACGGCGGCTTCTGCCCCAGGTCCTGGACATCAGACTGCATGTAGGCTGGTCACGTGAGGCGCTTCCTCAGTACCGACTTTGGTCGGTGGACGGAGCCGGGTTCGGGTCGAGGCCGGGTAGTCTGCGGTCCTTGCAGGGGCGGCCCCTTGAGGGTGATCGGTCCGCTCTGGTTACGTGGGAGCACCATTTTCGCACGGTACCGTTCGAACGCCTGGGATGGCGCTGGGCGGTGGATGAGGGCCTCGGCATTATCGCGTTTGGAGGGCACGGTCGGACCTGGCTCAGGCCGGAGAATCAGCCCCGCAACACGCAACCACGACTGGCCGACAGGTGGCAACCGAATCTGGTGGATGCGTGGGTGCATGAGCTTGGACTATCCATCTCGGGCCTGTTCGGCATGCTGCGCGTCGACCTGGTTCGGCGCCTGGACGACCCGGCATGGTCGTGGGGAATCGGGGCTGCGCGCATCTTCTAGAAGGCGCCAGTCCTGTGTAGTCCCCATCTACACACCAGCGCGCCCCTACTCGTCGCCGGTGGCGACCGGGTGCTCAGGGTCGGTGATCCAGTCGCTCCACGAGCCCACGTAGAGGCGCGCGCCGTACAGGCCGGCGATTTCCAGGGCCAGCAGATTGTGAGCCGCAGTCACACCGGAGCCGCAATAGTGGATCTGATCTGCGGCAGGCCCCAGTCCCTCGAAGCGTTCCCGAAGTTGATCAGGAGGGAGGAAGTGCCAGTCGTCGTCCAGATTATCTCCAAATGGACGTGAGGCCGCCCCAGGTATGTGGCCGGCCCGGCTGTCGATGGGCTCGTGATCGCCCCGATACCGCTCGGAGCTGCGAGCATCTACCAAACGCGCCCCGCCAAATTCTGCGGGCGTGGCTGCGCGGGCAATGGGTGCCCGCTCGGGATAGGTGCCCTCGTGGACAGCCGGGGCATCCGCAGAGAGCGGCAGCTCGGCACCAATCCAGGCCTGGTACCCGCCTTCGAGGACAGCAACGGAGGCATGCCCGTGGTGGCGAAACAGCCACCACAACCGTGCGGCAATGGCTCCTGGCCCATGATCGTAGACCACCACCTGGACCCCGGGTCGCGCGCCCCAGGAGCCCATGAGCGCCCGGAAATCGGCCGCCTCAGGTATCGGGTGGCGGCCTGTTGACCCGGGCACGATACGGCCGGAGAGGTCACGGTTCAGGTGCGCGTAGAACGCGCCTGGAATGTGGGCCTCGGCATATTCCCGCTGGCCCGCGTCGGGGTCATTAAGCGAGAACCGGCAGTCGATCACTACCCAGTCCGGGTCGCGCTCGCTGAGCAGTTGCTCGGGCGTGATGATGGTTTGGAATGCCATGCTCCGGTGGTCAAAAATCCTCAGGAAGATAGCCTGCCCTCGGAGCCTTGCCTTTGCCTTTCGGAGGACTCTCGGATAGCTTGGATTCTGCCCGGTCTACAGAGCACCCCCGTCCATTTGAGCAAGGCTTCCAACAAAGGCCAGACCCCCCTGATGCGGCAGTACTACCGCATCAAGGAACGTCATCCGGACACCGTTCTGCTGTTCCGGATGGGAGATTTCTACGAGACGTTCGGCGAGGATGCCAAAACCATGCACAAGGTTTTGGGCATCACGCTCACAAAGCGGTCGAACGGCAAGGCCGCCGACGTTCCGCTGGCCGGCTTTCCGCACCACGCCGTCGACTCCTACTTGCCGAAACTGGTGGCAGCCGGCTTGCGCGTCGCCGTCTGCGAGCAACTGGAGGACCCCAAGCAGGCCAAGGGCGTCGTGAAGCGGGGCGTCGTGGAGGTGGTCACGCCCGGTGTTTCTCTTTCGGAGCGGCTACTCGACCCGAAACGGTCCAACTACCTCGCATGTGTTCACTTCAGCGGCTCCAGCGCGGACGATCAGGTGGGCGTGGCCTGGGTCGACGTCTCGACGGCTGAATTCCACGCTGCCGAGGCGCAGGCCTACCAGTTGCCGGAGGTCCTTCAGACCATTGGGCCTGCGGAGATTCTCATCAGCACCGTCGAGCGAAGCCGTGCTCCATCGGGGCCATGGGTAGTGACCAAGCGGGATGAGTGGGTATTCGATGCCGAGTTCGCCCGAGACACGCTCCTCGGCCACTTTGGGGTGCACTCCCTCAAGGGGTTCGGGATGGAGCGCATGGCCGCTGCGGCGGTCGCGGCGGGGGTGACGCTGCATTACCTGTCGGAGACCCAGCAAGGGAAGCTGCCTCACATCACGCGTCTGGTACCGGTCTCGACGGACGCGCACATGGCGCTCGACCCTCAAACCAAACGCAATCTCGAGCTGGTGTCCTCCATGCAGGGGGGAGAGGATGGATCCCTCATTGCGATCCTGGACAACACCTGCACGCCGATGGGAGGTCGGCTGCTGCGGAACTGGCTGCTTCGGCCGCTCAAGGACCTGGATTCAATCCACGCCCGGCAGGGTGCGGTGGCCATGTTGGCCGAGAACGCGGAGCTTCGCGCAGGCCTCTCAGAAGACCTGAAGCCGGTCGGAGACATTGCCCGAATCACGGCCAGGGCGGCCACCGGACGTGCGTCTCCGCGGGATCTGCAGCATCTCAGGGAGGCCCTGCGCCAGATTCCCTCCGTCAAGGAACGCCTGGCTGACCAGGAGGGTGAACTCGGCCGGGTGGGCGGGACGCTCGATCCGCTGACCACACTGCGCGACTTGCTTGACCGTGGGCTGGCCGATGAACTGCCGGCCACGCTGAAGGACGGCGGTGTCATTCGGGAGGGCTACGATCCGGATCTGGATGAGGTGCGCGAGCTCGCTCGTTCCGGGAAGTCCTACCTCGCTCGCCTGCAGCAGAGCGAGTCCGAGCGAACAGGTATTCCATCCCTGAAGATTGGCTACAACAAGGTCTTCGGCTACTACCTCGAGGTCACCAACGCCCACCGCGACAAGGTCCCCGAGACCTATATCCGCAAGCAGACGCTGGTCAACGCGGAGCGCTACATCACGCCGGAGCTGAAGGAGTTCGAGGAGAAGATCCTGTCTGCGGAGGAGCGTCTGGGGAGGTTGGAGGCCGAACTGTTTGCGGGCGTTCGCGACCACGTTGCCGAGGAGACGGCCGGTCTCCAACTGAATGCCCACCTGATCGGCAGTGCGGATGTGTTCTGCTCACTGGCCGAGACAGCGGTCCGCAATCGCTACTGCCGTCCCGAAGTCGACGATTCCGGAGTCATCGAAATCACGGACGGCCGTCATCCAGTGGTCGAGGCGCTACTGCCCCCTGGCGAGCCGTTCATCCCGAATTCGGTGCATCTGGACCGTACGGCGGAGCAGATTCTGATCATCACCGGCCCCAACATGGCCGGCAAGAGTGTGGTGCTCAGGCAGGTAGGACTGATTGTGCTCCTGGCACAAGTGGGCGGGTTCGTGCCGGCTGAGCGCGCACGCATCGGCCTGGTAGACCGAATCTTTACGCGGGTTGGTGCGAGCGACAATCTCATGGCAGGAGAGTCGACGTTCCTGGTTGAGATGAACGAAGCCGCCAACATCCTCAACAATGCCAGCCAGGACTCACTCATACTCCTGGACGAGGTCGGAAGGGGAACGAGTACCTTCGATGGGCTCTCGATTGCGTGGTCACTGGTAGAATTCCTGCACGAGACGCCCCGGGTGGCGGCTCGCACGCTGTTTGCGACGCATTACCATGAGTTGAACGAGCTCGCTCTTCAGTACGGGCGCATTCGGAATTTCCGGGTTCAGGTACAGGAGCACGAAGGCCGCGTGGTCTTCCTCCGGCGCCTGGTGGCAGGGGGTGCCGACCACTCCTACGGCATTGAAGTCGCGCGCATGGCCGGTTTGCCACAGGAAGTCATCAGCCGTGCTCGCGAGATTCTGCACCATCTTGAAGGCCAGCAGTTGGCCGTCGGCGGATCGCGGGGCGAAGTGTCTCCGCCAACCCTGGTGCGTGACCCGGGTCAAATGAGTCTCTTCCAGGAAGACCCCGTGCGAGAGGAAGTGATGCGCCGCCTGCGTGAGATCGAGCCGGACCGGATGACCCCCATCGACGCCCTGGTGCTTCTGTCCGAAATGAAGTCCAAACTCAAGGCCTGATGCTCCACCCTTTTCTGGGAGTTCACCCCACGGTGCCGGAAAGCACCTGGATTGCGCATTCGGCGGATGTCTCCGGAGACGTGGTTTTCGGCGAGCAGTGCAGCGTCTGGTTCAACGTGACCATCCGAGGAGACGTGCATTGGGTGCGCATCGGCGACCGAACCAACATCCAGGACAACGCGGTCGTGCACGTCACCAACCGGACCAGTCCCACCCGGCTTGGCGATGACGTCACGGTGGGGCACAGCGCGGTGGTTCATGGTTGCACCGTTCAGGATCGTGTACTGGTCGGAATCGGCGCGGTGATCCTGGACGACGCGGTGATTGGGCACGACTCGCTGGTCGGGGCACGCGCGCTGGTGACGGGCGGGGTGGAGATTCCACCGCGATCCCTTGTGCTCGGCGCGCCCGCCCGCGTGGTTCGCGAGTTGACGGATGAGGAGGTGGATCGGGTTGCGGCGTTCGCGTCGAATTACGTCACGTACTCTCGCATCTACATGGGCGTGGACTCGCCTGCGGAGAATCCCTGGTACGATCGGGGTTCGGCTCCGGAGAGGTAGTCAGGACCCCTGGTACCTGGTGCGACCCTTCCAACGGGTCCTGCGGCTGGCAAGCGTGAACGGGATGGCGACCGTGTACAGCGAAATCAGCAGGTCGTGTGCCGGGACCCAGGCCAGGGGCAGCCGGATCTTCAGGCGGTCTGCGACAGCGCCGGCCAGAGCGGCCTGAACCATCCAGCGCAGCACAAAGCACGCGAGTGCGACTGCCGGCGCGAGGGCAAGCAGCAGCCAGGGCGCGAGATACGCGATGAACGTGCCGAGCAGTACGGCGGCGTTTTGCCCCGACAGCGACTCGGTGGCTCCCAGAGCCCAGCGCCGCCGCTGCCGAAACAGGGCGGCTAGTGAGCCTACCGGTTCGGTCCAGTTCAGCGTTTCGGGGGTCATCACCAGGCCGACCGGGCCGCGCCGGGCAAGCAGCCGGAACAGGGCATAATCCTCTGTCACGGAGTCCCCGGCCGCATCGAATCCGCCGGCTGCCTGGAGCGCCCGCCGACGGAAGGCCATGTTGTTGCCCATTGCGGTCAGCGGCTTCCCCAACTCGCTGCTGGCGGCGGCTGTGCCCAGCAGAATGGCCCAGTCGAGCTGCTCGATCGGAGCGCCTGCCCGGACCATGGTCGTGCCGCCGACTGTGTCGAATGCAGGCAGGTGATCAAGCAGCCCCTGGGCCCAGCCCTGTGGAGGTCGGCAGTCCGCGTCTGTAGTCAACACGCACGCTGCCTCACTCTGCTCAAAGCCTGCCTGGAGGGCAGCCACCTTGCCCGGACCGCCCGAAATCAATCTGACCCGGTCCGGAAAGTGACGTGACCAAGCCGCGACTTTCGTTGCCGTGTCGTCGCTCGAGTGGTCGTCGATCACAACAATGTCCAGCGGGACCGACTGCGCCGTTAGTGCTGCCAGGCACGCATCGATGTTTGCCGACTCGTCGCGGGCGGCGACCAGGCAGCAGGCGGCCGGGAGGTTGTGGGGTCCGCTATCGATAGGTACAGGTCCGGGGGCAGCTTTACGATGGTGCTCTTCACCTCCGACCCGCGGAGCAGGCTGCCGCAGCTGCCACACCAGCAGAAGGCCGACCGCCAGGTGCACCGCGACCGGAAGGACGAGGACCGCCACAAGCCCCGTCACCGCACCGACGGGCGCCAGGCCGACAGACGATGCGTGACCCGGAAGGTGGTTGCCTGAAGTCCTTCCGCGGAGAAGCCCAACATGGCCGATGCAATCACATTTCCACCGCGCAACGCGACAAATCGGGAGCCGATTCCGAGCGTTGGCTCAAGCGGCACCGCGCCACTTGCCAACCCGTCGCGATGGGGTCCCAAGGCTACCCGCAGGTCGAAATCTTCGGCCACATCGTCATACACCTGGGACAGGCCCAGATGGACCAGCCCTTCGTACCGATGGCTCTTGAGTACTCGAAAAATCGGCTGTACGAACACCAGTCCCATCACGACGCGGTCGTTGCCGTAGAACCGATTGCGATCCCAGCCTGGTGCCAATCGGTCATCCAGCCTCGGAAGCAGGAAATAGGGCACATCGCGCGAGGACTCCAGCGTGCGGTCCAGCATGAAACGCGCCGTGAGAAAGCGATCCGAGCCAAGCCGCCACGTGCGGTCGACGACCACGCCGAACAATTCATGGGAAGCGTCTCCCGAGGTGCTGCGCAGATGGAACTGTAGACCCGCCCATCGGCTGGTCAGCCCTACGTCGAGACCGACGGTCCAGAGCCCATACTCGCCTTGCTCGGTGAGCAGGTCGAGATGGGGGCTCGGTGGCGCACTGTCACCGACGGGCTCATGTCCGCGCACGATGTCCAGGCGCTGCTCGACCCAGATTTGGGCCCAGGCTGAGCCGGGAAGCTGAATCGAGCGCCGAATCTGGGTCTGGATCAGTCGGTGGTCTGCGTACCGTTCCGACCGCTTGCGGGAAGAGGGCCCCAGACCATAGAAACTCTCATGCAGGTTGCGATAGGTCCGGGCGGAGATCATCCAGCCGTCAAATCCTTCACCGGGCGAATCGGATGCCCAGCCTAGATCAACCGATTGGCGAAACCACTGGGCGCGGGAGCGCAGCCGGACCGCATCGCCCATCGAGAACAGGTGCCGTCCGTTCAGTCCAAATCCAACTCCCGGACCTGCGCTTTCTGACCAGAAGTATGAGGGTTTGAAAACGGGATACCACTCGAAGTCCTGCGCACGGGCGCCTGAGGCAAGAATGGCGAAACCTGCGAGTAGAATGAAATGTCGGCGCAACGGGCGTGGGTAGGGCGGGCTCAGGCGCGATATTTTAGGCCAGACTCCAGTTCACTACAGGCGCAATCGATGAGAATTCTGGTCGTTGGCAGCGGGGGGCGAGAACACGCCATCACGTGGGCCCTCACGCGGGACGAATCCGCCCACGACGTATTCGTGGCTCCCGGCAATCCGGGGACAGGCGTGATTGCGCGCAACGTGCCCATTGCGGCCGATGACCTGGATGGGCTGGTAGCATTTGCGAAGGAGCAGTCCATCGAACTGTGTGTCGTCGGGCCGGAGGTGCCGTTGGTGGCCGGCCTCGTCGACCGCCTCTCGGAGCTCGGAATTCCATCGATGGGCCCAAAGGCCGGAGCCGCGCGGTTGGAGGGCAGCAAGGCCTTTGCCAAGGCGTTCATGGATCGCTACGGCATCCCCACGGCGGGTCACCGCACGTTCACGGACTACAACCTGGCGCTGGCGCATATCAGGGAGCAGGGCGCGCCCATTGTCGTCAAGGCGAGTGGACTGGCCGCCGGCAAGGGGGCGGTGGTTTGCGCCACACTGGAGGAGGCCGAGAGTGCACTGAGCGCCATGATGCAGGACCGGCAGTTCGGCGATGCCGCGGACGAGGTGGTCGTCGAGGAGTTCATGACCGGGGAGGAGGCGAGTGTGTTCGCCCTCTGTGACGGAAAGAACTACGTGCTGCTGTCGCCGGCCCAGGATCACAAGCGCATTGGGGAGGGTGACACGGGACCCAATACAGGCGGTATGGGAGCCTACGCGCCGGCACCCGTCATGACGGAGGGGTTGATCAGGGAGACTTGTGAGACGATCATCGAGCCTACGCTGCGTGGCATGGCGGCGGAAGGACATCCGTACACGGGAGTGTTGTACGTGGGCCTCATGATTACCCCCGAAGGCCCGAAGGTGGTGGAGTACAACTGCCGACTTGGGGACCCCGAGACCCAGGCGGTGATGATGCTGCTTGCGAGCGACGCCGCCGGGCTCTTCCACGCCTGCGCAACCGGGCGACTGGCGGAGACGAGTGTTGAGCTATACGATGGGGCAGCGGCATGCGTGGTACTCGCCTCGGACGGATACCCCGGCGCATACGCCAAGGGCTGCGGAATTACGGGTGTTGCTGAGGCCTCGACGGTATCGGGGGTGCAGGTATTTCATGCGGGTACACGCGTGGGCAAACGAGGATTGGAGACCAGCGGAGGCCGCGTGATGGCCGTTGCTGCCCGTGGAGACGACCTGGCGGAGGCGCTGGCCCGCTGCTATGCCGGGATCGAACACATTCGTTTTGATGGGCAGCAGTTCAGGCGCGACATCGGCCAGAAGGGCCTTGTGCGACTGCAGACTCTGTGAGAAGCGAATCACGGTTCTGGGCGCGCCGGCTCCGGATTGGGCCGGCCGGCTTGGGTCCTTCCTGCAGGCTCCGCGCCATGATTCTGGCGCTGGCCGTGATGGCAGCCTCGGGTTGTGCCCAACCTGGTATGGTCGATCGACCGGCCGGCACGCAGGTTCTGGCCGAGTTCCGGGCCGCTACTTCAGTGAGTGCGAGTACGGACGGCGAGATTCTGGTGGCCGATGCCGGCCGCCTGTTTCTTGTCGGTCCGGCTGGGCCGATTCCTGCCCAGACCCCATCGCCCGGTGTTGCTGCCGTCGATGCCGGCCTCGCGCTTTCGCGCTACGTGGCGCATCCCGACGGCGGAATTGTGGACCGTCTTGGCCACGACGGCAATCTCATACTGAGGTTTGCTGTGCCTGCAGGCGCGAATGCGTTCCGCGATAATGCATCGGTCCGGTCGGACGGCACGGCCACGGAGTCTGGTCGTCCCGTCGACGTGGTAGTGCTGTCCGATGGGTCTGTCGTTGCACTGGAAGCATCGAGGCCTGCGCTGCTGATCTGGGATCGGGCCGGACGCGCAGACCGGGTGCTCACGACATTCCGCGGAATACGCATGGAGCCCAAGGCACTGGCACGTCAAGGAGACGGCTTTGCCGTGCTCGATGCAAACTCCAGCGTCTATGTGTTCGACGAGTTTGCAAACGAACTGGACGTGCACTCGGCTCAGGGGGCAACTGCCCTGGGGGCCGAACTGTGGGTCGCAGGGCAGCAGCGGGCGTGGCGCCTGACCGAGTCGGAGGGCGGCATTGCCGCGCCGGAAGGGGTGGTTGACCTGGAGGTTACAGGGGGCGCTCTCCTGCTTCTGACCCCGCGGGCACTGATTCGCCAGTCTATCGATTGAGTAGTTCGTTGATGGCCGCCTCACGACGAGCCAGACGCGATTTCTCCGAGTAGAGCGTGGCCTCAGCGCGTCGGTCGCGACAGTCGCTGGGGCCCAACGGACACCGCTGGCAGGTCACGTTGACAATCTCGACCGGAAGATTCGGGTCCTCGGCAAATGCCACTGTACGTCGGAACTGCTCATCCATCTGGAGGCCCAGCGACACACACGAGTAGTTGGCCGTGGACAGACGCAACGGCCTGGAAGCGGCCATTACAAAGAAGTCCTGGTCATTGTCGAGGAAGCGAGAGCGCTGCGCCCGAACGCGCACCGCGGCCTCACCTGGCTCCACCGACGCCAGAAGGCGCTGTCCTGCCCATCGCGCACAATAGTGTTCGTCCTGCCAGAAGCCCTGGGGCAGCGTGGCCCCCGTGCGATTGAACACTTTGCTCAGGCGCGTGCGGCCGGAGCGCTGGTCGTATGCAAGCCGCATGAAGAAGGTGTCCTGCAGCCCCATCACGCCCGGCAGCACCTGACCCAGTCGGTAGAAGAACATCTCGGTTGTGGCCGAGAATCGGTCCATGACATCCAGCAGCGCCTCCGGCTGCCACGTGGGCAAGCTGAAGAAGGAGCTCATGGCGTCGACGACCTGGTCCCGATCCAGCAGAACGGCCCCGGCAAAGTAGCTGGCCTTGAAGTTGTTCAGGACCTGCTCAAAGCTCTCCACTTTGAGCCAGGAGGACGTCGTGGCCCGTGCCTCCAGTCCCATGACGTGGTAAGCCAGTTCCCGGCCCAACTGAAACGCCTTTTGGGACGGCAACAGATTCGGGTTGACGTAGAGCGTCGGGTTCGGTCCGTCGGAGAAGACCGAACGCATGTCCCGAAGCTCTGGCGTGCGCCCCAGGGCCTGCCAGTCCAGCCGATAGTTGTGCACCCGCTCCAGTGTGCGCGTCAGGGCCTGCAACGGGTCAGTATCAAGCTCGTCCACGCCCACCTGGCTGCGAAAACCGGCGGCCGCATCTTCGATTTCAGCGAAATAGTTGTCGTGCATCAGCTGGTACGAGCGAAGCGCAGCGAACAGGAAATGCTCCACTCGCATGTCGTACATCTGCCCGATCTCCAGCAGCGTGCGCACAAGCGCCCCCGCCTTGCTCGGGTCTTCAGAGAAAAGCGCGAAGAGGTCCTGCGCTTCCAGACCGAATACATCGAACGGGAATTCGGCAAAGAAAGGGGAGCGCAGGGTCTGGGTGAGTGGATCCAGCTGCGCGTCCACCCGAACGGAGACGAGTTCGTCGTACGGCACCTCCAGCGCCTGTGCTATGCCGAGCAGTTTTTCAGGCTTGGGGTACTTCTTGCCCTTCTCAATCTCGCTCAGGTACGAGATGGAGAGTCCGGATCCCGCGGCGAGCTGCTTGAGCGACAGTCCGGCCGCCTGCCTGAGCTTCTTGACCTTGAGTCCGAGAATGAAACGAAGGTTGTCTTCGCTGACGGCCATGAGTCTGCATCCTGTTCGCTGTGAGCGAAAAACTAGCAGCCAGACTGCGGAAGGGCCAGCGAAATTTCGCTATTTCGGGCCTGGCAAGGGTTTGGTCAGCCGTTTTGTTACCGTATCATTACCGGACGGGTCCGATCGGGACTGATTCTTGTAGGACCGAATCTGATTCGTAAACGTCTGGTTTTCATGCGCTTAGCACTCTTTGGGCCGCCGGGTGCCGGAAAGGGTACGCAGGCCGCCATTCTGGCGGAGACCCATGGGCTGGTCACCATTTCGACCGGAAATCTGATCCGCTGGGCCATCCGCGAAGACTCAAAGTTGGGTCAGGAGGCCAAGAGCTACGTCACTGCCGGCAAGCTCGTGCCGGGCGAGCTTGTCAGGAAACTGGCGGACACTGCCATCGCGACGGCCGGGTTCGACAACTTCATTCTCGATGGTTATCCGCGTACCCTGGAGCAGGCGGAATGGCTGGATGCCTTCCTGACGGCCTACAAGGCCGAACTGAACGCGGTGGTCTTTCTGAGCGTGCCGGATGAAGTGATCATCCGACGCCTTTCCGGGCGGCGCATCCACAAAAACACGGGAGAGAGCTATCACCTGGAGTTCTTTCCGCCTCCGCCGGATGTGGATCCCGAGGACATCATTCAGCGGCCGGATGACGAGCCGGAAGCCATCCAGGCGCGACTGGAATCCTACCGACGGGAAACCAAGCCGCTCGAGGAGTTCTACCGCCGCAAGGGGCTTTTGCGCGAAGTCAACGGAGACTGCTCCAAGGACAGCGTGCACGAGCGTATCATGGGACTCCTGAATCCGTCCCGCGCCGGAGCCCGAAAGGCGGGCTGAACGCCGGACGCCAGCAATTCCTGCATGCGAATTTCGGATCGGGCCGTCGCGGTGCAGGCGGGCCCCGTTGACCTGATTGTTCTGCCGACCGGAATTCGCGACGTGGTCACGGTGCGTGGTTCGGTAGATACGTGGCCGGATTTCCGGGCCGGCGGCGAACTGGTTCAGGAGATGATGGCGGGTACCCTGGACAAGGGCACTCTGCAGCAGGACCGCTTTGAGATTGCATCGGTGCTCGAGAATCTCGGCGCCCAGATGAGCTTTTCAGGCTCGACCGCCCGAGTGCGGTGCTCAGCGCGGTGCCTGCGGGCGGACCTGGATGCTGTGATGGGATTGCTCTTTGAGCAACTGCTGCAGCCGGCCTTCGATGATTCGGAGCTCGACAAGAGCCGAGATCGGCTTCAGGCTTCGATTCAGCGCGGCATCGCGGATGCCGGATATCGAGCCGACCTCGCGCTGGCACGCCGGGCATATCCCGCAGGCCACCCCAACTACATGCTGAGCCCTGACGAGGAGGCAGCCGTGGTCACGGCTGTCGACCGGAATCAGGTGGTCGCGGCGCATTCGCGTTTACTTGCGGGTCATCCGCGCCTGGTCATAGTGGGAGACGTGGACGTAGACGCCTGTCGCCGGGCCGTGGAGAGCGCGGCCGCGGGCTGGTCCGGATCCGCCAGCCCGGCTACACCCGATCTGCCTGGCACCGGTATCGCGAAGCCGGGCTCGGAAGAGGTGCACATCGCAGACCGGGACAATCTGGACGTGCGATGGGGCCACGCGGTCGACCTGACGCGTACCGATGACGACTTCCTGGCTGCCTACATGGCCAGCTTTGTGCTCGGCGGGAATTTCTCCGCGCGCCTGATGAACATCGTGCGGGACAAGGAGGGTCTGACCTATGGGGTCGGCAGCGGACTGCGTGGCTTCGACCAACGATACAACGGCATGTGGCGCGTACACGTCACGCTGTCTCAGGACAACCTGGACCGTGGCATCGAAGTGACTGAGGCCGTTCTCCGGGACTTTGTCGCGGACGGAGTGACCGCGGACGAACTTCTGGAAAAGCAGGACACCATTGCGGGCTCGTTCCAGGTTCGGCTCGCCACGACCGCAGGGATTGCCGGGGCGCTGCTGCAGCAGATGGAGGACGGTCGGGACGCGAGCTGGGTGGACCGCTATCCCGAGCGCGTGCGCGGCTGTACGGTGGAGGCCGTCAACGAGTCCATCGCCCGTTACTTCGATACGGACCGACTATTCCGCGCAGTGGCGGGGTCGATTCCGGAGCGGACCGAAGCCTGAACAGGCTCAGTCAGCCGGCATCACGAAGGCCAGGATGATATAGGCCAGAAGGCCGAGGCCGGACAGGAACGAAAGGATGATGTAGGCCACCCGCACCAGCGTCGGGTCCACATCAAAGTACTCGGCCATGCCCCCACAGACGCCGGCGATCATCCGGTTCGTGGAGGACTTGGTCAATCGTCCCTGGCTCATGTTCAGCTGTCCCGGATAATGGTGATGCGCTCCTCAAACGACTGCTTCTCCGGGTTCGGCATGACAAACGCCAGGAGCAGGTAGGCAAGGAAGAAGGGGCCGCCGGAAGCAATGGTCCCGATCACAAAGGCAATACGGACCAGCGTCGGGTCGATGCTGAAATACTCGGCAATGCCCCCGGCGACGCCGGCCAGTTTCTTGTCGCGGGACTTGCGCAGCTTGTTGCTGGTGCGCTCTTCCCGGCGACGCGATTTTGCGGCTCGTGTCTCGGCCTTCACTTCCGCTTTCTCTGCGGCTTTCTGGGCCCGACGCTCACGCGCCGTCATCTTCTTCGGCTTGGGCTTGCGGCCCGGGCGCCATGAGAGCACCCCGAATCCAAGCAGAATGATGAGAATGCCGGCCAGCCACGGCAGCATGGTGGCCAGTACGCTGAGATCCACTCCGGGCCAGAAGCCCAGCTGCTGGAAGATGTAGGCAATGCCCACCAGTATCAGCGAGAAGCCGGCAATGGTGGGCAGGTTGAAGAACCCGTTTGGGGTCCGTTCCTCTTCCGCAAACAGAATGTCCTCGAGTTCGTCCTCCGAGAGGTCCTCGAGATCCATCTGTTCACCGCCGAACAGGATGGGGTCTATGCGCCCTTCCTCTTCGGCGAGCTCTGTTGATCTTCCTTTTCGAGTTCTGGTAGCCATGCGTCTATGCCGAATGGGGGGGACCCTTGGCGAATCACCGTTACGGGCATGTAGACGGCATGTTACGCGTCAAGGTCCGTCCGGATCACTTCTTCGGGGGTAATGATGACGCGTACGGGACGGTCATGTTGCTCGACGGGGAGATCTTCGGACAATTGCGCCCCAAAAACGGCACAAATTGGCAGCAGGCCGGGGTGATTGTCCATGATCTCATCATAGTAACCAAACCCGTGCCCCAGTCGCGTGCCGGCACGGGAGACCGCCAGTGCCGGGACAAGCAGGATGCCCGTCGCCGGCAATGGCACGGCGGGGCCCGTTGGCTCCCCGATACCCCATCGATTCTGCAGCAGCTCCGCACGGCCCTCAAACCGCGCGAATTCGACCCGCTCCGCGCCCGGGATTCGTGAACGCTTGAAGTGCCTGACCCGGGGGAGCAGGATCGTGGTGCCGGCTCGGTGGTTTTTCTCCAGCCAGGTCGTCACGTCCGGTTCATGGCCCATCGGCCAGAAGCCCGCCAGGAACCGGACGGCCTGCAGTTCCGGCAGCGTACCAAGCCGGGCGATGAGATCGTGCTCCATGGCACGTCGCGCTGACGGTGGAAGCTGCGAAAGCCGGCCACGCACGTCCCGACGAATCGCCTCTTTGGATCGTGACATGCCATGAAGATAAAGAGGATAGGCGGAGCGTCGTTGGAGAGGCCGTTTGGCTGCCCTACTTTCTCCTTCCTGTTCCATTTTCTGTGACGCCAGAAACCGCTCGCCGGTCCTGACGGGTCAAAGCTGACCCACCCAGCCACCGGGATTCTTCCCAAGACACACGCACCATGTTCGACAGCCTAAGCGACAAGCTGGAAGGCGCGCTGAAGTCACTCAGCGGCCAGGGAAGAATCAATGAGTTGAACGTTGCCGAGAGCATGCGCGAGATCCGTCGCGCGCTCCTGGACGCAGACGTCAACTACCAGGTTGCCCGGGACTTTACCAACCGGGTCAAGGAAAAGGCACTCGGTGAGGAAGTTCTGAACTCGGTTTCTCCGGGTCAGCAGATGGTCAAGATCGTCTATGACGAGTTGGTCCATTTCCTCGGTGAGGAGCAGGTCGATGTCTCGCTGGCGCCCACTCCGCCGACGGTGATCCTGGTGGCGGGCTTGCAGGGTTCGGGTAAGACCACGTTCTGTGGCAAGCTGGCTCAGCACTTCAAGAGCAAGGGGCGTGCGCCCATGCTTGCGGCGGCCGATGTGTACCGCCCGGCCGCTGTGGACCAGTTGTCGACGCTCGCCGAACAGGTCGGGGTGCCGGTGTTCTCCATCATGGATGGGGACGAGCCGGTCAAGGACGCGGTGCGCGTGGCGCGGGAAGCCGTCGGCGCCGCGCGACGTGAGGCGCGGGACGTGCTGATTGTCGACACCGCCGGCCGGCTGGCCGTGGACGAGGTCATGATGACCGAGGTCGGCAACATCAAGGAGGCCATTCAGCCCCACGAAATTCTGTTCGTGGTGGACTCGATGACGGGTCAGGATGCCGTCAATACGGCGGTCTCCTTCAATGAGCGCCTCAACTTCGACGGCGTGGTGCTGACCAAGCTGGACGGCGACACCCGCGGTGGTGCCGCGCTGTCCATCCGGACTGTCGTTCAGAAACCCATCAAGTTTGCCTCCACCGGGGAGAAGCTGGACGCGCTGACGCCGTTCTACCCCGATCGCATGGCCCAGCGCATTCTGGGCATGGGCGATGTGGTCTCCTTCGTCGAGAAGGCCCAGGAGCAGTTCGACGAGAAGCAGGCCGAGAAACTCCGCGCGAAGATGCGCTCGGAGAAGTTCGACCTGGAGGACTTCCTGGATCAGCTGGACAAGATCAAGAAGATGGGGTCACTGCGCGACCTCGTCGGCATGATCCCCGGCATCGGCAAGCAGGTGGACCAGCTGGACGTGGATGACGACGCGTTCATGCATATCGAGGCGATCATCCGGTCCATGACCCCGGACGAGCGCCGCAATCCGGACATGATCAACGGCTCGAGACGCAAGCGGATAGCGCTCGGCTCAGGCACCGAAGTCCGGGACGTGAATCAGCTGCTCAAGCAGTTCCGCGACATGCGGAAGATGATGAAGACCATGACCAAGCTCATGGGCAAGGGTCGCAACGTAGACATTGGCGCCCTGATGGGACGCCGCAACTGACGCTTTAAACTCAAGCAAGGAAGAACGTGGTTAAGCTTCGTTTACGCCGAATGGGTCGCCGCAAGCGGCCTCTTTACGCCGTTGTGGCGGCCGATTCGCGCAGCCCGCGCGACGGCCGGTACATCGAGGATCTGGGCCGGTATGACCCCCTTCGCGAGCCCGCCCAGGTGGAGCTCAAGGATGACCGGGTGATGTACTGGCTGCAGCAGGGCGCACAGCCCAGCGACACAGTGCGCTCGATTCTCAGCCGGGAAGGCCTCATGCTGGCCCTGCATATGCACCGCAAGGGTGCCGAGCAGGAAGCCATCGACACGGCCGTCGCCGAGCACAAGGAGCGCGCCATGGCCAAAGCCAGTGCCGCGACCAAGACGACCGCCAAGGACCGCAAAGAGGCCATGCTGGCCGCTGAAGCGGACGTGGCCAAGAAGCAGGCTGCCGAGCTGGCCAAGATTCGCGCCGAGGCTGAAGCCAAGGCTCGCGAGGCCGCCGAAGCCGCTCAGCGCGAAGCCGCCGAGCAGCGCGCCAAGGCTGCCGAAGAGGCCAAGAAGGAGCAGGAGGCCGCCAATGTGGCGACTGCCGCCGCCGACGCTCCGGCACCTGCTACCGACGCGGTAGAACAGGCACCGGCCATCGACGAGCCCGCTCCGGAAGCTGCCGAAGCAGCCGCTGAAGCCAAGGAAGCCGTCGCAGAGGCCGAGGCCGCTGCTGAAGAGGCTCCCGCCGAGGCCGAAGCTGCCGAGGAAGCCGAAGCCGAGAAGACCGAAGGCTGAATCGGGTGAATCGACCGGTTGATCATAGCGGATTCCGCATGGTGGGCGTGGTGACGCGCACGCACGGCGTTCGAGGCGGATTCAAGGTCCGTCCCGAAACCGATGATCCGTATCGGTTCGAAGCACTTGAGACCGTCTATCTGGGCGATGCGCTCCGTGCCCATACCATCCGGGAAGTTGGCTTTCAGCCGTTGAAAAACGGCCTGGCAGTCCTTCTTGAATTGGACGGCGTGCAGACGCGCGAAGCTGCCGAGGCCCTGCATGGCCTTGAGGTCTGGGCGGCCGAGGAGGATCTGCCGCCGCTGGAAGATGGTCAGGTGTTCCTGAGTGACCTCGTCGGCCTCCAGGTACGCTCCGAATCCGGAGAGGTGCTGGGAGAAGTCGTCGACGTCGTCGAGTACCCGGCCCATCCCACGCTGAGCGTTCGCCGATCCGGCGGATCGCTGTCCATGGTTCCTTTTGTGGAAGAGCTTGTGCCTGAAGTCGATTCGGACGCCGGCTACCTCACGGTGGTCGCTCTGGAAGGATTGCTGGATGGCGAGCCCGCTTCGGAGAGGGACTGACATGCGCATCGACATCATCACCGCCCTGCCCGATATCTGCACGTCTCCGCTCCGGCAGAGCATTGTGCAGCGTGCCCAGACCAAGGAGCTCGTGGACATTCGTGTGCATGACCTTCGGGACTGGTCGGTCGGCAAGCACCGGCAGCTGGACGACTACCCGTTTGGCGGCGGTGCCGGCATGGTGCTGAAACCGGAACCGCTGTTCGACTGTCTGGAGGCGCTGAAAGGTGAGGGAGACCCCATCGATCAGGTGATCTTTCTGACTCCGGACGGAGAGGTGCTGGATCAGCCCATGGCCAATGAGCTGTCGCTGTGCAGTCGCCTGGTGCTCATCGCCGGGCACTACAAGGGCATCGATCAGCGCGTGCGTGATGAGCTGGTTTCGCGGGAGATTTCGATCGGTGACTACGTGCTCAGTGGGGGGGAACTGCCCGCACTGGTGCTTGTAGACGCGCTCGTTCGTCTGATCCCCGGCGTCCTGGGCGACGCGGAATCTGCTCTTTCCGACAGCTTCCAGGACGGTCTGCTCGACGCCCCGGTCTATACCCGCCCCGCCGACTACCGCGGCATGCGCGTTCCCGACGTGCTGCTCAGCGGTGATCACAGCGCAGTAGCCCGGTGGCGGGAAGCACAGAAACTGGAGAAGACCCGGCACAGACGGCCGGATCTACTCGAAAGCCTGGCAGAGCCAGCCTCTGCCAAGACGAACTGAAAACCAAAGATTACTGGAGGTCCGAAATGGCCACAGATATGATGGCCCTCGTGGAGGGTACCCAGCTGCGGGACGACATCCCGGAGTTCGCCCCCGGAGATACGGTCAACGTGCACGTGCGCGTGATCGAGGGCGAGAAAGAGCGCATCCAGCAGTACCAGGGTGTGGTCATCGCACTCAAGGGCTCTGGCGCACGTCGCACGTTCATGGTCCGCAAGGTGTCCAACGGCGTCGGTGTCGAGCGCATTTTCCCGATCCACTCGCCGAAGATCGCCAAGATTGAAGTGATCCGGCATGGTCGCGTTCGCCGCGCCAAGCTGTACTACATGCGTGAGCGTCGCGGCAAGGCCGCCCGCATCCGCGAGAAGCGTACCCGCTAACCGGGAACCAAGCGTCAGAGGGACAGACCGCCGGCGGGTTCGTCGGCGGTCTGTTCCGTGTTTGTATGGAAGCATCCATTCTCCGCATATCGGTCTGGGACGAACCGCAGCTGCGCGCCTTCGGAAAAGCGCTGCAGGGACCCGAGACGGACGTGGCGTTCGTTGAACGTGACATGGCCGAGCAGCGTCTTCAGGCCGGACTCACCGACTTGGCGCTCGTGCCGACCCATCGCGCCCTGGCGGCCGACCGAGACGACTTTGAACTGATCCCCGCGGTGGCCTACGGATCGTGGTCCACGCCGCACCTCGCCATTCTGCTGCCGGAGGGCTTTGAGGGACAACCGGAGCATCTGGTTACCTGGAACCCCGACGGGCTGGAATCGCTGGTTGCACGGATCGTTCTTCATGAGCACTACGGCATGTCGGTGCAGCCGGTGCTCGATGCCCACCCGGACCAGGCCCGGCTCCAGCGAGGTGGTGGGGGTAGCGGCGACGCGCTCCGACTGGACCTCGGAGAGGAGTGGTACGAGCTCACCAATTACCCCATGGTCTGGGGCCTCTTCATGATGAGGGCCGGCGAACTGGACGCGGGGACCATTCGTGTCCTCAGGGCGGCCGCGGCCTCGGTGGAATCCTCGGACGATCTGGACGGCACAAACCCCGGCTCGGACGGCATGGGTTTGCCGAGATTCCGCTTCGACGACATAGCTACGGCAAGCCTTACCGAGCTCAGCACGCACCTGTACTACTACGGGCTGACCTCGGACATCGAGGAGGTGCGCACGGCCCGGATTCCGGAAGGCGCCGACATCGGCTCGGACCAGCGCGACCCCCAGCTCTGATGGGCGACGGTACCAAGACCGTCGTTTCCAATCGCAAGGCGCGCTTCGAGTATCACATCGACGAGCGCCTGGAGGCCGGCATGGAGTTGCTGGGCACCGAAGTCAAATCCCTGCGGGCCGGAAAGGCCAACCTGCAGGAGGCGTTCTGCCAGGTGAAGCAGGGCGAGATGTACCTGATGCAGTGTCACATCGCGCCGTATGATTTCGGGAATCGCATGAATCACGATCCCCTCCGTCCGCGCAAGTTGCTGCTGCACAGGAAGGAGATCGATCGATTCGACAAGGCCGCCCAGCAGAAGGGGTACACCATCGTGCCGATGCGGCTGTACTTCTCCAACGGAAGAGCCAAGCTGGAGATTGGTCTCGGCAAGGGTAAAAAGCTCTACGACAAGCGCGCTGACATTGCGGAGCGCGAGTCCAAACGGCGACTGGACCGGATCCAGAAGGGCGGGCACGCGGAGTAGCCGGGCGGTCTCGGCAGTCTCGGCGGCCTTGGCGGTCTCGGTGGTCTCGGCGGACTCGGCGGTCTCGGCGGTCTCGGCGGTCTCGGCGGTCTCGGCGGCCGCGGAGGTGGAATAACGCCCCCGGATTCCATGTAGGGGCGGTTTCGTCGGCCCCGCGAGTTGAATGGAGCCCCCGGATTCCATGTCGGGGCGGTCTCGGCGGCCCCTGAGGTGGAATAGCGCCCCCGGATCCCATATCGGAGCCCATCGCCCATCGCGGGTCCGTCCCGTTCGGGGGCATCTGGTCCGCCCCACGGCTCACCGAGCCCCAGAGCCCACTCAGCGGGACCTGACGGCCGTTGCCGCCGAGGTGGGAAACCGAAGCCCGAATTCAGGGGTCTGCACCGTAGTGCTGCGCCCCTCCGCCATACTGATTGCCCTGATCCTGGTCGGATCGTCGCTCCCCGTGCAGGCCCAACGCACGGCGGCGCAGTGCCTCACCGAGGATCAGCCGGCAGTGTGCCTGCGGCAGGTTCCGGCGAACGCCCCCGGACTGGCGGACGCCTGGCTCGAGCACGGACTCCAGGCCCTCCGATCGGACAATGTGCCCGGAGCCGCAGAGGCACTCAGCCACGCCGTCGAGGATCACCACCAGGGATACCGGGGACTGGCACTCTGGGCCACCCAGTACGGCACGGGTGCTCTGCTCGGGCCCGCCAGATCGGCTCGAAACCGCTCCCGAGCACGTGCCCTGCTGCGTCGTGACTCACTGGACGTAGGCGCCAATCTGCTGCTCGGTACGCAGGATGCGCGTGAGCTGGCGCGTCGCGCCCATCGTGCGAAAGTACCGGCCGGGACCAACGCGGATTGGCTCACGGGCCGGGCCGCGGCGGGGAGTCGAGCCACCGGGCCGGGGGTCCGATTCAGCGAGCGCTACCGAGGTGAAACCGTCGACATTTCGGTCGCGTCCGCGCGGCCCGACGGACGCCTCATGCGCACCACCCTCGCCAGGTTGCGGCGTGCATTGGGCTCCGAAGAGGTCGGAGCTTTCGCACTCCGGCAGTTGGCACAAATACACATCGGCACGGATGACTGGCCCGCGCTGTCAGAGGACGCATCGGCGTTCCGGCGAGTGCGGCCTGACCACGCCCTGGGCTATTTGACCGGTGCGTTGGCGGCAGATCGGGAGGGCCGCGCCGAGGCGGCGGCGACCCTGGCGCAAGTGGGTCTGGATCTGCTGGCACCCGGAGAGCGGCACGACCTGCTGAATCCGGCCCGAGTACTTTCAACAGAGGAACGGCTTCCGGAGGACGCCGAGTCCTGGTGGAGAGACCAGGACCCCATCGCCCTGACTCCGGACAATGAGCGTCTGACGGAGCACGTGGTGCGCTGGGTGTACGCAGACGTTCGATTCGGGAATCCGTATGAGGGCGAGCCGGGTGCGAACACCAACCCCGGCAGTGTCATCGTGCGGTATGGGATGCCGGTTGGCGAAATGCAGTACACCGGCGGGGATACGCCTGCCGGCGCGGCTGGCGGCTGGGACCGCTACGCCGTTTTCCTGTATGACGGCTTCGACTTTCGATTCATGGATCTGGCGCGCACGGGCGAATGGTCCTACTACGCGCCTCGGAGCCGGGCATTTGAGGGTTGGCGCGGCGACACGGAGCTGCGAAGCGCCGACTACGTCCTGCTCGCCAGGCAGCGTTTTCGCGACATCCCGCTGCTGATTGAGCCAAGTTGGGAAATCCTGCCGATGCAGGTGTCGGTATTCCGTGCAAGTCGCGGCTATGACGTCGTTATGGCGGGCATCGTGCCGGATGGCCTCGGCGATGCGGATCGGGCCGCTTTTGTGCTCGATTCGGGCAGTCGCATGGTATCACTGGGTGACCCCGGCGTGCGCCCCTGGCAGGAGGGCAGCCCCTTCGTCAAGGCGGCGAGCGTTCCGATGGCGGCTCCTGGCCCGCTGCTTGCCCGGCTTGAGGCGGTGTCTCCTGCGACGTTGCAGGGTCCGGCGAGGACCGTGGTATTCACGGACGAGCCCGCGCGGGCACCGGTCGAATCCTTCGCTGTTTCGAGCGTGCTGCTGGCGGACCTGATCGAGGAGGGCGAGGTCGCAGAAGGCCTCTGGAATCGCGACGGACTGGCAATCTTTCCATCGCCCGACAACACGTTCGAGGACGACGCCCCCGTGTACGCCTACTTCGAGGTGTACGGCCTGTCGCCCGGTCCGGATGGACGCACGGACTACGAGGTGACGGCTACCCTGAGATCCGAGGCCGACGAGGGCAGACCCCTGCTGGCCCGCATGCTGAGGCGCGGAAACGACTCGGTGGGCGCTGGCTTCCGTTCGAGTGGCTCTGAGGCCAGTATCGGGGAATACCTGCTTCTGGAACGCGAGAGCCGGGAGGGCGGCGACTATCTTCTCACGCTCACAATCACAGACCGGGTGGCGCAGACGGCGGTTGAGGCTACGACGCGCGTACGATTCAACTAGAAGGGCCGCAGGCGTCGCCGCGCTCTTTCTGACACTGCTAGCGACTGCGCCAGGTGCGCAGGCGCAGGTGGTGCGCGGGTTCATCACGGACGCGACAGATGGGGAGCCCCTGGAGGGTGCGACCGTCGTGCTTAGGCAGGACACGCTGCTTGTCGCCGGATCGGCCACCGACCGCGACGGATTTTTTGCCCTGTCCAGATTCCCTTCGGGCACCTACACGCTGACCGTCTCGTTCATCGGCTACCTGCCTGTGGTGGATACGCTGGAGGTTGGGCAGGATCAGATTCTGCTGCGCAACTACAGGCTCCAGGCTACCAGAGAGCTGCTGGATGAGTTGATGGTGCAGGGGGACCGGGAATCAGGACTGGCGCGGGTTGACGCCGGGCGGGTCTCCGTGCGACCGGCAGATGTGGCTCTAGTGCCGTCTCCAGATGTGTCCGGGGATCTCATCAACTACCTGACCGCTATTCCGGGCCTCGTTACGGTTGGTGACCGGGGCGGCCAGCTGTTTGTGAGGGGCGGGGAGCCCTATCAGAACCTTGTGCTTCTGGATGGCATGTGGGTCTACCAGCCCTTCCATGTGCTCGGTTTCTTTTCCGCGTTTCCCTCCGACATTCTGAATCAGGTCGATGTGTATGCGGGCGGATACGGCAGTGCCTACGGAGGCAGGATCTCGTCCGTAATCGATGTGCAGAGTCGCACGGGCAGCAAGCGCCGCTATGCCGGTGCGCTATCGGCGGCTCCGTTTGTGACGAGCGCCATGCTTGAGGGGCCGATCGCTGATGACCGGCTCTCGTTTCTGGTTTCGAGTCGTCGGAGCGTGATGCAATACGGGGCCGAGAATCTGGTCGATGAGCCCTTGCCGTTCGATTTCGGGGATCTGTTTGCCAAGGTGCACGGCATAGTCAGCAGCAACAGTCAGCTATCGCTCACGATGCTGCGCACGTTCGACGAAGGCGAGGTGGGCAGCGCCTTTCAGGCCCCCGGTTCGACCGTTCAGGACGTGGCAAGCTGGCGGAATCAGGCCTACGGGCTGCGCTATCTGGTCCTACCGAGGGTCTTTCCGGTGCTGGCTGAATTTCTGGTGTCCTACTCGCGGCTTCAGACCGCGGTGGGCGACCCGAATGATCCTGTTCGACAGGGTCGTCTCGGCACCGTGAACACCACGGCCAACGTCACCCACTTCGCCGGTGATCTTGAGATCGGCTGGGGTATTTTTGCGCGATCCATGGAGCTGTCCAGTGAGCTCGGCGGGCTGTTCCAGAACGTGTTCATCCAGCAGGAATTCCTGACCGAGGTCGGCTTCTACGTGGAGCCGTCCATGCGTTTTCGCAACGGCGTCGAGGGTTCTGCCGGGCTGCGCGTGCACAACTTTCCCAGCAAGTCGAACGTGTTCGTGGAGCCCCGGGTGCGGGTTGCCTGGAATCGGGAGAGGGATCGTTTCAGCGGCGCGTTCGGCGTCTATCACCAGGAGGTGATCGGATTGACCGACCAGCGGGATGCGGCCGGCGTATTCACCGCCTGGGCGGCTGTACCCTGGCCGCGCGTGCCCTCCGCCACCCACTTTATTCTGGGGTATGGGCGTCAGATCGGGGACCGGCTGGACGTTGGTGTCGAGACCTATCACAAGCGTCTGAAGGGCCTTTTTGTACCGGAGTGGACGTCCCTGCCGCGATTTACGACGACCCTGCAGACGGCGGAGGGCACCGTTTGGGGCGGCGATGTCCGCCTGGAGGCACGGGGCACTCGCTTCCTGGCCTCGCTCAGCTACGGGCTGTCGGCCGTGACGTACAAGGCCGGGCAGCCGACGCTCTCGCTGTGGTTCGGACAGGACCAGATCGAATACAGACCGCCGCACGACCGGCGTCATCAGATCAACGTGCTCGGCGCGTACCGGACCTCGGGCTTCGAGCTGTCCGCCCGCTGGCAGTTTGGCTCCGGCCTGCCGTACAGTCGCGCACTCGGCTTTGACGGGTTTGTGCTTATGGACCGGCCGGTGGATCTCTACTCGGAGCCAGGGAATCGGCGTGTGATCTACGAACGCCCGTACAACGGCACGCTGCCGACCTACCACCGGCTGGACGTGAGCGCGGAGCGACGCTTTGTCACGCCCGGGGGCACACTCAGTCTGCAGGCGGGGCTGATCAATGTGTACGACCGGCAGAATCTGTTCTACCTGGACACATTCACCTTGACCCGCCGCAATCAGTTGCCGCTGATCCCGACCTTCGGAGCCAAGTACGCGTTCGGGCAATGAGGAGCTGGGTTGTCATAGCATGCCTCGTCTTCCTGATGGGCTGTGATGAGGCCGTCGATCCGGTGCTGGAGTCCGAGCGGGCCTTCACGCTCTACGGGTATGTCGATCCCGGATCGGACAGGCAGTCCCTGCGCGTTTTCCCGATCGAGGACATTCTGGAGGTCACCGATACGACGCCGCTCGAAGCGCGCATCAGTCTGATTGGGCCGGGGGGCACGACCGCTTTTGCGGATTCGGTGGTTCGGTACTGGGACGGCTCGATCGGACACGTTTTTCAGGCCCGGATCCGTCCCGCTTTTCAGACCACGTACGTCATCGAAGCGGAGGACGCTAGGGGGCGGCTCACCTCCGTTCAGGTGACGACCCCAGCCAAGGCTGATTTGACGCTTGGTCAGGCGGACGGGGTGCTCGGCAACGTGCGCATGCCGGTGGCGTTCACCGGCGCCGAACAGGTGTTGTCGCCGCGGGTGTTCTACCGGTTCGAGTCCACGCGCCCGCCGTTTCAGTGGACGATCCCCGTCATCTACGACGGCAGTCTGACGAGAGAGGGCACCACGTGGTCCATGGCGGTCGATCTGTCCAGGGATATTGGGGTGCTTTATTCGGTGACGGGGCTTCAGCCCGGCACAGATCCCATCGTCCTGCTGGATCTTGTCGTGGAAGCCTTCATTGCTACAGAGGAGTGGTCGCCTCCGGGTGGCCGGTTCGTCACGGAAGTCCTTGTGCAACCAGGGGTTTTCTCCAACGTGGACAACGGGTTTGGCTTCGTCGGCGCCGGGTATCACGAACGTACCAGTACCCTGCCGGAGGCAGCGGTGCTTCGCTTGGCCGGATTTGCCAATGAGTAGCGCGGAGTGACCCAGGAGGATCGGTTTAGCCCGCGATTCACACCATTCGCCCACACGCCGCTACATGCGGATACGTTTGCAGAATCAAGCTCCCCACGATCGCGTTGCATTCGGTTGAGGTTATACGGCGCAAACCGCGCAGACTAGACATGGTCCGCTTTCTTCTTGTTGTCCTTTTGCTCGCCGGTGCGGCGATTCCCCCGGCATGGGCCCAGTCGAGCTCGGATCCCATGGTGGAGGGCATTCTGGCTTTCCGGGAAGGCCGTCACTCGGAGGCCGTGCAGGCGTTTCAGCGCGCAGTCGAACAGGACGACACCAATGCCGAGGCTCATTTCCTGCTGGCCCGGATCTACTTCGAGACAGATCTGAAGGACGTCAAGCGGGCCGGTCGAGAGCTGGACAAGGCCCTCGAAATCGAGCCCGAAAACGTCAAGTACCTGACGGCGCGCATGCAGCAGTTGGGTGAGGATTCCAGCTTCTTTCTCACCGACAAGGTGCGCGAGGCGCAGCGGCGGGATCTGGCCCGGGACATCCTGAAGCTTGACTCCACGAATGCGTTTGCTCACGAGGAGCTGGGCAGCAGCTACATCCGGGACTTCTGGCGGTATCGGAACGCGTTGATGTACCCCACGGTGCAGTTCAACGAGTACGCGTATCGTGCGCGGCGTGAACTCGACCCGATCGCCGGTGCGCTGGTAGATGAGATCCGTCAAATGCAGCGGATCGAGGCCGAGCTACAGAACCTGGACGAGTTGCCTCCGGTGGCCGGGATGGAACAGCTCAGTGCCCTGCCTTCGCTGAACCCCGAGTCGGTGTTCATGGCCGACGAATTCGATGTCGAGACGCTGGCAAACCAGGGCATTCCTGTTGTCGATTTCTCGGGTCGTGCCCAGCAGGCCTACGACCGCGCAGTGTTTCACCTCTTCAAGGCCCTCGACGCCGATCCGCGCAACAGGCGCGTTTACGACCGTCTCATGGAGATCTATGCGTTGAAGGGAGAGTGGCAGGATGCGCTGGACATGCTCCAGCAGATGTACGTCTATTTCCCCGAGGATCCCGAACTGTGGACCTACCTGGGCCTGGCGCACCACCGCTTCGGAAATCTGGACGCCGCGGCGAAGGCCTTCGAGTCGTCGTTCGAGAGCATGGACGATGGCACCCGGAGAGCCTTTGACAACATCGAATTCCTGATGCCGGAGGACGAGAAACGGCGCTATCGGGAGGATCCGACCGGATACGCCGCCCGCTACTGGACGTCGAAGGACCCGCGCTACCTGACTCCGTACAACGAGCGCAAGCTCGAGCACTACTCCCGCCTGACCTACGCCGACCTGCTCTACGGTTCCGAGGAAATGGATCTGCGCGGGTGGGACACCGAACGCGGTTCCATCCTGGTGCGGTATGGGGTGCCGCAGGGTGACGTAGTGATCATTCCCAAATCCACTTCCGGCGTGCAGCGAGGCGCCCCTGGCCAGAACGGTGTCGACCAGAATGACCCGACGCAGCCGGGGACCCGGTTGGTACTCCAGGTCGCTCAGCGGGGGACCGACTTTGATCTGGGAGATGAGGCCAACACATTCAATATCTGGGACTACGGGGACTTCAAGTTTGTCTTCGAGGACCCCTTCCGGAACGGCGAATACCGCATGTTCAGTCCGTCCGCGGCTGACCTCTCGCAGGGCGCCGTGCCGTGGGTGAATGACTACACCATCAAGGCGGCGGAAACCATCCGTCGCACGCCGGACCGGTACGATTACGAGGCCCCTGGCAGACAGATTGAGCTGCCATATCTGGTCTCCGCCTTCCGTGGCTCGGCGGGCAGTGCCGATCTGGTGGTGAACTACGGCATCCCGATCCTGGAATTCGGCAACCAGGGGGACATGATCAATGTCACCGCCAACGCCGGCACGTTCGTGATCTCAGAGGATCGCGACATTCTGGCGGAGCGCAGACGCACCATCTATGGACTGCGTACCGACCAGATTGTGCAGTTTGAGGAGGCGAACCTCTGGATAGATTCGGAAACCGTGACCGTGCCTCCCGGCAAAGTCGACGTGAGCGTCGAATTCGAGACCACCTCGGGCGGCACCGTTGCGGTTCAGAGGCGGGAGGTTGACATCCCCAACTTCGACACCGATCGGCTCTCGGTGAGTGACATCATGCTGGCTTACCGCGCCGAAGAGACAGAGGACGGTCGGCCCCTTGTAGGCTCCGACGTGGTGCGCAACGGCTTCTCAATCACGCCTGCGCCCTGGAGTGTATTCGGCCGCACCAACCCCATCTACCTGTACTTCGAGGTCTACAACCTGGATGTCTCGGGCGATGGGCGGGCCAACTACGAAGTAACCGCCAAGCTCGAGCCCAAGGACCGTGGCTCTGGCGTGGGTCGTTTGGTACGTGGCGTGTTCGGAGGCGGGGATCGCGGCGTTTCCGTCAGCCTGCCGACCTCGATCGCATCCACGACCGACGGCCAGTACCTCATACTGGATGCCTCGAACCAGGAGACGGGCCTTTACACGCTCACGCTGACGGTCACCGACCGCAAGACCGGCCAGGAAGTCACCCGACAGCGGGAGCTGTTCCTGGAGTAGGGGGGCTTGTGGCGTTGCCCTGCTAGTGCCTGCCGGTGCGGGGGGGCGCCGGTGCCTGCCGGTGCGGTGCGCGGTGTGGCGGCTTGCGGGTCCGAGGGCTGGGCCGTGCGAGGCGTGCGGCGGGTGTGCGTGGGCCCGAGGGCCGGCTGTGCGTGCCTGCGGCCGTGCGTGACCCGAGGGCCGGCCGGGCGTGCTGGCGGCGACTGTTTCCGGCCTGAAAGGCTGAATACGGCCCGAAATGGAACCTGCGGCGGCTGTTTCCGAGCCGAAAGGTTGAATACGGCCCGAAATGGAACCTGCGGCGGCTGTTTCCGAGCCGAAAGGTTGAATACGGCCCGAAATGGAACCTGCGGCGGCCGTTTCCGGCCCGAAAGGTTGAATGCGGCCCGAAATGGAACCTGCGGCGGCTGTTTCTGGCCTGAAAGGTTGAACACGGCCCGAAATGGAACCTGCGCCGGCCGTTTCCGGCCCGAAAGGTTGAATGCGGCCCGAAATGGAACCTGCGGCGGCTGTTTCTGGCCTGAAAGGTTGAATGCGGCCCGAAATGGAACCTGCGGCGGCCGCGCGAGGCCAAAAAGGGTGGACGCGGCCCGACTGCGGCGGCCGCGCGAGGCCAAAAAGGGTGAACGCGGCCCGACTGCGGCGGCCGCGCGAGGCCAAAAAGGATGAACGCGGCCCGACTCCGGCGGCCGCGCGAGGCCAAAAAGATCGAACGCACCCCGACTGCGCCGGCCGCGCGAGGCCCAAAAAGGCCGCACGCGCCCCGACTGCGCCGGCTGCGCGCTGCCGAGCGCTCGCTACTTCCCGGCCGCCTCCGACACGCGCGCGTCCATGCCCGCCACCAGCTCCTTGAGCGACTCCTTGTAGGCGGCCAGCGCTGCCGCGAGCCCTTCATCCGAGGTGGCGAGGATCTGCACGGCCAGCAGTCCGGCGTTCTTGGCACCGCCGATGGCCACGGTCGCCACCGGGACACCCCCCGGCATCTGCACCACCGACAGAAGGGAGTCCATTCCTTTGAGGTTGCGGGTCGGCACGGGCACGCCAATGACGGGAAGCGTGGTCGATGCTGCGATCATGCCCGGCAAATGGGCCGCGCCGCCCGCCCCGGCTATGATCACCTTCAGGCCGCGTCCGGCGGCCTCTTCGGCGTACGACTGCATGGCGGACGGCGTGCGATGAGCGGAGAGCACGCGGGCTTCGAACGCCACGCCAAACTCATGCAGAATATCCGAGGCGGCCTCCATAACCGGCCAGTCGGACTCGCTGCCCATCGCCAGTCCAACACGTGGTGCGTCTTGTGCCATGTCTTGTCGAGGTGCTTGGCTGCTAAAGGATAATGCGCGATGCGGCCTTTTCGGCTCTGGCCCTGGTTTCCGCGGGATCGGATCCTGTCGCCGTGACATGGCCCATCTTACGATCTGGCCGCGCCTCCTTCTTGCCGTAGATGTGCACGGCGGCTCCCGGGACGTCCAGGGCGTCCGGAAGCGTTTCAAGCGACACGGCTCCGCTGCGGGTACCGAGCACGTTGATCATGACGGCACAGGGAACGCGTAGTCCAGGGTCCCCGAGGGGAAGGCCCATCACCGCGCGGACGTGGTTTTCGAACTGTGAGGTGTGGCTGCCCTCGATGCTGTAGTGCCCGGTATTGTGGGGCCGAGGTGCCAGTTCGTTGAGCAGGATATGGCCGTCCTCGGTCTCGAAAAGCTCGACGCCCAGCACACCGACGCTCTGCACGGTTTCCGCTGCCGCGCGCGCGACTTCGTCCGCTCGCGCTGCGGTCTCCGGGGAGATGTTTGCCGGCACGACGACGGCGTGGCAGCGTGCGTTCTTCTGCTCGGTGTACGCCGGCGGATAGCTGACCATGTCTCCGGTCTCTCGCCGCACGACCAGAACCGACAGTTCCTGCTTGAAAGGCACAAACGCCTCGACAAGCAATCCATCCGGGCCGGAAAGGCGATCCCAGATGTCTTCTATGTCGTCTCTGGAGTGCGCAATGCCGTTCCCATACCCGTCGTACGAACCCTCATAACGCTTGAGAACCACGGGATAGCCAAACGATTCGGCGGCGTTCCCGGCGTCCTCCTTTGAGGCACACCGCCGGAAATCGGCGCCGGGGATGCCGGCCTTGTGCATGGCAGAGCGCTGGCGGCCCTTGTGCCGGATGATGCGCAGCGTCTCCGGGGTCGGATAGAGACGCACTCCCGACGGCAAGACCGGCCGCAGGTGCTCCGCGGGAGCCCACTCGCTCTCCACGGTAACGGCAGTGCAACCCTCCGCAAAGCGCTGCAGCACGTCCGGGTCCGTCCAATCTCCGACCATGGCCTCGCCGAGAGCCTCCACCGGCCCAGCCGGCTTCGGAGACAACGTGCGCACAGACAATCCCAAACGAATTGCCGCCTGCGCGGACATACGACCCAGCTGGCCGCCCCCCAGAATGCCGAGCAGGCTCATGAACGGAGAAGTGCGTCCAGTTCCATCTCGTCGGCAACCCGGACCTGGCGCGCCTTGGATCCCTCAAACGGCCCTACAATGCCGGCATCCTCCAACTGGTCCACAATACGCGCGGCTCGCGAGTATCCGACCGAGAGCTTGCGCTGAAGGAGGGAAACGGATCCCTGCTGACTGCGAACGATGATGCGTGCAGCCTCCTCAAACAGGTCGTCCCGGTCCGTGCCGCCGGACCCGCCACCAGGCCCGCCCATGCCGCCGTCCTGCTCAATGGACGGCAGTACATAAGGTCCCGGACCACGCTGCTCGCCGATGTGTTGGGTGACGCGGTCGATTTCCTCAAGCGAAACGTAGGGGCCTTGCAGGCGGATGATTTTGCTGCCGAGCATGTACAGCAGGTCTCCGTTGCCGACCAGTCCCTCAGCGCCGTTCTGATCGAGAATGGTGCGGGAATCGATCTTGGAGGCCACCTGGTAGGCCATTCGCGCCGGGAAGTTGGCCTTGATGAGTCCGGTGATCACGTCGACGGACGGGCGCTGCGTGGCAAGAATCAGGTGGATGCCGACCGCGCGGGCCATCTGGGCCAGACGGGCGATGGGCGCTTCGATGTCCTTGCCGGCGGTCATCATGAGGTCGGCCAGTTCGTCGACGACGACGACGATGTAGGGCAGATGTTTGTGACCGTCGGAGGGGTCCAGCGTGCCGCCGTCAAAACGCTCGTTGTACTCACGAATGGAGCGCACTCGTGCCGCGGAGAGCAGGTCGTATCGCTCCTCCATTTCGCGTTCGCAGCTCTTGAGCGTTCCCAAAGCCTGGGCCACGTCCGTGATGATGGGCGTGTCCGCCTCGGGCGGCATGGCGACGTAGTGGGAAGCAATCCGGCTGTAGGCAGACAACTCAATCTTCTTGGGATCGATCATCACAAACTTGAGATCGTCCGGCGAGCACGCGTACAGCAGTCCGGCGATAAACGTATTCAGCCCCACCGACTTGCCGGAGCCCGTTGCCCCGGCTATGAGCCCGTGCGGCAGCTTGGTGAGGTCCTGCAGCACCACTTCACCCTCAATGGACTTGCCCAAAATCAGTGGCAGTTCCATCTCGTTGTCACGGAACCGAGCCGTGCCGATCACATCCCGGATTCTTACGAGCTCGCGGTGCCGGTTCGGTATCTCTACGCCGATGGCCGTCTTGCCGGGAATCGGCGCAATCATTCGGATACCCGGCGCCGCCATGGCCATCGCCAGATCATTCTCCAGGGCGGTAATGCGGGAGATCTTGACTCCGGGCGCCGGCGTGAGTTCGTAGAGCGTGACGGTCGGCCCAATGATGGCCTTGATCTCGACGATCTCGATGCTGTAGGTGCTCAGCTTGTCGAGCAGGATGCGCTTGTTTTCCTCGAGCTCCTCGTGGTCGATTTCGGCATCACTCGCATCGCTGCTGTCGAGCAGATCCAGCGGAGGCATCCGGAAGGGTGACCTCATACCCTTGGAGGGAAGGTCGTCCGCGCGCTCTTCCTGTACCCGCTGGGCTACCTGAATGGCCACATCGGCGTCGGCCGCCGGTGGCAAAGGGACGGGCGTTCTGGGAGGCTGGGGAGGGACGGCCTTTGCGGGCGGAGGCATCACTTCAGCCTCGCGCGGAGAGTTGAACCTCGGCTCTGGTGTGGCCGGAGCAGCGACGCCGGTTTTCGCCTGTGACGCTGCCGTCTCCCGGGCGTTGTCTCGCTGTTTGCGGCGTTCGGCAAGCGCCTCCTTGCGTACTTCCTTTCGCTCCAACCGGTCGATGGTGTAGTTCTCCCAACCCTTCCTGAAGCGCTTGCCGACGCCTATGAAGAAGTTCTCGACGCGATCCAGCGATCGCTGGATATCTCTGTCGATGATCAGGAGCACGGTCACCGAAAGCAGCAGCACGATCAACCCGAAGGATCCGGGCCGGCCGAATACCTGATCCATCCAGCCCGCCAGACCGAGGCCGACGGCCCCTGCCCAAGGCGTCATGTCCGCCTCGCTGACCAACCCGACCCATCCGAACAGCGTGGAAAGAAAGACGGCGCCGCCCAGGACGAGCCAGGTTACCAGCGGCAGGTACAGCGCTACGCGATTTCGAAACCAGATCCAGCCCCAACTGCCCAGCAGCAGCGGAAGCAGAATTGAGCAGTAACCCAGGAACTGGGGTACCATCAACCGGGCCAGCCAGGCGCCCGTGAGCCCCAAGGCGTTCAAGGCCCGATCGTCGCCCGGGTCCAGCAGGGCATCCAGCGAGAATCGGCGGGCAAGTCGGTCATCGAGCGGCTCGTAGGACACAATGGCGAGCAGCAGGAGAGCCGACACCACAAGCAGGATCAGCCCCAGGATCTCACGCTTGCGTTGCCCGGTGACGAATGGCTGGTCTCCGGAAGACGCCTTCTTCGAAGCGCTGCGCTTCTTGACTGTGGATGCCATGCGGGAAACCTACGGCGACGACTCGCCTGATGAAAGCGTGGGATCGGCAGCGCTCCAGGGCACCAGGCGACGCTCGCTGAGGTGTGGCACCACGGGTACGGCGTCGATGCGGATACTCTCCGCCACGTCGGCGCCGTGGCCCAATTGCTCCAGCCGGCGGGCATGGTTGCAGCGGCCGATGGGCACGTCAATCGCATCCTGATCGTGGCGGTACTGCCAGAGCGCCATGTAGGCGGTGTCTGCCAGGTTTGCCGGACTGTGACCTTCGAGCAGGAGGTCGATGAGCATGCCGGCGCACATGGTGTCCTCAAGGGCGACCCGGTTCTTCCACCCCGCGCACACAATGGTGAGCGGGGCTTGTAGCGCACGGACGGCGTCCGCCACTGCGTTGATGTTCACAAATCCGCCGACGAGCACGTCATCGGCCTCCGCGGCCGCGAGGATGGCCGGTGTGCCGTTTGTCGTGCTGAGGATGACCGTCTTGCCGGAAACGGCATCGCCCGAGTAGTCCAGGGGCGAATTGCCGAGTCCATACCCCTCAATGGGCTTGCCGTCCTTCTCGCCTCCCAGTACGTAGCTCGCCGGATCGAGGGCCGCCGCAATACGGCCCGCCTCACCCATATCCGGCACCGGGATAACCTCTCGCGCCCCCGCTGCCAGCGCATGGATGATGGTCGTGCTGGCGCGCAGGACGTCCATGGCCACAACGGTGCGACCTCTCACATCGTCATCTGCGATGTTGGAGGCGGTCAGGAAAACCTCGATGTTGTGGGCAAACACGGTTGGGGGGCTGCTTGTGGTGCTCCTACTTGTGCAGGGGAGCCTTCTTTACCTGAGCCTGCAATACACGGTTGCGAACCTGAATGCCTATCGCGCTACCCGGCGACCGGTATTCCGGTGTGTTGGGTACGTAGCCCATGCCGATTCCCTGACCGAGAGTCGGCGACTGCGTGCCCGATGTCACCCGGCCGATCACCACACCGTCAGCATCCACGATGTCGCAGCCGGACCGGGGAATGCCGCGTTCCTGCATCACGAAGGCCACAAGCCGTCGCTGCATACCGGCCTCCTTGACCGCGAGCAGGACATCTCTGCCCACGAAATCGCCCGCATCGAACTTGACCAGCCACGAAAGGCCGGCTTCGAGGGGATTGGTGTCCAGGGTGATGTCGTTACCATAGAGACAGAAGCCTGATTCCAGGCGCAACGTGTCTCGACAGCCCAGTCCGGCCGGCTTGAGACCATGCTTCTCGCCGGCGGTCATGACCGCATCCCAGACCTTTCGCGAAGACTCCGCCTCGACGTAAATCTCTAGTCCTTTCTCCCCGGTGTAACCCGTGTGCGACAGAATCACCTTGTCGCAGCCCAGGAAGGTGCCGGGAGCGGGTCGGATGAACCTGTAGAACGGCAGCTCGGACAGGTCCTGGCCGGCTATTTCCGATACGATCTCGAATGCCTTCGGTCCCTGCACAGCCAGGAGGGCGATGTCGGACGAGTGGTCGTCAATCTGGGCGCCTGCCTCGTTGTTTTCGCGCATCCAGGCGACATCGCCCTCAATGTTCGAGGCATTGATGACCAGAAGGTACACGCCCTCCTTGAATCGGTAGACCAGCAGATCATCCACGATGCCGCCATCAGGACGGCACATCACCGTGTACATGGCCTTCCCGTCATCGAGTTTAGTGACGTCATTCGTCACGAGATTCTGGATGAAAGCCTCCGCGTTGGGACCGGATACAAAGACTTCACCCATGTGACTGACGTCAAACATGCCGGCCTGCTGACGCACCGCATGGTGCTCGTCTATGATGCTGCCGTAGTGCACCGGCATGTCGAAACCTGCAAACGGCATCATGCGGGCACCAAGCTCCAGATGGACCCCGTGAAGGGGTGTTTTGCCGATGGTATCAGAGTCGGTAGGCATGGAGTCCGTTCGAGGTTAGTTGGGCCACGGCGCGGTCTGCCGAGGCGTTGTCCTTGAAGCCCAGGCGGAACGTGCCGCCGGTGCCTTCGCGGATCTTGAGCAGTTCAATGTCCTTGATGTCGACGTCCGAGTCGGACAGGGAGCCGATGATCTCCAGCAAGGCGCCCGGCCTGTCCGGAGTGTACACAAAGACGTCAGAGAGCGGATTCAGGAATCCCTTCGAGTTGGCCGGAATGGCATTCCGGATCTTCGAGGCCTGGTGAAACGAGTCGGCAAGCGCATCGACATCGCCCTCTGCCAGTCGGTTGCGTAGTCGCTGCAGGTCGGCTGTCATTCGGCCCAGCTCATCCAGAATGGCGCCCTCGTTGCCGACCAGAATATCCCGCCACATGGAAAACGGGGACGAGGCAATGCGTGTCATGTCGCGGAATCCGCCCGCGGCGAGTCGGGCTGCGGCCTCATCGCCCGCGATCCCGTTCACGAGAGCAACAGCCAGCAGCTGTGGCAGATGCGACACCCTGGCGGCGACTTCGTCGTGCTTCGCGGCGTCCATGACGAGCACCCGCGAGCCCGTCTCCTCCAGTAGCGCTGAGAGCGCCTGGAAGGCCGCGTCTTCTTCTGCCTCCGGGCACAGCACGTAGACCGCGTTCTCAAAGAGCATGGCATCGGCGTTGGCCACCCCGCGGCGCTCGGAGCCGGTCATCGGATGGCCGCCGACAAAGGTCACCTCCTGAGGCAGAACGCGCCGCGCCTGAGCACGGACGGGCCCTTTCACCGATCCGACGTCAGTGACTACCGCACCATCCCGAAGATGTGGGGCGGCGGTTTCCAGCAGGGTCATCGAAGCACCGATCGGCGTCGCCAAAATGACGAGATCAGCCTGCTCGACCGCTGCCGGCACACTCGCTGAACGTGTGTCTATTGCGCCGCGCTCCAGAGCAATGTCCAGCACATCGGGCTCGTCGAAGCCCGTGATGTGCAGGCCCGGGCGAGCCCGCTTCAGCGCCAGCGCGAGCGATCCGCCGATCAGGCCGACACCGAGCAGGGCGACTCGCTGGAATTCCATGGGTGATGCGGACATTCGTGCAAGATAGCGCGAGCTACCTGCCGGCCGGTGCCCGGCGCCGCTCGTCGCGGTGAAGATGGGTTGGAAAGGGCGCCCGGGGAACGGGCCGATTGCCTGTGGGTGTATCTTGACTACCTGACTCCGGCGGCTCTGGTGTCGCCCTAACCAATCGGATTCCCCATGGCCAGACCAACGTTCAACGCGCAGGATGCCTTCAACTTCGAGTCACTGCTCGGCGAGGAGGACCGGCTCATCATGGAGACGGCGCGCGAGTATGCCCAGGGTCATCTGGAACCGAGGGCGCTTGAAGGCAACCAGGACGGCGTCTTCCACGACGAGATTCCCCGCGAAATGGGCGAGCTCGGCCTTCTCGGAGCGACAATTCCTGAGGAATACGGGGGAGTTGGTGCGTCCTACACCGCCTATGGGCTCATCGCCCGTGAACTTGAGCGGGTGGACTCCGGATACCGGTCTTTTGCGTCCGTGCAATCCTCGCTGGTGATGTACCCGATCCAGGCGTTCGGCACCGAGGAGCAGCGTCAGAAATACCTGCCGAGACTTGCCACGGCCGAACTGATCGGATGCTTCGGCCTCACGGAGCCTGACCACGGATCGGATCCGGGCGGCATGAAGACCACCGCCCTGCGCGTGGACGGTGGTTGGCGGCTGAACGGCGCAAAGATGTGGATCACCAACTCGCCGGTTGCGGACCTCGCGGTGGTCTGGGCCAAGGCCAAGGAGGATGCCGCTGATCCGGGCGTGATTCGCGGCTTCCTTTTGGAGCGAGGCATGGACGGATTCTCAACGCCGGTCACGCACAACAAGATGTCCCTGCGTGCCTCGCACACGGGCGAGATTGTCATGGAAGACGTGTTCGTACCGGACTCGATGGCATTCCCGGAGGTTCGTGGTTTGAAGGGCCCGTTCTCGTGTCTCAACAACGCGCGCTACGGCATTGTCTGGGGCTCCCTGGGAGCAGCCGAGAACTGCTACCACCGGGCATTGCAGTATGTCATGGAGCGCAAGCAGTTCGGGTACCCGCTGGGTGCCATGCAGCTCGTGCAAACCAAACTGGCGAACATGGTGACCGAGATCACCAAAATGCAGCTCCTCGCCCATCGGCTGGGTCAGCTCAAGGATGCCGGGCAGGCGCACCCGTCCATGATTTCGCTTGCGAAGCGCAATAACTGCGGCACGGCGCTCGATATCGCCCGTACGGCCCGCGATATGCTCGGCGGCAACGGAATTACCGGCGAGTACCGCGTTGTGCACCATATGGTCAACCTTGAGAGCGTAAACACCTACGAGGGTACCTACGACATCCATGGCCTCATCCTGGGCCGTCAGCTCACCGGAATACAGTCATTCACGCCTCGCGGGAATGACATGCCCGAGGTCGAACCGGCTCGCGAGAAGCAGCTGGCGACTGCCGATTGAGGCCACCTTCAGGGCCGTCGCGGCAGCGACGCTCCTTGTGGGTCTTGTCGCTCCCGTGGGCGCTCAGGACCCTGAGCTGACCGGCCAGTGGGCACTGGGCCCGGAGATGCTGGCCGTGGAGGATGCCTGGGCGGTCACGCGGGGCGGGGGTGCGCTCGTGGCCATGATCGACACCGGCGTGGACTGGGGTCGGCAGGAGTTGGGCCCGGCTATCTGGCAGAATCTGGCAGAGGATGCGGATGGAGACGGTCGCACGATGGAGTGGGACGGCTCGCGCTGGGTACTGGACCCCGGGGATCTGAACGGAGTCGATGACGACGACTTCGATGGGGACCCGAGCACGTTTGTGGATGATCTCATCGGATGGGATTTCATTGACGACGACAATGATCCGATGGACGGGCACGGGCACGGCACGCACCTGGCAGGCGTGATTGCCGCTCGGGCCGTCGATGGGAGCGGTGTGTACGGAGTGGCGCCTGAAGCCCGTATTCTGCCGCTCCGCATCGCAGCCCACACACGATCGGTGGATCTGGCTGCTGCGGCGGAGGCTCTGGACTACGCCGGTCGGCATGGTGTCCAGATCGCCAACATTTCCTGGGTCAGCATGGTGCAATATCGCGAGGTCAATGCGGCATTCGCGCGCCTGCTTGCCCGCGGTGCCGTAGTCGTCGCCGCAGCTGGAAACGGCAGCTTCAATCTGGACCGGACCAAGAATATCTGGCCGGCCGCGCTGGACCTGCCGGGAATGATTGTCGTCACGGCCGTCGCTCGGTCGGGAGAGTTCATGGAGGGAGTCAACTACGGACTCAATACAGTCGATGCCGCGGCGCCTGGAGAAGAAGTGCTAAGCACGGCGTTGGGTGGAGGCTTTGCCGAGAGCGGAGGGGTTTCCGTCTCCGCAGCCCTGGTCAGCGGTGTGGCTGCGCTGGTGTGCGCCGCTGCTCCCGACTTCACGCCCGCGGACGTGGAACTGGCCATTCGTGGGTCCGGCCGGGTCGCGCGGTCGATTCGGGACCGTCTTGCCTCGTCGCTGACCCTGCGGGCGGATCATGCGGTGGATATGGCGGCCTCGGGCGTGCTGGTCGTGCCGCGCGCCCTGGACTTTGGCGCGGTGCAGACGGGCACAAGCTCCGGTCGCACCATCTCCATTCACAGCATTCGGGACCTCGAAGCGCAGCTGTCCTTCGGGTCCGCGAACGAGTCGTTCGTTATATCGAGCGCTTCGGCCACGTTACATCCGCGCCTTTCCAGGGGACTGCTCGTCGAATACGCACCGACCGGGTCCGGCGCGCAATCAGCGAACCTCAGTGTCACCTGGGACGGGGTTGAACGCACCGTGGCCCTGGAGGGCGAAGGGAGGGCCGAGGTGCCGCTGAAGGCGGATGCGCCGGATGAGTTGGTCACCTATGTCTCCGAAACGTTCCCGCGTCCCCAAGTGGCCACCGACACCATCCGGGTGACCCTGGTCAACGACGGCACGACCGCCGTTTCCTGGCAGGACGTCTCGGCGGGTCCGTTCTGGGATCACGCCTCGCCCCGGAATGGTGCGCTGCAACCTGGCGCCCGTCAGACGGTCGATGTGGTTTTCTCGGCTTCGAACCTCTCGCCCGGCGACTACGCGGCGTCGCTGGAAGTCAGCACCACCCACCCGGAAGTCCCCCGGATCGGCATTCCGATTCGCACATCGGTGCGCACCACCGCTCTCGCCAAGCGGGCCGGCCGTGCAGACTTCGGCGACCCGAACGGCGACGGCCGCATCGACCTGCTCCAGACCGGTTGGGAGCAGGCCGTCGGAACTGGCGAGCACACGGCGGCGATTGTCTGGAATCGCGCCAGCGGGCAAAAATTGCAGTCAATCGGCGTGGTCGATCCCGATACGCCCGCGATCTTTGCTGCCATTTCAGGTCGCGGTCCCGGCGTACTGGCCGTGCGGAGCGGCACCCTTCAGCACTGGACGGAAGGTGCCGGGTGGCGGGAAATCGCCCCATTCCCCGGGGGGGATTTGCTCCAGATCGGGGACGCTACCCAGGATGGGCGTCCGGACATTCTCGGAGAGGGCTGGGCCGTTGATCTGCAAAACGGCCGGATTCAAGTTGTCGACCCCACGGCCGGCACCTCTGTCTGGGAGGATGTGGACGGCAACGGGATGCGCGACCTCATCGCCGTGCCCAGGGGGCGGTCCAGGGCCAGAATCTGGTATCAGGAGCCCTGGGGTTTTGCGCCCACGCCTGATTCGTTGGTGCGGGTCGAGAGCGCCGGGCTGAGCGTGCTGGACCTTAATTCCGATGGCACGCTGGATATTCAGATCGTCGGCCGTCACTGTCCCTCGAGGACTTCGTGCAGGTCATCCGTGGAGACGACCACGTACATGAGTCGGCCCGACGGGTCGCAAGAGGAGAGCCGCACGTTCCGCTCGCTCCCCGGATTGAGGTCGGCACCTGGCGACGTCACGGGGGATGGCGTCGTTGACCTCTTGGTCTGGAACCAGGACCGCATGCTCGTGGAACGGAATTTGACTGAAGTGGGAGGCAGGTTCGCCAACCTGGTCGGAAGCGACCTCAACGTGCGTGAAGGCTGGGGCGCCTTGGCCGACTGGGCCGCCAACGGCCAGAACGGAGCAGGAGCGGCCGGCGTGCGCGAAAATGGGGCAATCCGTCCGGCCCTTGTTCGATTTCAGCTTGGACCGTCCAACCTGCCGCCGATCGCTCCGCGACAGACGAGTTGGGTGAAGGACGGTGATGCGGTGGTGCTTCGGTGGACCGCGTCTTCCGACGATTCGACACCACCTGAGGCCATGACCTACGATGTGGTGATCCGTGACGGTCGGGGATGGCGGGGCGAGTTGGAATCGGGCTACCCGGGCCCGGCCCGCACCCGCGTACGCCATGGCGGGCTTCGTGGAACGGAACTGCGGCTGGAGGGACTGGAAGACGGTGAGTTTTCGTGGGCCATCCAGGCTGTGGATGCCGGGATGGCGGCTTCCAGCTGGCGTCCGGGCGTGTCGTTCAGGGTCAATCGAGAGCCGCACCCCCAGGTTCGGCACCTGCAAGCGCCCTTTCCGAATCCCGTTGGCGGCGGCGAGCAGGTTTCTCTCGGAGAGGCCGCGACCCCGCGTTCCGTAACTCTGTACGATCTACTGGGTCGCGAGCTTGCCGAGTGGCGGTTCGCACCGGGGCCGGCGCGATTGACACTGCCCTCGCTCGCTCCGGGCGTATATCTGCTCCTGGGAGACGACTATGCCGAAACGCTCGTCGTCTCTCGTTAGCCGAAACTGCCATCTGGCGAGATCGTAGAGAGTCGTTCACCTCCCGCCGCGTGCCATGCCGGACGAAATCATGATTATCGCTGTTGTCGCCATCACGTGCGGCACGGCGTTGTCCATTCTGAAGATGCTGCTAGACCATCACGCAAAGTCGAAGTCGGTCAAGACCTCGACAGGTGGAGGAGCGTCCAGCATGACCACGTCCCAGCTGGAGACCATGCTCGAGCGTGCCGTAACGCGGGCCACGGAGCCGCTCTCTGATCGGCTTGAGCTGATTGAGGCGCAAATGAACACTCCTCAGTTGCCGGCGGCTGGAGAGCGCATCGCCCTGGAGAGCGGGGAGGAGGAGGCTGAGCCGGCGATGGCTGTCGGCCGCTCCCGCACCCGCTAAACGTCCTGGCAGCGGAGGCCGAACAGCAGGGCGTCGTCGTTCGCTCCACCGGGAGCTGGTACGATGTGCGCGTGGATGACGAAACCGTGCCGTGCAAAGTGCGCGGCAAGTTCAGGCTTTCCGCAGGAGGAGAGACCAGCCCCGTCGTTGTGGGCGACCGGGTTGTCTTGCGGCGAAATGCAGATGACACCGGCTTGATCGTCGGAATCGGTGAGCGGAGCCGCAGCCTGGTGCGCCGCGCGGCCGGCAGGCGGATCGGCAAGGCTCACGTGATTGCCACGAACATCGATTTCGCCTGGGTAGTGCAGGCGTGGGACCTTCCAAAGTTCAATCCGGGGTTTGTCGATCGATTCCTGGTCATGGCCGCTACCAATTCCTTGCCAGCCGGCATTGTGATCAACAAGGTCGATCTGGTCGATGGGCGCATCGACAAACAGGCGCTCAAAGCCTGGACTCGGGTCTATGAGGAGTTGGGTTACCCGGTGCTCGCCGTAAGTGCACAGACCGGGAAAGGCCTGCGCAAGCTGAGGAAGGCGCTTCGAGACAAAATTTCAGTCGTGGCAGGCCCCTCCGGAGTCGGAAAGACCACCTTGTTGAACACGATCAGCCCTGGACTGGATCTGCGCACGGGAGAGATCAGTGCCGCGACCGGGAAGGGTACGCACACGACTACCGTCGCGTCCCTGCACCCGCTCGAGCAGGGGGGCTTTGTAGTCGACACCCCGGGGCTTCGCGAATATGGACTAATCGGGCTGGACCCGCCCCACCTGTCGCACTACTTCCCGGAGATGGTGCCGCTGATTCCCCACTGCCGATTCCCCAATTGCACCCACGACCATGAGCCCGGCTGCGCGGTCAAGGAAGCGGTCGATGAGGGGCGCCTGAATATCGAGCGCTACGACTCCTATCTGGGCATGCTTTATTCGCTACACCTGGGAGACGCAGACGTGGGTAGGTGAGTCCCTGCCGCCCCCGGGCGCGGGGTTGCGTCGCGGACGGGGCCGCAGGCGGGGGGCAAAAAGGGGATTCGGGCCGCGGGGCCGCAGAAAGGGGGCTCGCGCCGCGGCGCGGAGTGGACTACCGGGGGCGGATTCCACAACTGCGGCGCCGGCTCGGAGCGCCGAGTGGAGAACTGGAGGCGGATTCCACATCGGGGGTGTCGCGCGGCGGTCCTAAGTGGACCAACGGCGTCGGATTCCACAACCGGGGCTCGCGCCGCGGCCCCGAGCGGCCGGAGCGCGGAGGGAAGGCTGGTGCCGCGGCGCCGAGTGGACTACCGCCGCCGGATTCCACAACCGTGGGCTCTCGCCGAGGTCCCAAGCGGACCACCGGCTCGCGAGCCGCTACTTCTTCCGCCGGCCGCGGCCTTTGGTCTTCTTGCGCGCCGCGCGGGCTGCGAGCAGCTCGACGGCCTGCTCCACGCTCACGCTATCCGGATCGGTACCCTTCGGGATTGACGCGTTTACCTTGCCGTGCTTCACGTACGGGCCATACCGCCCTTCGAAAAGCTCGATGGGCTCGTCGTCCTCCGGGTGATTGCCCACCGTCTTCAGCGCCTTGTTCCGCGACTCCTTCTTGGCGATCAGGGCGAGTGCCCGGTCCAGGTCCACGGTAAGCACATCGTCCTCCGGCGTCAGTGACGCGAAGGTGGATCCGTGCTTGACGTACGGACCATAGCGACCAATGTTGGAGTGAATCTCTTTCCCCGACTCCGGGTGGTTGCCCACCAGGCGGGGCAGACCCAGTAGCGCCACGGCCGTGTCCAGCTCGAGGGTCTCGGGATCCTTGCCCTTCGGAACCGAGATTCGCTTGGGCTTCTCGTCGCCGTCCCCTTCCCCGAGCTGCACGTAGTAGCCATACGGGCCTCGGCACACGAGCACCGGCACGTTGTGCTCCGGGTGGATTCCGACGACCCGATCGCCCTCGTCGGCGGCCTGGATCAGCTCTTCGATCTTCTCGACCGTGACGTCTCCCGGGGTCCAGTCATCCGGCAGCGAGGCTTTTGTCGAGTCCTCGTTGCCGTTCTTCTGAACCTCCACGTACGGACCGTATCGGCCGACTCGCACGCTGTACGGCTGCCAGGGCTCGAGCTTGATTTCTGACACGGCACGCGCGTCGATCTTGTCGAGCCCTTCCTCGACCTTGGTCTGCAGTCCATCGCTGCCGACATAAAACTGGCGAAGGAACTGATCCGGCTCTTTCTCGCCACTGGCGATGTCGTCCAGAATCTGCTCCATCTCGGCCGTGAAACCGACATCCACCAGCTGACCGAAGTTGCTCTCGAGAAGATTCGTGGTCGCAAACGCCGTGAATGTGGGCACAAGCTGACTGCCCTGCCGCTTCACGTACCCGCGGTTGACGATGGTGTCGATGATGGAGGCGTAGGTACTCGGGCGGCCGATTCCTTCACTCTCGAGAATGCGGATGAGCGATGCGTCCGTGAGCCGAGCCGGCGGCTTCGTCTCCGAGCCGCGGGCCTCCAGTTCGGTGCATTTCGGATTGTCGCCCTCGGACATGGCCGGAAGCGGGGACTCGCGATCCTCCAGCTGGGCCTCCGGGTCATCCGAGCCCTCCACATAGGCGCGCATGAAGCCCGGGAATTCAATCGTGCGTCCTGAGGCGCGGAAGGTGCAGGCGTTGTCGCCCTCGCCGGCTCCAATGCGAACGGTCACCGTGCGCAGGCGCGCATCGGCCATCTGGGAGGCGACGGTGCGCTTCCAGATCAAATCGTACAGCTTGCCTTCGACACCGCTCAGCTTGAGTTCATCGGCCGTCTTCATGGCCGTACCGGACGGCCGGATGGCCTCGTGAGCCTCCTGGGCGTTGCGCACCTTGTTGGCGTACGTACGACCGCCGTTGAACAGGTAGTCCGAACCGTATCGTGACTCGATGGCCTTGCGCGCCGCCGTCATGGCTTCGGCAGACAGGTTGGTCGAGTCGGTTCGCATGTACGTAATGAAACCCTGCTCGTACAGCCGCTGCGCCACCCGCATCGTCTCCCGGGCCGACAGCCGAAGCTTGCGGCTCGCCTCCTGCTGCAGGGTGGAGGTAATGAACGGCGCCGCAGGAGACCGAGTGGACGTCTTGGACTCGACGGAGTTCACGGTCCAGACCGCCTTCTCCAACTCCGCGGTCAGCTCTTTGGCGCGCTCCTCGGTGAGCTGCAGCACGTCGACTCCATTGGTCAGGTCCGCCTTCAGGCGCCCGGTATCGTCGTCGAAGTCGCGTCCGGCAGCTATCCGCACGTCGGCAACATGAGTGAGTGCAGCGTCAAACGCGCCGTTCGCGGCCTGCAGTTTGGCGTCGATGTTCCAGTAGGTGGCCGGTACGAAGGCGATGCGCTCCTTCTCGCGATTCACGATGATGCGCACGGCGACGCTCTGCACGCGGCCGGCCGAGAGCTTGGGGGCAACCTTCTTCCAGAGCAGCGGCGACAGCGTATACCCGACCAGCCTGTCCAGCACCCGTCGGGTCTCCTGCGCCTCGATCAGCGACTCGTCCATCGACCGGGTGTGATCGAGAGCCTCTCGAATCGCCTGCTCCGTGATCTCGTGGAACACCATGCGCTTGACCGGCACCTTGGGCTTGAGCACCTCAAGCAGATGCCAGCCGATGGACTCTCCTTCCCGGTCTTCGTCAGTCGCGATATAGAGTTCGTCCGCATCCTTGAGCGCTTCCTTCAGCTCGCGAACCACCTTGGCTTTTTCCGGGGGTACCACGTAGAGCGGCTCGAAGCCATCCTGCACATTGACACCGAGCCGGGACCAGGATTCTCCCTTGAGACGCTTCGGAATCTGGCTGGCCGATGCGGGGAGATCCCGGACGTGGCCCATGCTGGCTTCGACGCGGTACTCCTTGGGCAGGAAGCGTCGGATGGTGCGGGCCTTGGTGGGGGACTCAACGACGACCAGGTGCGGCATAAACGGGAAGCGGACTACTCAATTATTCAGGCCGCCCTATCACGCGATCCCGCCGGTGACGTTCCGTGAACAACCGTCGGGGAGGCGGGCGGCACAGGAGGCTCGATGCGAACGAGCAACCGCCGGTGTAGGGCCGCCGCGCTCGCGCTGATCACCGCGGAAGCGCTTCCTAACCATTAATGGTTTCTTGTCCGTCAGGAAGCAGGGTCTGCCGGGTCATCTCCTTATCTTCTTACGCTTTGAGCGAACGATTTCCGACAAAAGGAGGCGTCGCTCCACTATCTCGAACGAAACGAACGGAATATGGAAACGGTGGAGAAAGAGCCGGACACGGCAGTGATGACCCAGCGGGTCTTCGTCTTCGGCGGAGGCAAGAGCGAAGGCGACAAGTCGATGAAAGCCCTGCTGGGTGGAAAGGGCGCCAACCTGTCTGAAATGAGCGCCATTGGTCTGCCGGTGCCTCCAGGATTCACCATCAGCACCGAGTGCTGCCGCCACTACAGCGAAACCAAAGGCCAATGGCCTGAAGGCCTTGACGCAGACGTGCGTGAGGGCGTGGATCACATCGCACAGGCGATGGGCGCAGGATTTGGCGACCGCGAAAATCCGCTGCTCGTATCAGTGCGCTCCGGTGCCGCGGTTTCGATGCCGGGCATGATGGACACGGTCCTGAACCTCGGCATGAACGACGACGTGGTCGAAGGACTGGCCGAGAAGACCGGCAACCATCGATTTGCCTACGACGCCTATCGCCGGTTCATCGACATGTTCGGTGACGTGGTTATGGGCGTGCACCACGAGCAGTTCGAGCACGCCATGGAGGCGCTCAAGCAGGAGCGCGGCGTCGAGAATGACGTGGATCTCACTGCGGACGATCTCAGCGAGCTGGTGGACCGCTACAAGGCCATCTATCGCAAGCACACGGGGTACATGTTCCCCGACGATCCCTACGAGCAACTGACGCTGGCCGTCAACGCCGTGTTCAACTCATGGGACAGCGACCGCGCGCTGAAGTACCGCAACATCAACAAGATCACCGGTCTGATCGGCACGGCGGTGAACGTGCAGGCGATGGTGTTCGGCAACATGGGTCCGGGCTCTGGCACGGGCGTGCTCTTCACGCGCAACCCCTCCACCGGCGAGAACAAGCTGTATGGGGAGTTTCTGGTCGACGCGCAGGGCGAAGATGTGGTGGCGGGCATCCGCACGCCCGAGGACATCTCCCGCATGGCCGAGGAGTTCCCGGCCGCGTATCGCCAGCTTGTTGAGGCTACCCAGACGCTGGAGCGCCACTACAAGAACATGCAGGACATTGAGTTCACGGTCCAGGAGGGCCAGCTCTTCCTGCTGCAGACGCGCAATGGCAAGCGCACGGGTCCGGCCGCCGTCAAGATTGCCGTCGACCTCGTGAAGGAAGGCCTAGTCGAGAAGAAGGACGCCGTTGCAGGTCTCGTGGAGCCGATCCACATCGACATGCTGCTGCATCCCCGCTTCGAGGACGTGACGGCCTATGCCGACAAGGTAATCGCCAAGGGGCTGCCTGCTTCTCCTGGCGCGGCTGTGGGCCAGGTGGTGTTCTCTGCTGAGGAGGCCGAGAACCGCAAGGCTGCCGGTGATCGCGTGATTCTGGTTCGCATTGAGACGAGCCCCGAGGACGTCGGCGGCATGCACGCCGCAGAAGGCATTCTCACCTCTCGAGGCGGCATGACCAGTCACGCGGCTGTTGTGGCGCGTGGATGGGGCAAGCCATGTGTAGCCGGCTGTGGTGACATCGTCATCAACTACAAGACCAAGTCCTTCACCAACGGCGACGTGACCGTGCATGAGGGCGATTGGCTCTCGATCAACGGCTCAAGCGGCGAGGTCATTCTGGACGAGCAGCCGCTCGTAAAGCCCGAAATGACCGGCGAGTTCGCCGAGTTCATGAGCTGGGTCGACGGCTTCCGCTACATGAAAGTGCGCACCAACGCGGACACGCCGGCAGACGCCAAGGCCGCTCGCGACTTCGGTGCACAGGGCATCGGTCTCTGCCGCACGGAGCACATGTTCTTCGAGGGAGACCGCATCGACCACGTCCGGGAGATGATCCTGGCCGAGGACGAGAAGGCGCGCCGCGCCGCCCTCGCCAAGCTGCTCCCGGTCCAGAAGGAAGACTTCCTGGGCATTTTCCGGGCGATGGAAGGATTGCCGGTGACGGTCCGTCTGCTGGATCCGCCGCTCCATGAGTTCCTCCCGCACTCCGCGAAGGAAGTCACGGACATGGCCAACAAGATGGGCATCTCCGAGGACGCGATTCGCGCCAAGATTGACTCGCTGCATGAGTTCAACCCCATGCTGGGTCACCGCGGCTGTCGCCTCGGGATCACCTATCCGGAGATCACCGAAATGCAGGCCCGCGCCATCATCGAGGCGGCTGTTGAGCTGAGCCAGGAGGGCGTCGATGTGCTGCCCGAGATCATGGTGCCGCTGATCGGTACCGTGGAGGAGTTCAAGAACCAGAAGGCGGTCATCCAGACCACGGCAGCCGCCGTGTTCAAGGAGAAGGGTGCCAGCGTGGACTACATGGTCGGTACCATGATCGAGATCCCGCGGGCATGTCTGACGGCCGACAAAATTGCTGAGGAGGCTGAGTTCTTCAGCTACGGCACGAACGATCTCACGCAGATGACCTTCGGGTACTCGCGTGACGATGCTGGCAAGTTCCTGCCGTACTACGTTGAGGACAAGATTCTGGTGGACGACCCGTTCCAGTCGATCGACATCGAGGGTGTCGGCCAGCTGGTGCGTGTCGGCACTGAGCGTGGTCGTTCGCAGCGTCCGCTCCTGAAGGTGGGCATCTGCGGCGAGCACGGTGGTGACCCGGCTTCGGTTCACTTCTGCCACGAGGTCGGCCTGGACTACGTGTCCTGCTCGCCCTTCCGCGTGCCGATTGCACGTCTGGCGGCTGCGCAGGCCTACCTGGCAAGCCAGGAGGCCCGCGGCTGATCGGCCTGAGCGTTTGCTTCAGCGGGGCGGCTGCCGAACGGCAGCCGCCCCGTTTTGCGTTTGTACGGTCCTGGCGCTTGCGGCCGGTCAGCCGGGCACAGCAGGAAGGCTCCAGGCGTGGGCGGGCGGGGTGAAACCTGCCCCAAAGGTTTCCGTCTACCAAGCACGCCTTCAGGCCATCAACCGAACATTATGAGCGCAGATAAAACGACCTCAGACGCCTTCCACGATCTTCGTAGCGGTTTCGACCACTTGGAAGTGGATGAGCAGGCCCGCTTTCTGGTAGAGGCAGCACTTTCGCTTGTCACGAACGGCGCCAAAGAGGCCGGCAAAGTGGTGCAAACTGTGGTTGACGACATCGCCGACAGCATTCGAAAGGAAGCCGCAGCGGCCCGCGAGAAGGCTGCCGATGCCGCCGAAGAAGCTGCAGAAGCCGCCGAGAAAGCGGCCGAGACTGCCAAGGAGGCTGCAGAGCCCAAGCCGGCGGCGAAGAAGCCGCGCGCCAAGCGCACCACCAAGCCCCGTACGCCTCGCAAGAAGCCCGACGCCTAGGTGTCGGATGAGCGCACCGGCCGGGAGATCCGGTTCAGCGAGCTGAACTGGCTGGGCAGGGCGGTGTACCTGACCGGCCATGTGGCCCGTGCAGCGGGCAGCGTTCTTGAGATGGCGGTAGATCAGGCCGCCGAGCTCTTCGCAGACGCGGAAAAGGCGTTTAAGGAGGGGCTGGATCCTGGCGTCGAAGACGCCAAGATCCTCGAGGAATACGAGGAGCCGCGGCGCAAAAAGAAATAGGCCCGAGCCGCGTTGCGGCCCGGGCCTTTCATTTCTTGTTGCCTGCGGCGGGTGAGTGCTAGTTGGCGCTCACCACCATCTCCGGCGTGCCGCCCATGACCTTGCGCTTCTCGCTGTCGGGCACCTTGAAGAACTCCCGGGGAGACTTGAGCGGGCGCTTGACCAGCACATGCTCCAGGATTTCCTCCATCCGGGTGAGATACTCGATGGAGATCCCCTTGAGGGCGTCCTTCTCGATCTCGGCCACGTCCTTTCGGTTTTTCTCCGGCAGGTACACCTTTTTGATTCCTGCGCGCTTGGCGGCCAGAACCTTCTCCTTGATGCCGCCCACCGGAAGCACGAGGCCACGAAGGGTGATCTCCCCGGTCATCGCGACCGTGTGTCGCACCCGGCGCTGCGTGTAGATGGATACCAATGCCGACAGCATCGCCACGCCGGCCGACGGCCCGTCCTTGGGCACGGCACCAGCCGGCACGTGCACATGGAGGTCCCAGTGGCGGAAGGCGTCTGCCGGAATGCCGAGTTCGTCAGCGTTGGCCTTGACGTAGGAGAGAGCCGCTTGGGCGGACTCCTTCATGACGTCACCCAACTGGCCGGTCAGAATCATCCGGCCGGAGCCGCGTGAAACCGACGCTTCGATAAACAGGATGTCCCCACCAACCGGCGTCCAGGCCAGGCCGGTGGCCACTCCGGGCACGACGACGCGCTCGGCGACCTCGGACTCATAGCGGCGGGCCTTGAGATAGGATTCGATGTCCGGAGCATCCACGGTCTCGCCACTGGAATCGTCCATGGCGACCTTCTTGGCCACGCCACGCGCCACCGAGCCGATGGTGCGCTCCAGGCTTCGCACGCCGGACTCTCGGGTATAACCGTCGATGATGAGACGGACCGCATCGTCCGTGAGTTCGAACTGCTCGTCCTCCAGGCCGTTGCGCTCCCGCTGCCTAGGCACCAGGTATTGTTTGGCAATCGCCAGCTTCTCCTCCTGGGTGTAGCCGGTGATCTGGATCAGCTCCATGCGGTCCCGCAGCGGCGGCGGAATCATCTCCAGGTAGTTGGCCGTGGCGATAAACAACACCTTCGACAGGTCGTAGTCGACCTCCAGATAGTGATCGTTGAATGCATTGTTCTGCTCGGGATCCAGGACCTCGAGCAACGCACTCGACGGGTCTCCGCGGAAATCGGAGCCGAGTTTGTCTACCTCGTCCAGCATGAACACCGGATTCGCGGTGCCGGCCTTTTTCAGGCCCTGAATGATGCGTCCCGGAAGCGCGCCCACATAGGTGCGGCGATGCCCCCGGATCTCGGCCTCATCGCGCACCCCGCCGAGGCTCATGCGCACGAATTCACGCCCAAGCGCGCGGGCAATGCTCTTGCCGAGTGACGTCTTGCCAACGCCGGGAGGACCGTAGAAGCAGAGGATGGGCGCCTTCATGTCGCCCTTCAGCTTCAGTACGGCGAGGTACTCGAGAATGCGCTGCTTGACCTGCTGGAGACCGTAGTGGTCCTCATCCAGCACCACGCCGGCGCGCTTGATGTCCAGCTGATCCTCGGAGTATTCCTCCCAGGGAATGTCGAGAATCCAGTCCACGTAGTTGCGGGTAACCGCATAATCCGGCGAGGCCGGATTGGAGCGGGCGAGCTTGTCCAGCTCGCGATTCAGCTGCTTGCGCACGGTTTCCGGCAGGGCCTTCTTCTCCGCGCGCTCGCGAAGCTCACCAATCTCGGCCCCCATGCCTTCGGCCTCTCCCAACTCCTCCTGGATGGCCTTGAGTTGTTGCCGCAGGAGATACTCGCGCTGCTGCTGATCAACGTCGCTCTTGACCCGGGAGCGGATCTCCTCGGAGAGCTCCAGCACCTGGAGCTCCTTCTCGAGGTATTTCATCACGAGGTCCGCGCGCTCGATGAGCGGCAGAGTCTCCAGGAGGTCCTGCTTTTCAGAAACCTCGATCTGAAGGTTGGACGCGATGAAATGAATGAGGAAGGTCGGCGACTCGATGTTCTGAATCGCGTAGGCCGCCTCGCTGGGCAGATTCGGCGACAGATTGACTATCTGAATGGCCAGTTCCTTGATGGAGCGGATGCGCGCCTGGATCTCTACCTGATCTGCTTCGGCAGACTCATTGACCGGTTGCACACGAGCCTTGAAGTACGGATCGGTCGAAACGTACTCGGTGATCGCGAACCGGCGTTTGCCCTGGATGACGATCGATTTGGAGCCGTCCGGCATCTTGATCAGCTTCAGGATGCTTGCGACCGTGCCGTAATCGTACAGGTCTCCCGTGGCCGGGTTTTCGGTTTCGGCAGCCCGCTGGGCTACGACGCCGATCAGGCGGTTTCCCGAGAACGCGTCCTTGACGAGTTTCAGCGAGGTGTCGCGGCCCACCGTAATGGGCAGAACGACGCCGGGAAAGAGAACTGTATTTCTGAGTGCAAGAATGGGGAGCACGTCGGGTACGTCCGACATGCTCATCTCCTTCTCCTCATCCGGAGTAGGAAGTGGAATACTCTGTTCGGGATCCTCGTCGATCAGGCGAAGGAAGTCCGGAATCATGTGGTAGTTGTCTATGGAAACGGGTCCGTGCCATCGGAGCCGTCAGGGTCGTGAGTAATAGTCGCTGAACCCTTGCTCAAAAACCAGGCCAAGAGGTCCGGCCTGCCAGTGTGTCAGACTGTGGCGGGGACCAGTTCGCGGATTGCCGCGGTCAGGGTATCGATCTTGCAAGGCTTGGCCAGCACCGTCGAGATGGTCTCGTCCGTACCACCGGCGAACGTGTCCCCTGTGAGGAGAATGATCGGGGTATGCGGCGTCATTTCGTGCGCCCGCCGGGCGAATTCACGGCCATCCATCTCCGGCATCGCCCGATCTGTAATAATGACATCAAACCTGCCATTCTGCAGGATCTCGAGGCCTGCGGGGCCTGACGGAGCGTCCACCACCTCGTGACCTTTCAATGTGAGCAGCTTGCCCAGCACGGTGCGTACACGATCCTCGTCATCCACGACCAAGACGCGCAGCCCGGACTGGTGCTCCTGCTTAGTGGTCCTGACCGGCGCGACCTCATCGTCCGTATCAGCTGGCAGATCCAGCGTAAACGTGGTGCCTTCGCCGAGAGCGCTTTCGACCAGAATATCGCCCTTGTGGCCGCGGATCTTCTCGCGAGCCACCGCGAGCCCGACGCCGTTGCCCTCCTGTTTGGTGGTGTATCCGAGGTCGAACACCTGCGCCAGCACGTCAGCGCTCATTCCGGTTCCGGTGTCGGCGACCGACAGGCGCACGCGGCCCTGCACAAGACGGGTGCGCACGGTGATGATGCCACCCTGCGGCATCGCCTGAACCGCGTTCAGAATCAGGTTCACAAGGACATCCCGGATGTCCGAAGCTGATCCCAGGATTGCTGGAACACTGTCGAGATCCTGCTCCACCATGATGGCGCGACCCTGGATACGCGGCTCGTTGTACCAGTACGGTCTGGTAAACACCACACAGTCCTGGATGAGCCCCGACAGATCAAGGGGCACGTGGGCCGTCTTCTCCTCCTGCCGCAGATGTCTCTGCAGCTTCTTGATCATGTGGTTGCCGTCGGAGGCAGCCTGCTCGATGGAGGCGACGTGCTCCGACAGGAGCTCGCGGTCAAGGTCTCGGCTCAGGGCGGCGCGCATGAGCTCCGTGTGCCCCATGATGCCGCTGAGCAGGTTGTTGAAATTGTGGGCGACGCCCATCGTCATCTGGCCAAGATTGGCCATGCGGGCCTGCTCGGTCTGCGCCGGATTGACGGATTCTGACAGTTCGAGCAGTTCGCCCGTGATCAGGACCGGCAGTCCTTCCTCCCGATCACTCAGGTGCACCGGCATGAAGTGGAGGAGCACCGTGCGTTGTCTGGGACCATCGGCGACGAAAAGGACCTGACCGGTCGTCATCCGGCCCGATCGTGCTTTTTGCACCAGCTCCCGAGCCAGATTCTCGTCCTCGGCACTGAGGTGCCGGAAGGGGTCGTCTGCGGGTCCGACGAGCTCTATCCACTCATCGTTCGGGGCCGCATCGCCCGTATCCGGATCGAAGGAGACGACCAGAAGCTCGGAGGGTGCCTGCGAGATCGAGGGGGCGGACTGCATCAATACCTAATACGCCCGGAGACCGAAAACCTTTTGCCCTTCGTTACATTGCAGGGCGATTTGACGGCCCTCCGGGTAGTGCGGGCCGCCGGCTGAATATACGAACCTGCCCCCTGGTCCATGTGGAGTGAGAATATCCTTGGCACGATCGGCAATACGCCGCTGGTGAAACTGAACAGCCTCGTGCGCCAATTCCCGTGCACGGTGCTGGCCAAGGTGGAGTTCTTCAATCCGGGTGCGTCTGTGAAAGACCGCATCGGCATTGCCATGGTGGAAGCGGCTGAGCGGGACGGGCGTCTCAAGCCTGGCGGCACCATCATCGAAGGCACCTCCGGAAACACGGGTGCCGGGCTGGCGCTGGCCGCCATCGCCAAGGGGTACCACTGCATTTTCACCACCACCGACAAGCAGAGTCAGGAGAAGATCGATGTGCTGCGTGCCCTGGGCGCAGAGGTCATCGTCTGTCCGACGGCCGTGGCTCCCGAAGATCCGCGCTCCTATTACCAGGTGGCCCGCAGGCTGGAGAAGGAGACCCCCAACTCGGTCTACCTGAATCAGTACGACAACCCGGCCAACGCCGAGGCACACTACCGCACGACGGGCCCTGAGCTTTGGCAGCAGACGGAAGGGCGCATCACCCACTACGTCGCGGGTGCAGGGACCGGAGGCACCATCTCGGGGACAGGACGCTTCCTGAAGGAGCAGAATCCGGAGGTCAAGGTGATCGGCGTCGATCCCTATGGCTCGGTCTACTACAAGTACTTCAATACGCGGGAGTTCGACGAGAAAGAGATCTATCCGTACATCACCGAGGGCGTGGGTGAGGATATCCTGGCCGAGAACATGGATTTCGATCTGGTCGACGACTATGTGCGTGTGACGGACCGGGATTCGATGATCTTCACCCGCCGCCTGGCGCGGGAGGAAGGCCTGTTTGTCGGGCAGTCCTGCGGCATGGCCATGGCGGGTGCCCTGCAGTGGCTGGAGAGCCATCGGAACGAGCTCACAGCGGACGATGTCGTCGTGGTCGTGCTCCCGGATTCGGGTTTCCGGTACCTGTCGAAGACCTACAACGACCAGTGGATGCGCAACCACGGCTTCCTCTCCGATCGGCCCGAGTGGACCGTCGCAGAGATTGAAGCGACCCGTCGGGGGCAGCCTTCCGTGGTCTCCGTAGCGTCTGAGGATTCGATCGGCCGGGCCATCGAACTGATGGCCTCGAAGGGTATTTCCCAGATGCCGGTTATTGATGACGATGAGGTCGTCGGCAGTCTGTCGGAGTCGGTTATCCTGAATACGCTCATCGAGGATCCGGCGTCCCGTGACAAACCGGTGGGCGATGTGATGGCAGCCGCGATTCCGGTTGTGCCTCCCTCGCTTCACCTCGAGCACCTCTCGGCCTATCTGGAGCAGGAGCCAGGGGCAGTGCTGGTCCAGGCCGAAGATGGAGGCTTCCGAATCATTACCAAGAGTGATCTCATTCGCGCCCTGTCACAGGGGAAAAAGAACGCTGCCGTAGAGGCCTAAGCATACATCCAATGGAAAACGATCAGGCTCAGAATCAGCAGCAGATCAACATCGAACTCAATGAGGAGACGGCCGAAGGCGTCTACTCCAACCTGGTGATGATTGCGCACTCGTCGGAGGAGTTCGTCATGGACTTCATCCGCGTGATGCCGGGCGTGCCCAAGGCGCGGGTCAAAAGCCGCATCATTGTGACCCCCGCCCACGCCAAGCGGCTGCTCCGGGCTCTGGCGGAGAACATCGAGCGCTATGAACGCGCCCACGGCGACATAGCGGAGGCCGGTTTTCCCGGGCCGGCGGTGCAGTTTGCCGGGCCTTCGGGCGAGGCGTAGGGTCTGGGGTTTCGGGGTTCGGCTGGGCGCGTTGCTTGCGGCTCGGCGCGTGGCTGGGCGCGTTGCGGGCGGCTCGGCGTTTGGCTGGGCGCGTGGCTTGCGGCTGGGCGCGTGGCGTTCGGCTGGGCGTTCGTCTCGCGTCCGCCGGTTTGCCGTCACCGCGGCCCCGTTTTGGCGCTTGCATGGGCGTTGCGGGCGGCTGGACGTTCGGCTCGCGTCCGCCGGTTTGCCGTCACCGCGGCCCCGTTTTGGCGCTTGCATGGGCGTTGCGGGCGGCTGGACGTTCGGCTCGCGTCCACGGGCTGCCGCGAACGTGGAATCGTGGCCCCGTTTTCGACCTTTGGAGGGGCTGAGGGTCCGCACAAGTGTAATCGCGCCCCGTTTTCGACGTTGGCGTGGGCTGGGCCGTTTCGCAGGTGTAATCGTGGCACCCTATTCCATGTCGCGCGCGGAAGCTCCGCCGTGGCGGACTGGCTCTGGACGGCCCCGGCGGCCTCGCCGTGGCTGACCGCGACACCCGGCCCCGGCAGGGTGGCCGGCGCCAGACGCCCCCCGGTCCCGGCGGCCCCGCGGGCTGGCTCCGGACGGCCCCGGCGGCCTCGCGCCGGACGGCCCCGGCCCCTGGGCCCCGCGGACTCGCCCCGGACAGCTCTGGCGGCCCCGCGCCCCGCGGCCGCGCCCTGGACTCGCCCCGGCGCCCCCGCCCCCAGCGGACGCCGAGCACAACGCACCCCGCTACTTCCGAGCCCGCCAGATCACGAGGATTCCCGCTACGAAGAATGCCGCATGCGGAATCCACGCCGCAGCCTGGGGCGACAGGGTGCCTTCGTAGCCAAAGGGCTCGAGAAACTTCATAAGCGCCAGGTAGACGAACGCGACAAAGAGGCCGCCGCCCATTACCAGCGCCTGCCCCTTGCGACGTCGTGGCGCCGCCAGGGGTACTGCGAGCAAGACAAGAATCAGGTTCGCAAAGGGGTAGGCATACTTCACGTAGTACGTGACCCGAGGAAGCCCCAGGTTTCCCGCGCCAGAGCGCTCGAGAACGGAGATGTAGTCGCGCGCCTCGGTGATGGTCATGGATTCCACGTCGCCGTCCGTGCGGGCCATGTCCCGCGGCAGCAGAGCCAACGTGGTATCCATTTCGGCGAGCGATTGAAGGGACTCTGAGCCGTCCGGATGAAATGTGCGCACGATGGGGGATCGCATTAGCCACGTCTGGCGCTCCTCGATCCACTGCATGCTGCGGGCGTCCACGCGCTCTTCAAGCCTGCGCCCCTCGCCGAAACGCTGCATGGTTACGGTGTGCGCCGTCTGCGTCGCCCGATCGTAAAAGTTGACGGTGATGACGCTTCCGGGACTGTTCTGTCGATGAATATTGTTGTACTCGTCAACGCTCGACTGCGCCTTGGTGTACTGCTTCTCAAAGCGGATACGCACCCGATTGGACTCGGGCACCACCCAGCCGTTGAACCAGAACATCGTACCGGTCACAAGCACGCCGACCACCGCGAAGGGCACCAGTATTCGATAAAGCGACACACCCGAGGTCTGTAGTGCCGCCAGTTCCAGCTTCTGGGCCATGCGACCAGTCAGAAACAGGGTCGAGAGGAACAGCGCCAGCGGAGACATCAGGCGCACGATCTCCGGCACGTAGTTCGGATAGTAGATCGAAAAGACCTCCGACATCGTCGCACCGCGGTCGATGAAGTCATCCACGTACTCCACATAGTGCAGCACGATGAAGAAGATGATCAGCGCGACCATCAGCACCACGTAGGTGATGCTGAGCCTGCGAAAGATCAGCAGGTCGAACGTCTTGATCGGTTTGGACATGGCGCGAAGCTCAGGCGGCCGGTGCTACGTGGCGTGAGGCAGCGGGGTCCCGATCCCGGCGGCCATGAGACTCCGTAAGAAACGGCGAAATACCCGACGGCAGCGGACATTCGGCAGGGTGCCGCGTAGTTTTCCGGAGTCACGCAAATCCTTGACGTCCGCCCATGAAAATCCACGAGTATCAGGCCAAAGAGCTTCTTGCGCGCTTCGGTGTCGCCGTTCAGCCGGGTGAAATCGCCCGCACGGCCGAGGAGGCGGAAGCTGCAGCGCAGAAGATGCAGGACGAGTCCGGTGCGAAGCTGTGGGTGGTGAAGGCCCAGATTCACGCCGGCGGGCGTGGAAAGGGGGGCGGTGTCAAGCTGGCCAAGAGTGTGGAGGAAGTCCGCGAACGGGCCGATGCCATGCTCGGCATGATGCTGAAAACGCACCAGACAGGGCCCGAAGGCCAGAAGGTGCGCACGGTGCTGATTGCCGAAGCCATCGATATCGCCAAGGAGTTCTACGTCGGCGTGACGCTGGATCGCAACAAGTCCATGCCGGTGATCATGGTTTCCACCGAGGGCGGCGTGGAGATCGAAAAAGTCGCCGAAGAGACCCCCGAGAAGATTCTGAAGGCCTGGGTAGATCCCATGCTCGGCCTGCAGCCCAGCCAGGTGCGCGCACTGGCATTCGGCTTGGGTTTTGAAGGTGCTGCGTTCAAGCAGGCTTCCAAGTTCATCGCTGCGCTCTACAAGGCGTACGACCAGACGGATTCGTCCCTTGCAGAGATCAATCCGCTCGTGCTTACCGAGCAGGGGGAGGTCCTTGCCATCGATGCCAAGATCAACATCGATGACAACGCGCTTTACCGGCACAAGGACATCGCCGAGCTGCGCGACATCCACGAGGAGGATCCGCTGGAGGTCGAGGCCGGCGAGCACGACCTCAACTATGTCAAACTGGACGGCAACGTCGGGTGCATGGTGAATGGCGCTGGTCTGGCGATGGCCACCATGGACATTATCAAGCTGGCAGGCGGCGAACCGGCGAACTTCCTGGACGTCGGCGGCGGAGCCAATCCGACTACGGTGGAGGCGGGATTCCGCATCATTCTCAAGGACCCCGAAGTCAGGGCGATTCTGGTCAACATCTTCGGCGGCATCGTTCGGTGCGATCGCGTGGCCAAGGGCGTCGTAGAGGCCGCGGGCAAGGTGGATATCAACATGCCGCTCATCGTGCGTCTTCAGGGCACGAACGCCGAGGAGGGCAAGACCATTCTGGACGAGTCGGGCCTGGAGGTCCAGACTGCGATCATCTTCCAGGAAGCCGCGGACAAGGTTCAGGCCGCACTGGCCTGACCGATGGAACCGGCTGGGTCAGACCGGGGCACCGGGCGTGTCGTACTTGACGGTGTCGTCAAGCGGTTTGCACAGACGACTGCGGTAGACGGCGTAAGCGCGGACATCCCGCCGGGCACCTTTTTCGCGCTACTCGGACCATCGGGGTGCGGCAAGTCCACACTCCTTCGCATGGTAGCGGGTCTGGAAGACCCCACCGAAGGCCGCATCCACATCGACGGCGTCGATGTGACCGAGCTGTCTGCGAGGCAGCGCCCCACGGCGATGGTATTCCAGAGCTATGCGCTCTTTCCCACCATGAGCGTGCAGGAAAACGTCGAGTATGGACTGCGTGTCCGCAGGTTACCAGCCTCCGAGCGCCGCAAACGGGCCGGCGCTGCCCTCGAACGGGTGGGAATGTCGGATTTTGGAGACCGCAACGTCACCGCGTTGTCAGGGGGGCAGCAACAGCGGGTAGCGCTCGCGCGCGCCCTGGTGGTTGAACCGCAGGTCATGCTGTTCGATGAGCCTCTGTCCAACCTCGACGTCGCGTTGAGAGAGCGGACCCGGGGAGAACTAAGGGCCCTGCAGCAGCAGCTCGGCACCACGAGCCTGTACGTCACGCATGATCAGCAAGAGGCGATGGCCGTCGCTGACCTGATGGCCGTCATGCGCGAGGGTCGGTTTGTGCAGACAGGCAGTCCCGAGGTGTTGTTCGAAGAGCCGGAGACAGCGTATGTGGCGCGCTTCCTTGGTGGAAGCAACATCGTTCCTGACTCCGCACAGGCTCGGGCGATGGGCGGGGAACCGCCCTCCACCGGGTATGTGCTCAGCGTGCGTCCGGAGGATTTCGACACCGGTGCTGCCGGCCTGCCGATCAGGGTTCGTACCAGGCAGTATCTCGGCGCCTTTTCGGAGTGGGAGGTCGAAAGCGACATCGGGCTGTTGCGTCTCCGGTTGCCTTCCGCCGTAGTTTTGCGGGACGACACCAAACTGTCCGCGCGCAAGGCGCGGTGGGTCCTCAACGACCTCTGACCATGATCCAGGAGATCGAAATCCGCCACGGCCTCGACGGCCTGACTCCCGGCCGCATCATCACGCTGTATCGTCGAGCGCCGCTCCTGCGCGCTGTTGACACCGCTGAGCGGGTGTGGCAGAAGTTTGAGTCCTCATCTCTCGTCATCACCGCATGGCACGGCGAGCAGTTGGCCGGAATTGCGCGCGCACTTTCCGATGGGATCGCCACGAGCTACTTGTGTGAGCTGGCCGTAGAGCCCGATGTGCAGGGAGTCGGGGTGGGCAAGGCGCTACTCGACAAGGTGTTCGAGGCCTGCAAGGGCACCGAACTGGTGCTGCGCCACAGCAGTATTTCTTCCAAGTACTACGAGCGCATCGGATTTACGCGCGTGAACAACGCCTGGTCGCGGCGCTGCTAGAAGGGCCCAAGCCTGAGGGACTGGCTCACGTCTCGGGGCCCGATCGTTCAAGCTGCCCGCACAGCGGCCCAAGCCTGAGGGACCGACTCACTCCTCGGGGGCACAATCGCTCAAGCCGCCCGGGGCACCTCGCTGAGATGGTCCACCACCCGACGAACCTCGGGTACGGACTGGATCAGTTCCATCACGATGCCGCGGTCTTCGGAGCTGGTGATTTCGCCTTTCAGAACCACGGAACTCTTGTGCACGAAGAACTGCAGGCTGCCGATCTCCGATAGCGCCAGATCCCGCTCGAAAAGGTCCTGAAGGCGCCGCGCGATCCGGCGATCCCGGTCCGAGGCCGGATCCATCTCCTTCATTCGTTCCGGGAGAAGGCGTAGCACCCTTTTGGGCAAGTCGAACATGGTAGTCGGTAATCGTGATTGACCGGGCAACTGCAAGCCGCGGGCCAAACCACGACTAATCCTGTCTACCCTTCCGAACGCGTCATTATCAACCGGGAGGGGTCACCAAACCGGTCGGAGAAGACGGTCGTGCCCCCGGACACGGGAAAATCAAGGTCCGTGTTCAGGACTATTCTGCCGCGCTCGATTCGGCCTTCCATGCGTCGCGGGAAGGCACACCCATCGATGCGAACCTGCACCAGCCGATCACCCTCTCGCTGGGCCGTGAATTTGAGGATCGTGGTCTGATCCTGATTGTCTTCGATGTCGCCGGGCTGCTCCAGCGATTCGCGCGAGCGGATGCAGGTGCCCGTGCCCTCGACCTGGCCGTCGGCCTCCTCCAGGCTGACCTCTCCCTCAACGGCAAAGCGCAGGTCTTTGACGTAATCGGGTCTTACGACGATTCGCTCCACGTAGCCGAATGCGTTGCTGAACCGGTACGTGCCCTCCACAGCACCCACCTCATCGCCCACGAGGCTACAGCCCGAACCGTTGAGCGCAATGGCCACCAGAAACAGGCCGCGTAGCGAAGGGCGATGGATGTGCGCCAAGGCTACAGCCCGCCGAACCGGTCCCGCACGTCAGACTTTGGCTGCCGAACGCGAAGAAGATCGCGCAGATGGCTGCTCTTGACGTGCAGGTCGAATCCCCAAGACTGGTAGATGCCCGTGGGAATCCAGTTGAACGACATCTGCCAACAGTCGAAGTCCCGCGCCACGGCCAGACTCGTCGTTGATAGCTGCCCACGCTCGAGGTCATAGCCTCCACGGCCACTGACCTTCCAGTTCGGGGTCAGCGAAAAGTCGAAATTGGCGTTGACCACGGCCCGTTTTGTGCTGAGCAGTCCCGTGCGGTTGACTCCGTACGTGAAGTCCATGGAGAGGGACCAGGGAATAGCGAAGTCTGTGACCGGACCGCCAAAGGGCTGCTGGATGGTAGCCGATAGCGGATTGGCCGAGAGCGCCGGGTCCGCCGCGAATCCCGCGCGCGGGGTGGTCAAGGGGCGACTTTCCCCTCTCGTGGTCTGACTCCGGATTGAGGTCCGGACCGTCAGGCTGGCCGATGTCATCCGGCCAAGCGGGGTACGCGTCGAGAAGGCGTACTCGTTGCGCAGCGCGCCGATCGTGTCCACCCGGTAGGGTGAGAAGTTGGACCGGAAGTCCACGTCTACCTCACCGAATAACCGCGTACGCCCGGTAAGCGAGATATTGCCAAACCCGAGCGAGTCGGCCGCGAGGTTGTAGCTCGACGCCACATTCAGATCAAACAGCTTGATGGCCGGTTGTGCCCGCCCCGGGGCGGCGACGGAGTCGGGTGCGGCGCGCTTGGTCTCAAAGGTGTTGGCAATCGAAAAGCTCAACGCCTGCTGCTCGCCTGGCGAAACGCCTGACACAATCGCGTAGGGGATTTCGTTGCCGGCCGCGTCCGTGTAGGTCCGGGTATAGCCAAATCGGTCGTCAAAGAAGTCGGGTCGGTAACCGAAACCCAGACTGGGTCGCACGGTGTGGCGCACACCCCTGTAGGGCCCCACATTCACGGGGAACAGGCCGTAGAACACAGACGAGGCCGACAGGCTGGCGGTGTACTGACGCAGCGCGAAAAAGCCGGGCACGGACTCGGTCTTCAGGGCTCCGGTGGAGTCGGGGACCAATCGCTTGGTGCGCACAAACCAGTCCTCGGTGTAGGAGAGACTGGGCGACAGGTTCATTCGGAAGTCTCCCAGCAGCGGAAGACTTGCGACGGAGAAAGGAGCGGACACGGGGATGCGATGCGTGGCCTTGAACGCAAAGCGCTCGTCCTGTCCCGTAGCGCGCACAAAGTCCTCCTGAGACAGCAGCGCGTCAATCCAGTCGATGCCGATTGCGGCGGAGTCGCCGGCGGAGATGAGCAGCTCATCAGCCAGCGGCTGAAAGCTGAAGCGGTTGTCCGCCGACATGGAATAGCTCAGCGTCACCTTCTCGTAGAAGCGCTCCCCGCTGCCGGGTGGCCGGTTTGATCGCGCAAACGGTTTGAATGAGCTCTGGGAAAACGAGACACTAGGCACGCCGAGAGTGACCGCGCCGGTGCTGACAGTCTGATTGTGGTTGGTATTGACCGTCAGGCTCCGGGCGCGCCACCGCTTCGAGTAGCGCATGCTGGATTGGATGTTCTGCGTGACCTTGTCGTTGTAACTCTCAGAGACACCCTGCAGAAAGCTGCGCGAGGAGAGGTTGACGTTGGCGTCGAAGCTGGCCGTGGGACTGATGGTCTGTGTGTGATTCCATCGGAAAGACGTGGTGTTCGTCACCCCAAATCGAGGGTCCCCTTTGATGCCATCGGGGAATCGGCCATATCGCACGCCCAGCTGACCGGAGAAGCCGTACCGACGCGCATATCGGAACAGGGACGACCCCTCGACGCTGCCGCGCGTCCAGACACTGCCCTGAAGCTGGAGGTCCATGTAATCATTCATCGCGAAGTACCAGCCCCAATCCTTGAGATAGAATCCGAACTGGTCCTCGCCGTACGTCGGCGGCAGTGGACCGCTGCGCCGACTCTCCTGCGCGGGCAGGAATCCAAACGGCAGCCAGAGTGGGGTCGGGATATTGAACAAGAAGAGCTGGATCGGACCGGTATAGATCCACTTCTGGTTCACGATCTTCATCTTGTTGGATCGCAACGAGTAGGAAGGATCCTCCACGCAGGGGCAGGTGGTGTACGCGCCGTTACGAATGAACAGCGTCGAGTCCTCCGTGGCCTTGACCACGTCTGCCCGCACAAACCCTTCCTGAATCTGGGTTTGTGCCTCAACCACGCGTCCGCGTTCCGTGCGAAGGTTGAACGCCAGCTGCTTGCCGATGAAGGTCTCGGTGTCCTGCGTAAACTGAGGCAATCCCACCGTGCCCGTGTCCGTTTCCAGTCCCTCGGCACGTACTTCCTCGATGTCGAAGAGCATGTCGATGCGCCAGGCGTTCAACTGGACCTGGTCATAGACCACGTTTGCGCTTCCGAAGAGACTGCCGAGATCGGTTTCACCGAACCGCACGATGAGGGAGTCGCTGGCCACGAATTGGATGGGACCCGACAATTCCCGCGCGGCGGGTTGTGCCTGGGACTGTGCCGCGACCTCCGGAGCGATGGCCGCAAGCAGGAAAAAAACCGCGAGAAGCGGCTTATTCGCTGCCGCGATAGTCGGCCTCCTGGAAGACCAGGTGGGCGGCACCCAACACCCCCACTTCATTGCCGCGAGGCTCCTGGATAATCTCGATCCCTGCTCTGAGGCCGTGGGTGACAAACTGCTCGATGGTGGTTCTGGCCGACGCAAAAATGAAGTCCCCGGCTGCGGAAAGACCACCCCCCACAACCAGCTTCCGGATGTCCAGCAAATTAACTGCCGAACCAAGCAAGACACCCAGTTTGTGCCCCGCCCAGCGTAGAACCTCGGCCGCTGCCTCGTCACCGTCAACCGCAGCGTCATGCAGGTCTTTGGGAGCAATGCCGTCCGGATCCCGCAGCACCCGCTCGTGCAGCACGGAGTCGGAGCGGTCGGCCAGCATGCGACAGGCGTGAGCGGAGAGGAAGCGCTGTCCCAGGTACGCCTCCGACGCTCCCGGAATGTCGTGGTTGTCCTTCGGTCCTTCGAAATCGATGGTCATGTGACCGATCTCGCCGGCACCTCCGGTGGCACCGCGAAAGATGCGATTCTCGTAGATGATTGCGCCACCGACTCCTGTACCAAGCGTCACCATAATGAAGGAGTCGAACGGTTTGCCGGCTCCGTAGTGAGCCGACCCGAGCCCTGCAACGTTGGCGTCGTTCTCGACGATGCAGTCGCAGTGCTGTCCAAGCCGATTGGAGATCGCCTCGCCCAGATGCACGGTCTTCCAGCCGGGAAGGTTCGGCGGATGCGAGACGCTGGTTCGCTCCCAGTCGATGATGCCCGGGCTGCCCATGCCGATGCCGAGCACCGGTTCGGGCGATGCGGTCATCATGCGCCGAACCAATGTCGTGATATTGTCCAGCACTCGATCCGGGCCGGCCTCAGCCTCTGTCGGGTAGGAATCCGATGCCACCACGCCCTTGTCACGCGACACGAGCGCGGACTTGATCGAGGTGCCTCCGAGATCAATGCCGACGGCGTACTGACCCACTATTCTCCGGGGGTAACAGGGTGAACGGTTTCGCCTTCTCGCTGCATCCCGTATTCCTCGCGGGCAATGCGTTCGACCTCGTCGTCGGTGAGTTCGCGCTCGAGCTCTGCCTCCAGCCTGTCGATGTCCGCCTGTATCTCGGCGTTTTCGGTCCGCAGCTGCTCTGCTTCATAGCTCCACTTCACCCGCTTGAAGAGGGAGTGGCTGTCCAGGAAGGCGACCCAGAAGAACAGCAGCAGGGCCCCGGCACCGAAGATTTTGGCGCGCTGGCGGCTCAGGTATTCTCGGGCGCTCTCAAGCATGCAATCAGCCGGTCACGGCAAATGCGTTCCGGCCCGGGTACGTCGCTGATGCCCCCAGAAGTTCCTCGATGCGGAGAAGCTGGTTGTACTTCGCCAGCCGGTCAGAACGACTGGCGCTGCCTGTCTTGATCTGGCCGGCATTGACCGCCACCGCCAGGTCCGCGATGGTGGTATCCTCGGTTTCTCCGGAGCGGTGGCTGAGCACGGCCCGGTAGCCGTTCTTGTGGGCCAGTTCGATGGCCTGCAGCGTCTCCGTCAGCGTGCCGATCTGGTTCACCTTGATGAGGATGGCATTGGCGCAGCCTTCGTCGATCCCCTTCTGCAGAAACTTGGTGTTCGTCACGAACAGATCGTCGCCGACCAGCTGGACGCGATCGCCAACCGCCTCCGTGAGACCGCGCCACCCGGCCCAGTCGTTCTCGCCCATGGCGTCTTCGATCGAGATGATGGGGTACTGGTTGACCCAGCCGGTCCAGAACGCCACCATCTCTTCGGAGGACTTCGGATTGTCCGGATCGCTCTTCCAGAAGACATACTTGTCGTCCTGGATCATTTCACTGCAGGCCGGATCAAGCGCAATCATGATGTCGCTTCCTGCAGAAAGACCGGCTTTCTCTACGGCCTCAAGGATGACCTCGATTGCTTCCTCGTTGGAGCGCAGGTTCGGTGCGAAACCACCCTCGTCCCCGACGGCGGTGGAGTATCCCTTTGCCGACAGCACCTTTTTGAGGTGATGGAACACCTCGACGCCCATCTGCAGGCCCTGTGAGAACGTGGACGCACCGACCGGCATCACCATGAACTCCTGCATATCCACGCTGTTGTCCGCGTGACGGCCGCCGTTGATGATGTTCATCATGGGCACCGGCAGGGAGGTAGCGTTGGTCCCGCCCACGTATCGATACAGCGGCAGGCCGGACACGTCCGCCGCCGCATGCGCTGCGGCGAGAGACACACCGAGCAGGGCATTGGCTCCGAGGCGACCCTTGTTGGGGGTGCCGTCCAGCGACAGCAGAAGGCCGTCGAGTTCGGCCTGATCCCGCACGTCGAGACCCTCGATCTCGGGGGAGATGACCTCGTTGACATTGGCCACGGCCTTGAGCACACCCTTGCCCATGTAGGCCCCGGCGTCGCCATCGCGCAGTTCCACCGCCTCGTGCTCTCCCGTTGAGGCCCCGCTGGGTACGGCGGCGCGACCAAATGCGCCGGAGTCGGTGGTGATTTCGACCTCGACGGTGGGGTTGCCACGGGAGTCGATGATCTGTCGGGCGTGAACGGTGTCGATGTAGGGCATATTCGGGACGTAAATCGAGGTTTTTCGACCCTCAAACGTACAAATACGGAGGGACATGCCGACATCTCGCCAGGGGTATTCGCGCCATTGTCACAGGAAGCGGTTCCAGCCAGGGCGAGTCCAATGCACGCCGGATGGGGGGAGCCGCGACACGGCAAAAAAAGAACGGGCCGGCACCATCGGCACCGGCCCGTTCCTAAAGGAGACTCAAGCCCGCGATCGCCTACCGCACGCGCGTAGACTCACCAATCCAGGCGTAGCAGCCGTAGTTGATAGTGTAGCTGTCGCCGGCGTTCCAGCCCTTGAAGAACTTGTCTTCGGCGGTCGGCATCAGGCGACGAATGCTGTTCACCCGCTGACGTGACTGCTGGGCCACCGTGCGGTCCCGGGACGCAGCGCGATCAAAGTAATCGGCCGCCAGCCAGTAAACGGCGCGGTCCTCACGCTCAAAGGATCCGCAGCCCTGTACGGCGGTCATGTAGAGATCGCCGATGGCCAGCAGGGCAGCACCATAGTCAGGGTCTGCCTGCAGCGACTGGCGGTATGCAGTGCGCGCACGCGAGAGCCGGCCTTCCTGCTGATGTGCTGCGCCAATGTTGTAGTACACCTCTTTCGCGGCGTCCTGGCCGCCGTCCATTTCGAGGGATTGCTCGTAGAGGTCGATGGCCTCGTCCGCGAGACCGTCCTCAAGGCGCATTTTCGCGATGAGGCGGAAGGTGCGCGCCGACGGGTCGGCCGCCATCATCTGATCGGCCAGCTCGTAGACACGGTCCCGGTAGCCTTCCTCCATCAGGAGCTCGAACAACTCGGCTAGCACCTCACCGTCGTCCGGGTTCTTGTCGTATTGACTCTCCAGGAAGCCGATGCGCTCCTCCGGGGACGTGAACAAACGGCCTCGCCAGTCGGTGATGAGCGTCATCACTTCAGCGTCTCCGGAGCGCGCGCTCTCGACCCGGTCCAGAAATTCCACCGCGGTGGCCTTGTCGTCCTTGCCCACGAGGTCGAGCACGACATAGTTGATGTAGTAGCCCTGGATGTCTGCCGGATTCAGATCGAAGGCCTCCATGTAGATCGGCCCGATCTCACGCTGGAGGTCGCCAAGCGCATCAACATGCTTCTGGATGAACCGCCCTTTCTCGAAGACCCAGTCATAGGGATCGTACTCGATACCGGCGTCCTGTAAACTGGACGGTGCCGTGTCGTACACGTACAGTGCAGAGTCCAGCCAGACCCGCTGCATGTCGGGGTCGTCCTGCCCCAGACCAATGCCCTCGTACACCTCAATGATGCGCTCGAAGTTGCGATCCGAGTTGTTGGGAAAACCGGGGGCGCAGCGGATGATCCACCGCAGGTAGGGAAGAGAGGTCTCCCAGTTCTCGTTCCTGTAGTCCTCGTAGTAGAGGCTGTAGTTGACGCGAATGTCGTTCGCATCCTCTGAACAGGGGCCTCCCTGGGCCTTTACGCCCGCGGAAAGCCCGAACGAGGCGGCCAAAACCAGGAACGCCACCTTCTGGAAGCGAGAAGTCTGGTAGATGTAGTGCATGGTGTTCTTCTGTGTTGCGTGCACAGGTAATTCTGAGTGGGTGTCAGCCTAATTGCCGACGTGCGAACCAGCGCTCCGCAAAGTTGAAATGGAGTCCGAACCGGATAAACCGGTCCTGCACCAATCGCCCGGTGGCAGAGCCTCTGGTCCCTACATCCAGATTGATATCAATCCTCGTGCCGGCACTCAGCGTGGGCAGACTCAGTCCACTGGTCACACCGAATGTATTTACCCGTTCCGCGGCGTCCGGCGATACATACCCGGCCTCTCTGAAGAAGCCGACACGGTATGCCGTGCGCTCGAGGTAGGACGCAAAAAGATCGCGCCCTGCCGGAAAGTATTCAATTCCGCCCGAGATGCGGGTGCGATTGCTGAAGTTGGAAACTCCTGCGGGCGCGTATCCCGGGAAGGAAAACGTGCTCTCGAAGTCCGCCCAGGGCTCATACCGGAAGTCGGCGTTGAACGAGAGCACGGGGCTCGGCTGATAAAGCACACCGGCGGCGACTGACAGCGGCATGGAAGCAGAGCCGTCGATCGCCGTGTTGAGCGTGTCCACGCTCAGACCTTCGCCCTCGAATACGGTGCGTGTGCCGTTGAGGTCGTAGGGCAGATCCAGTGCGCCGCCGAAGTTCAGAAAGTCGCCGTCCCGGATCACGGAGCGAGCCGTGGCGCGAACGCCAAGGCCGAGCGTGTAGCCGTGCATGCGCGTCGAGCGTACCACGCGCGTATCGGTGAACCGCGCGTCATTGAACACGGTACCCTGAATGTCCTCGATCACACCAAAGACGGCATCCCCACGCAGACCGACTGAAATCGAGGGATTGAACCGATATCCGGCACCGACGCTGATCTGGTTGAGGCCGCCGGTGCCCTGAAAGCGGGCACCATACTCATCGCCCGAATCAACCTCTGAACCAAGGTCGAGCGGTTTCACCACATCAATGAGGTAGGAAACCCGGGTCAGCTTGCTGAATCCCATTCCCATGCCCAGTTTGCTGGACTTGAGCGGGAGCCCGATCGACAGTCCGTCGAACGAATTCGAGGAAAAAGTCGACTGCACGTCCAGCGCATCCGTGGTGCGTACCGCCTCGAACCGCATCCCGCCTGAGAGTCGCGTGAAGACCTGATCACTCAGCGAGGCTGGATTGGTGAGGTTGGCGAAGGTGGTGGACCCGTATGCCAGGCCTCCGCCGCCCAGTGCGCTGCTCTTGGACGAGTAGGAGGAAGAGGAGAGTTCTCCCAGCCCGTAGCGGGAGTACACCGAGCCTTCGCCGCGCTGTTGGGCCTGAAGAGGAACCGCGATCAGTGCGCAAAGCGCAAGAGCCGAAATACGTCGCATCACTGGATCGGGGTTACGGTGAGCAGGGCGCGAGGTCTGGCGTCAATCAGCGGCAGCCGAATGACAGACAGTGTGTTGGCGCCGTCCGGCACCCGCACTTCAAGTCGGTCCAGACCGCTACCCCCCGTAACAAGGACACCCAGGGAGTCGCCCAGTTGCACCGATTCAAAATCAAAACGATTGCCCGTCCGGAAGGACGCCGCAATGGGCGTGCGCGTGCCGTCCAGGGAGATCCAGTCCAGTTCCAACTGTTCCACCGAGGGCCGGTTGAAGCCCGCGGGGACAGACAGGCTGAGTGAGGTGTCTGCCGTCACCCGCACGATGCCCCGGTTGAGTACGAAGCGCCCGGTCTCGACCTCAAAATTGAACTCCACGGCACGCTTGCGACCGTCCTGGAAGACAAGCGGCTGGCTGGAGTCCGGCAGGCCTTCACTGTGCAGGAGACGCGTGAGACTGCGACCCGCGGGGAAGAACGTCGTGTCGCCCCCTGCCACGGCACGAAGCGCGCTGTTCAGTACGGCGGCACCCATGATGGCCGAGCCACTGGCGGAGGTCACCTCAAGGCCGTGGAAGGCATCGTCGAATGTGGTGGAGCGGAACGTGGTATCCCAGCGGGCCACCCAATCGGCGGGCATGGGGATTTCAAGCGTCACCGTTCGTTTGTTCTGGGTCGACTCGGTGATGAGGGATCCTACTCGCAGGGTGGTGTCTGCTGTTGTGCCGGAGCCAGGCCAGGCATCCTGAATCTGCCGCACCGCCACGCTGATGTCAGCCAGCGAGTCTCCATATACATAGTCGGTCGCCAGCAGCAGGGCCACATCGCTCAGCTGCTCGGTTTCGAAAGCCGTGGAGAACACGCCGGGGCTGACAAAATCCAGGTAACCGGCCGCCTCAAGCGGCCCGAAGTCCGGATCAGTGACGGACCCAAACAGAATCCGGGTGGCATTCCCGGTGGTTTCGGCGATTTCCGCTACGGTCGGGGAGGTAGAGGTGACGTCGAGGACGAAGGGTTCGCCCGACTGGGCATCGACAAGATCCACGCCTACGGGCGCCGGATCGTCACAGGCGGCCAGCAGAAGCAGGCCGAGAACCAGAAAAGTGCGTTGCATGCAATAGGGGTTTCCTGCCGCAACGATCGGCAGGTCCGGGTTCGTATGGGGCCCGACGGGCCGGAATACAAAACCCCACCGACTTGCGATGGGGTTCTGCAGCCCCCGTGAAATGCGAGGCAAAATCCGAGGTTTCCCGGTCGGTCAGGCTGGCACGCCCGCCTGGATCCGTTCGTAGACGGCTGCGGCCAGATTCATGTTGGCCTCCTCGTCTTCGCCAAACTGCTCCGCGCCGTTGGTCGTCTCGTGGCCCGGCAGGAAGATCGACGCATCCGCGGCGGCCACACCGATCACGTCCGGCTCGTTTCCGACCAGCCCATCGCCGGTCAGCTCGAAGTCCGATACCATCTTTTCGGTCAGCGGGGCTTCGAACTCCGTCGCCTGAGGCGTGAAGACCACCTTGGCTTCGGCGAACAACTCGTGCTCCGCGTATTCGGTCTTGAGCAGGTGCGGTACCATGCCGCTCAGCCAGCCAAATGCGTGCACCACATCCGGCTTCCAACCCAGGTTGGAGATCGTCTGGAGCACGGCCTTGGCGTAGAAAATCGCACGTTCCGCATTGTCGGGAAACAGCTTGCCGGTCTTGTCGGCAAAGATTCCCTTGCGCTTGAACATGTGCACGTTGTCCATGAAGTAGACCTGCAGCCGGATACCCGGGATGGAGGCGACCTTCACTTTCAACGATTCCTTCCCGTCCCCGGTCGAGATTTCGGACCCCGAGAGGCGAATCACTTCATGCAGACGATTTCGGCGCTCGCTGACGATCCCGTAGCGCGGCATCATGATGCGAGTTTCCACTCCCGCATTCTCGTGCAGCATTTCAGGGAGCGATCGAACGACCGGGGCGAGCTCAGACTTGTTGGTAAACGGAGCAACCTCGTCTGAGACAAAGAGAACCCTCATAAGGCAATCTGTAGGTGGGCGGGTTGGTTGGAGGACCGCAGGGACAGCGCAGGGCCTTTTACTTGGGGGGTGCCGTCTGCCTCGGGCGCGACTGTGCCGGGGGGACAACCGAAGCTGTGGGTTAGCTTCTCTCCTGGTTCCTCGTCCCGGCCCTACCGACGCCTACAGCACTACGACGGAACTACTCCAATAACACTCGCGAATGATTCCTGACGGCCCGGTAAAATACGACTATGTGGCTGTTTTTTCAATCGTTTACCGGCCGGGGAGAAATTCGGCGTCCGTAACCCGTTGTCCTGCAGCGATATGGCAATAGGCTCGCCCGGCAGGGAAGCAATTTGCGCCCCGTCCGTACTCACGGCGTGACCACTGCCGGGAAGCCCATAATCCTGTTTGACGGGGTCTGTAACCTGTGTAACGGTGCCGTCAACTACGTGATCGACCACGATCCGCAGGGCACGTTCCGGTTCGGTTCGCTGCAATCCGAGGCGGCAGCCGAGTTGCTGGACAGGGCCGGCTTGCCTGAAGACTATCTGGACAGCATCGTTCTGGTCGAGGGCGATGCGTTCTTTGCCGGCTCGGACGCCGCGCTGCGCATCGCGCGCCGCCTCTCCGGACCCGCTCGTTGGTTGTGGCCCCTCCGGGTGGTGCCTCGGCCCATCCGGGACGCGGTCTACGGCTGGATTGCCCGGAACCGGTACCGATGGTTCGGCAAACAGGACACCTGCCGCATCCCCACGCCGGACCTCGAGGCACGGTTTATCTGAACGATGGGCAGGGCGATCGACGATGGGCAGGGCGATCGCGCCTCAGCCGTCTGACCCGCCCTGCTGCTCGGTCAGCAGTTCGAAGTACCGTCGAATGAGTTCCTCGTAATCCGGGGCATACCCGCGCTCAAGCGCCCGGATCAGGTCCCGACGCAACCGGTCTGCCTGTTCGGAGGGCGTGAGTTCTGACGGGCTGTCGCGCAGCACCTGATCAGCGGATTCGCTTTCTCGGCGCCGCTCCCGCCCGCGCTCCTGCATGGATCGGGATGCCTCGAGCAGACGAGTCAGGATTTGCTGCTGTCGCTGCACCGTGCGGCGGGAGACGCGCTGCTGCTGCAGTTCCTCAATGGTCTCCTGCATCTGCTCGGCGATCCGTTCCAGATCGCCAAGCGCCTGATTCCGCAGCGACCGCTCGCGGCTCAGCTGCCTCAGATCCTGCCGGATCTTCTCCTGCTGACCCCCGAGCTGCCTCAACCGCTGCTGCATGTCCTGGCTCAGCCGGTTGCCCTGCATGTCGTTGAGCATCTGCTGGATCTGCTGGTTCAGCATCTGCTGCTGGCCCGACATGTTCTGCAGCTGTTGCATGAACTGCTCCATGGACATAGATCCCCCGGATCCCTGTCCATTCATCATCTGGTCCAGCATGTCCGCCAGCATGAGCGCCAGTTCGTTGAGGTGCGTCATGGCACCTTTCTGGTGCCCTGACGCGCGGCGGGCAGCTCGGTCGGTCATGGCCTGCGTCGCATCGCCCATTTCCCGCATCGCCTCTCCGGCGTGTACCTGCACGTCCCGCGTCATCTGCGGGATGGACCTCGCGAGCGACTGCAGCGAGTCTGCGACGACAGACAGCCCCTCACTCAGGCGGGTCTGTTGCTGGGCCGTGGTACGCAGCTGCGGGCTGTCGGCGGCCAGCTGCTGCACTTCCCCGCGAAGCAGTTCCTGGTCGTTGGACAGGCCCAGCACATCGTCGAGCGCCCTGCGCAGCCCGGCCATGTTCATCTGCATCTGCTGGCCTTGCATGCCCTGCTGCATCTGCTGCAGGTTCTGCTGCAGGTTGCGCAGGTTCTGACTCATCTGCTGCTGACTCTGCTGGGCCTTCTGGAATTCGCCGTCCCGCATTTCCTGGGCGTTTTCTTGCATCTGCTGCGGCATCTGCTGGTCGCGGGTATCGTCGGAGAGCTCGTCCATCTGCTCGTCCGGAGCCTGATTCAGCTCTTCCATGCGGTCGCTGATGTCCTCCAGCTTCTCTTCGAGCTGCTGCATTTCCTCGGCCGCCCGCTCCTGCTCCTGGGCCAATTCCTCACCACGCTCGGCACGCTCCTCCTCCGAGCTCTGGGCCTCGTCCTGCAGAGGCTCCGTCTCTTCCGCCAGCCGCTCCTCCGTCTCCGCCAGATCCTCCGCGCGATTGGCGGCCTCTTCGAGGTCCTGCTGGACCCGAAGGTTCTTGAACAACTCCAGCGTACGCTCCATGCGCTGCTGATACATCTGCTCGGAGAACTCGAACTGCTCCATCGCCTCCTGCATCTCCTGCCGGTTCATCTGCTCCATGGCGTTCTGCAGGTCTCGCAGCGCGTCCATGAGCTCCGGCGTGTTGATCTCCTCGGCCACCTCGCGCAGTTCCTCGAACATCTCCAGGGTCTCGTCGCTGACCAGATCGTTCTCGGCCATCTCCTGGGTCAGCTCCTCCATCTGCTCGGAAACCTCCTCGACCTGCTCCTCGAGCTGCTGCTGTTCTTCCATCAGCTGTTCGAGCGCGCGCTCATCCTGCCACTCGGACTCCGTCTTCGAGCGCAGTTCCTCGCGCAGCTCCTCAAACTGCTCCCGGATGCGCTGCGCCTCATCGACGAGTTCTTCCAGGCCCTCCTCGGTGCGATCCTCGGATTGATCCAGTGCTTCGTAGCGCTCCGCAAGCGACGGCATGCGCAGTCGATAAAGCGCGGTACGGGCCGTGGAAAACCCTGAGTAGCGGTTGTTGTCGGCAACCTCCAGGAAGTACGTGTAGACATCACCCGGGACCGGGTCGAGCTCCGCATCCTTGAGACTCCAGCGCATGGCGCCGGTCTGTTCCAGTTGCCAGGGATCCTGGACCGGCACGTTCATGACCATGAAGGAGTCGGACGGCTCGCCGAATCGGCTCTCATCCAGCCGGTAGTGCAGACCCAGCGACGAAAAGCCGTAGTCGTCAGACATGCTCCAGGCCACATCGACGGCAGCCGATTCGTCGAGGTCCACGGAGGGCTCCGGAGCGAGGAATGAGATCGATGGGGCCGAGTCGCGGGTGGCGCGGATGCGATATTCTATGGGATCTGCGTTGAACACCCCGTCGACCGACTCCAGCTCGACGTGCCAGGTATCATCCCCGCGCACGGTGAAGCCACCCGACCAGGAGCGACCGGAGCCAGTCAGAGCTTCTGAGCGCCCGGAGGCAAACACGATGCGTCCCGCCGAGACGTCCGGTCCGGTGACAACCGCATCGACCAGCACCCTGGTGCCGAGCAGCGCCGTGACGGTGCCGTCATTGTCGGGCAATCGCGCGGCCGGGAGTCGCGTATAGGCCGGATAACGCAGCGACGTCGAAAGTTGGGAGATCACAGGGCGGTCGGTGACCTCCAGGGTGTACCAGGCTGTCTCCAGTCGGCCTGAAATCACCCTGTAGTCGATGGAGTTGCGCACGTTTACAAAGGTGTGCGAAGCCTCCGGCGGCGGCGTCAGCGCCAGCTGCTGGCTGACGGTCTCACCGGCGAAGCGGTACTCCAGCAAGGCCTCCTCGGGCCAGCCGGCGCCCTCGAACATGGCGAGCACGGTAACGTCGGCTCCCTTGATGATGGATGCGTCACCAGGCGTGACCGACACCCGGTAGGGCAGCGGTTCTTCGAAGGTGCGCAGGGGCGTCAGCAATCGCTGGGATGCTTCCATGAACGTGCTGCCGCCCAGCACTGCAAATGCCAGCAGGCCCAGAACCGGCAATACCGCCATGCGGGCTGACCGACGCACGCGGCTGAAGTCCTCGACTTCCTCAACGGGAACGCCGGCCATGTCGGTGCCAAGGCGGGCGGCAGCGGCCTGAACCAGCGGCTCCGGCGCCTGGGAGTGCCGGCCGTCCATCAGCTGCAGCAGGTTCAGAAGGCGATCCTTCACCTCCGGGAATGAACTGCCGATGCGGGCAGCAACCGCATCGTTCGAAAGTCCGGGTAGCCAGCCCATCCACCGCGCAATTGGCACGACCACGAGCCTGCCCAGAAGCGCCACGCCGATCAGCAATACGATACCCAGCAGGACAGCGCGTCCCGTGGTCGGCAGGCGTAGCATGGCCTCCAAACCGGCAGCAATGACCCAGGTCAGGGCGCCGACGGCAAGAAGCACGAGGGCCCCGGAGGCCAATTCTCCGACTGCGATTCGGTTACGGGCCGTAGCCAGACGGTCCAGAATGCGACCTTTTTCTCCCATTGAGGCGGTGCGTGCGAAGTGAGAGTGCTGGTACAGGGTCTGCTCTGCGCGGTTTCGGGCAAATCTCCTGCCCATTTGACGGAAGCATCACGCCGATTCCTTGTGGCAGCGGGGGAGGCAGCGTAGAATCCACTCAGCCAACCTCTCAGCTGCGATGAATTCGATTGTCAGTATTGTTCTTGGTGGGGGTGCGGGCAGCCGTCTCTTCCCGCTGACCCAGCATCGCTCCAAGCCTGCCGTTCCGTTGGCTGGGAAGTATCGGCTGATCGATATCCCGGTCTCCAACTGCATTAACTCGGACATCGACAAGATCTTTGTCCTGACGCAGTACAACTCCGCGTCCCTGAACCGGCACGTGGCCCAGACCTACCGTTTCGATCGGTTCCGCCAGGGCTTTGTCACCATCCTTGCGGCCGAGCAGACTCCACAGAGCCACAACTGGTTTCAGGGTACGGCCGATGCGGTTCGGCAATGCCTGAAGCACGTCGGCACCTATCGCGCAGACGGAATTCTGATTCTCTCGGGGGACCAGCTCTACTCGATGGACTACCGCAAGATGGCGGCCTTCCATGAGGAGTCGAACGCGGACATCACCATCGCCACGATCCCGGTGCATGCGACGGACGCGCCCGGCTTCGGCATCCTGAAAACGGATGAGAAGGGCATGATCTCCGAGTTCCACGAGAAGCCCCCGGCGGACCAGCTGGAGGGCAAGGAGAGCCCGGTTTCGGACAAGATGAAGGACCAGGGTCGCATCTACCTGGCTTCGATGGGCATCTACTTGTTTGGTGCCGGTGTGCTTGAGTCACTTCTGGCCAAGGACCCCGACGCCAACGATTTCGGCAAGCAGATCATTCCGGACGCCATCGGCACCCACCGCGTCGCAAGCTTCCCCTTCGAGGGCTATTGGAGTGACATCGGAACCATCCGGAGCTTCTTTGACTCGAATCTGATGTTGGCTCGGAAGCAGCCGGAATTCGACATGTACAACCCGCGCTTCCCGATCCACACCAACGCCCGCATGCTGCCGCCGGCCAAGGTCGAGAGCTCCTTCATCCAGGAGTCCATCATTGCCGAATCCAGTGTGATCGTGAATGCGCAGATCTCCAACTCGGTGATCGGATTGCGCTCTTTCATCGGGCACAACACCACCATCAAGAACACCGTGTTCATGGGGGCGGATTACTACCCCTGGCATGATGTGGACCAGCGGGACACGGTTGAAGGGCCGGAGCGTCCCGGGGTGGGAGAGGAATCCTATATCGAGGGCGCCATCATCGACCGCAACGTGTCCATCGGCAAACGATGCATCATCAAGAACCGGGACAACGTCGACGAGTTTGACGGCGAGAACTTCTACATCCGGGACGGGATCGTGGTGATCCCCAAGAACGCCCAGATTCCAGACGACACGATCATCTAACGGCCGACGCCGCACACCATGCGTCTTCGTATCACTGCATCCCTGTTCGCCCTCACGGTTCTTCTGAGCGGCTGCCGCATGTACGGCGGCTATGGCTCCGAAGAAGCCGCCTATGCGCAGATCCAGGAGGCCCTGGAGCGGTACGAGGCGCGGGCCGATCGGCTTCAGAGTGACCTCACCGCGCTGACGGCGGCCGCCGCAGATGAAGCGCGTCTGGCCTCCGCGGTGGTCAAACTCACGGCGGTCGTGTCTGCTCAGGAGGCCGCGCTGGTATTCCACCGGGCCAAGGCCGCCGAGGTGTCGGAGAATTCCTCCTACCGCGAGGTGAGCAGAGCTTTGGGTGCGATGCTATCGGAGCAGCAGGTGGTGCAGGACCAGTACGCCCAGGTCGTGGCCGACATCGTCAACAATCCGGGCCTGGACCGCCAGGATCCTTCGCGGTACTCCATTGTGCCCGCGGCACTGGCGGCCGTCGAGGCCTCGCTGTTGGACATTTCAGTGCTGGACGCACTGCAAAGCCGATAGGCCATTCGGAACGCCTCAGGAACAGCCGCTGATGCCGCCCGGTATCGGCCGGCCATGCTGATTTCGCGACCATATCCCAGGCACGACTACGCCCGGCCGCTACTGCTGGCTGCGCTGGCCCTGCTTCTGACGGCCGGGGACAGCCGCGCCCAGACGGGTTCTGCAGAGGAGGACTCGCTCCGCTTTTACGAGCTTTCGGAGATCGTTGTCGGAGGCAGGCCCAACGGGGGCCGGGTGGCTGAGGCGGGGTCTGTTCGCCGCGTGTCTCTTGCGCGCATCGTGCGGACGGACGCACCGGACGTGGCAGGACTTACTCGCCTGCTGCCATCGGCTCATCTTCAGACGAACTCCCGCGGCGAGTCGCTGATCTACCTCCGGGGCGGCGGCGAACGTCAGGTTTCGGTGTTTCTGGACGGCGCGCTTCTGAACGTCCCGTGGGACAATCGAGTGGACCTTGCCGCGGTGCCGGCCTCCGTGCTCGGCGGAATGCAGGTCACCCAGGGGGCGAGCAGTGTGCTGTACGGAACCAATGTCCTGGGAGGCGTGGTCAACCTGTCTACGCGCGCTCTGGAGGGCGATGGAGTGCTCAGCGAACTCACCCTTGCCGGTGGTTCCGGGCGGTTTGCGAGGGTTGACGGCATGCATGTCAGGCGGCGTGGACCGAGTTCGATTATTGTTGCTGCAGGCCTGAACAGGCAGGATGGGTACACCCTCGGTGAGAACACCGAGTTGCCCTTCAACGAGGGTGCCGACGGACTTCGGCTGAACACGGACCGGCGTATCGCGCACGGCTACGCGCGGGTAAGCCGGCGGTGGACAAGAAGTGAGGGTGGCCTGAGCGTCTTGCTGGTGGATGCGGCGAAAGGAGTTGCACCCGAGGGTCACCTGGACCCGACGCTGGAGCGCGTCAGGTTTTGGCGCTACCCGGACTGGCGCACGGTCATGCTGGCCGGAAACTTCAGCATGGTGCCGTCGGAGCGCACACGCTTGCGCGCGAGTGCCTGGGGGACCGGGTTTTCGCAACGCATCGACCAGTTCCAGGGCCGCAACTACGCCAGCCTTGAAGCCTTCCAGGAGGACCGGGATGTGACCGTTGGCACGCGCATTTCTGCCGAACGCATGCTGCGGGGCAGTCTGTTGCGCGGCGCGGTCAACCTGCTGACCTCCGGCCACCGTCAGTGGGAGACCGAGTCCGGGATGCCTGCGGGCGAGGATGAGGCGTACAGGCAGCACACGGCCAGCGTCGGAGGCGAGTGGGCCGGCGGAGAACGTGTGCGCTGGTTGGTTGGGGGGAATGTGGATCAGTTCGCGACGCCGAGAACGGCCGGCAAGCCGGGCGGGCGTACGTTCCGGGCCTGGGGGGGCACGGCCGCGCTCGAAGCCGACCTCAACGCGGTGACCACGGCAAGAGTGACACTGGGTCGCAAGGTGCGCTTCCCGACCATGCGGGAGTTGTTCGGGACTGCGTTGAACCGGTTTGTGGTCAACGAGAGCCTGCGCCCTGAATCTGCCATCCTGCTGGATGCCGGCATTCGCCGCGTGGACGCGCGGGGACACGTGGAACTGACGGCCTTCCTGAATCGCACGCGGGACACCATCGATCAGACGAACGTCACCGTCGAGGGTGAGCGTCTGCGTCAGCGCATCAACCTGGAAGGAAGTCGGGTGCTCGGCGCGGAGGTGGTTGCGCATCGAGAACTGAATGAGCGCATCGAGCTGGATGCTTCCGTGACCCTCACGGACCCGGCAGTACTGGACGACCCGGAACGATCAGTTCTTGTTGAGAAGCCCGATGTGCTGGCCCTGCTGGGACTCTCCGTCAAGCCGGCCACACCGCATCTGCTTTCCGTCGAGGCCGCCTATACGGGACGGGCGTATGGGCTGGACCCGGACAACTCACTTGTGGCGCTACCTCGTGTGCTCCAGCTGAATCTTCGGGCCTCTACACGGACCTACCGGTCGTCGGGACTCTTCATGGAGTTCTTCGCCCGCCTCGACAACCTGACGGATCAATCGGTCTTTCCGCAGTTGGGGCTTCCCGGACCGGGCCGAACGTTTCAGCTCGGCGTCAGCCTGGCCTACTAGGCCAGGGCGAGATCTCCCGCCACTTGTGCGATGTGGTCGTTGACCCGCTTGCGCTCCTCGTTGATGCGCGCCGCGATCTGGCTGGACTGCTTGCCGCGCATGCGCGCCAGCACGTGCAGCGCGGCCTTCGCTTCGAACGCCAGGCCTGGGGCGTTGCGCAGGCAGAGCTGTTCGGTTGCCGATACGCCGACCGAGACGCAGAGGGCCACGTCGCGCAGACGCACATCGTCAATGCGGCCGGGAGCTTCCAGACAGCTGACCACCTGAACGAGATCGGCAGGCATTTGCCATTCCGTCATGGCCAGTCCGCTGGCCTGGGCGTGATCAATGCCGATGGTCGATCGCTCCGTCGACGCGTCCGGAAAGGGCCGCGGTGTGCCGGGTCGGCACAATCGGGTATAGGCCTCGCCGAAGTTGAACAGCATGACCACCCGGCCCGAGGTATGCATCAGGCCGGCGCTGTAGGCTGTGGCCGGCTCCGGCATACCGAGTTCCTCGGCAATCAGAGCTCCGTACATCGCCGAACCCAGGCTCAACTGCATCAGGTCGGTGAACAGCTGACGGGCTGCACGATTGCTCACCATGTCGGCCAGCCGCAGGAAAGAGGCCGTCAACACAAGGTTCGCCACGTCGTCAAATCCGAGCAGGGTGACAGCCTTTTTGAGGTCGGCCACCTGCCTGCGCACTCCGTAGAAGGCCGAGTTCACTCGGCGAAGCACCGAGGCGGCCATCATCGGATCCTCCGAAATGACGGCGGCAAGTTCATCCGTGCTGTGCACACCGGTTCGCACGAGGCGGTTAACCTCGCGCACGGTCTTTGACATCGGGGGAAAGTCGAGGTCGAGACCGGATCGGCCTGGGGGTTGGGTGGCGCGCTCCTGCATCGATACTATCGGTCTACCTCCGGGTATCGACCCTCAGCCGAAGGAATTAACGGTTGGAGCCGCTAAAATCGATCGTCGGTCACCAGGTTGTGGCTGGCGGCGAATGGAGGGGCGGCGAACAGGGCACGCGTCCTCTTCCAGGTGGCCTCGAAATACGCGCTGGACCGGTACGCCTCCAGCGCAGCCGCAGTTTGCCAGCGGGAGTGCGTGCTGAGGATGTTCGGGTAGCGCGTGTCCTGCCAGAGTTCCAGACTGAGGCAGCCGGGCGTGGCGCGGATACGCGGCGCCGCCTCCGCGAAAATGTCCAGGAACTCCTCAATAGCATCCGGGCGCAGTGTCAGCCGGACGAGTCTGACCAGCGGTTGTTCAGGCATGGGCGTTCAGGGCCAGTTTGAGGGCGGCTTCTCTGGCGGCGTTTGCGGCGGCGCCCGCAAAGTCCTCGCCTTCAGACGCGTAGCAGATGGCTCGACTGGAGTTGACCAGGGTGAGGCCGGGTTCGGTGCCGGAGGCCGTCATTACCGCGTCCGCATCCCCACCCTGAGCGCCGACGCCGGGGATCAGGAATGGCGTTTCCGGCGCAAGAGCCCGGATGCGCGCGAGCACGGCGGGATCGGACGCGCCAACCACGAAGCCGGGCTGACCGGGCGTGTCGGCTCCCCAGGAGACAGCAGCTTCGGCCACGCGCTCGTAGAGGGGGCGTCCCCCCACATCCAATGTCTGCAGGTCGGATCGTCCTGGATTGGAGGTATGCACAAGGAGAAACGTCGCCGTGCCCCCATACTGCAGGAACGGCTCGACGCTGTCCCGGCCCATGTACGGACTGACGGTCACCGAATCGAAGCCCAGGTCGCCGAGCGCAGAGTCGGCATAGAACCGTGCGGAGTTTCCGATGTCGCCGCGCTTGCAGTCCGCGACCGTCAGACACTCAGGAGGTACGGCCCGTCGCACCCGGCGGAGTACGGCAAACCCCGCATCGCCCAGCCGCTCGAAGAACGCGAAGTTGAGCTTGTAGGCACAGGCATGGTCGGAGGTGGACGCAATGATCTCCCTGCAGAACGTCTCCACGGCACTTTCCGGAGTCCGGCTGGCCTTGATGTGGGCCGGAATGCGCTCGAGGTCAGGATCCAGGCCAACGCAGAGTGCCGACCCCGTGCGCTGCTGGGCGATCGCCAGACGGCGGGAAAAAGGTTTCATGAGGTTAAGCTGGTACGCTCAGCGGACGAATCCTGAGGCGGGGTCCCGCGTTCTAGCGAAAGTTCGCTGACCGCGAGAATCCGCTTTCTATTTATTGCTGCTATGGGACTCGAAAACCTGAAACTGAAGAACGTCTCCTCCCGGGACAAGGAAATGATCCGGGACATCGAAACCATGATGGGGCCCGAACCCTCGACGATGGGGTTTGCGAAGAACCTCTTCTGGGGACGGTTTCAGGAAGAATACGTCTTCCCGTACCCGCAGACTTCTGAAGAAGAGACGCGGAAGTGCGATGCGCTGCTGGCAGAGCTGGAGGATTATCTCACCAACGAGCATCCATCCATCCTGATTGATCAGGAAGAGTACATCCCGGAATGGGCCATCAACCGCCTGTTCGAGCTGGGCGTGATGGGCATGACGGTGCCGGAGGAGTATGGCGGACTCGGGCTTGGCATCACCAGCTACAATCGGGTGCTGGAGATGATCGGAGCGCACTGCGGATCCACTTCGGTCATGGTCTCGGCCCACCAGTCCATCGGGTGCAAGGCCATCATGCTCTTTGGCACGGAGGCCCAGAAGAAGGAGTTTCTGCCGAAGGTCGCACGCGAATACCTGTCGGCATTCTGTCTGTCAGAACCGCAGGTGGGCTCGGACGCGGCCGGGCAGGAGACCCGCGCGGTCAGGTCAAAGGACGGCTCGCACTACATCCTCAACGGGGAAAAGAAGTGGAGCACCTCGGGCGCTCTCTCGGGCATGTTCACCGTCATGTGCAAGCAGCGCATGGCCGACCCAAAGACCGGGAAGGAAACTGACAAGGTGACCGCGCTGATTTGCACCCCGGACATGGAAGGGGTGGAGATCTTCCAGAAGAACCGCTCCAAGTCGTGCATTCGCGGCACCTGGCAGGCCCGGATCCGCTTCAACAATGTGAAGGTGCCCGCAGCGAATCTGCTGCACAAGGAGGGCCGTGGCCTGAACGTGGCCCTGACTTGCCTGAATTTCGGTCGATGCACCCTGTCGGCAGGCATTACCGGCGCGGCCAAACGTGCCCAGGATCAGGCCACGAAGTGGGTGCAGACGCGCTACCAGTTCGGCCGTCCGCTGGCAGACTTTGAACTCGTGCAGCAGCGCATCGCCCGTATGCATGCGTTCACGTTTGCGGCCGATGCCATGCTCTACATGATGACCGGCATGCTGGATCGCGGCGACAAGGACATCATGGTGGAGACCGCGATGACCAAGGTGTTCAGCTCACAGATTGGCTGGGAAGTGATCGACGACGCCATGCAGATCATGGGTGGCGAGGCATTCATGACGGAGAACGAGATCGAGCGCCTGTGGCGGGACAATCGCATTCACCGCGTGGTGGAGGGCTCGAATGAGGTCATGCAGCCGTTTGTGTTTGCCTACGGCGGCAAGCAGCTGGCGGAGCAGATGATCGGGATCCAGGAGGCCATCGGCTGGGATACGGACGAGGATCCGGTTTCGAACCTGCGCCGCATCGTGCGAAACGCCTCGAACGGCCGCATTCTCCAGCGGGCCATCCCATTGGGTCTTCAGCTCTTCCTTGGCCTGAAGCCCTCTGCACCACGCATATCGCGGGTGGACGCGTCCCTGCAGGGCCATGCGGATCGGCTGGCCCGGCTGGTCCAGGACCATTCGCATTTCTTCAAGATGGCCTCCAAGTGGTATCGCGAAGAGATCATCACGAGGCAGGTGGTTCAGGCTCGCATTGCCGACAACGCCGTGTACCTGTTCGCGCTGGCGGCATCGCTCTCGAAGATGGATCACCTGGTGCGCAGCGGCGCTGCCGGCGTGGAATTCGACAAGGACGAAGCAGCTTTCCGCCACGCGTTCGACCTGTTTGCCCTCCGCATCCGGCAGAATATCACGGAGCTCAAGGCGAACGCCGACGACTCCATGGCGCCCGCTGCGGATGCTGCCCGCAAATACAATGACTCGCTGCCGAACGCGGATTTCTACATCCACGAGTCCTCACCCATTGCCGGCGGCACGGGCAAGGTCGTGCCCACCGAGCACATCCGGCAGTTCCCCGGCGAGGCCGAGGTTCCGGCAGCGGCGGGCGATGGCGCGCAGGGCACGCCTACCGTGAAGCCCTCGCGACGGGTTGCGTCCAAGAAGGGCAAGGCAGCGGGCAAGGCCTGAACAGGGCCTGGATGCCAACACTGAAAAAGGGACTCCCGACTGCTTCGGGGGTCCCTTTTTTTCTTTCCGTCGCCGAGGCTCAGGCGGCCATGCGGCCAAGATTGCGTTCCACCCAGAGCCGCGCCCGGGATACGGACGAGAAGGTCTCAGTTTTGAAGTCGGTCATCTCGTCCGCATACATGCTGTACAGCTCGTTCGCTCCACGCAGGACGCCGGTCGGGCCGCAGATGGCAACCAATTGCCCTGGAGCTTCTTCGCTGGCTTCACCGTCCTGGGCCGCGAGCTCGTGCAAGTCCGAAGCGCTGACGGTCAGCGAGTTCGCGCGCGTAAGGTCCCATATCTGGTAGCGGAGCCGCCCGTCGGGGTCGGCCTCGTAGAGGCTCAGGTTCGCAGCGAACAGATCGGCCGCCGTGAGGCTTCCGGACAGCGTGACGACGCAGCCAAGGCCATGCTTCTCGAAGGCAAGAGTGTGGGACATAACAGGATCAGAGAGTCTGACCCCAGTATCGGCGGCATGCTACTGTCATAAAGCTGACAGCGCTTTGCCGGGCCATCTGTGAGACGACCGGCTGCCGGCTATCGGGCCACGATCAGTGCCGTCGAGCTTCGTTGACCACCTGCCTCCAGGCGCACCAGGTACTGACCGGGAGGAAGCGAAGCCGTCTCAATCCGCAGACTTCCCGCTCCCGCCGCGCGGACCCCCAGATGGGCCTGCTGCACGCGGCGCCCCAGCATGTCGAATACCTCAAGCCGGGTTTCAGCCGCATCCGACAGGGTGTAGGACACATGGGCCGAGGTGGCTGCCGGGTTGGGATACGGAGCAGACAGGTGCACCGTGGACGGGAGATCCGTGACCGCATCCAGGTGCGTGCCAACACCCGACTCCACCAGGTCAAGATTCGGGAAGTCGCCACCCAGCACGGATGCCACCGTCGGCTCCGGCAGGCCGAACCACTGGCGCATGACCGAGCCGTAGACGGATCGAAAATCGGTCTGATATGAGAGGTTGCCGTTGCTCAGGTTGTCGAGGTCCGGCAGGCTGCCGTGAAATCCTGCCTTGACGGCGGGCCCGAACAGAAATAGTGGCGCCGCCGTGCCGTGGTCCGTGCCACCTGAGCCGTTCTCGCCCACTCGGCGGCCGAACTCGCTAAAGGACATGACCAGCGTTCGGTCTGCCCAGCCGTCGGCAGACAGATCCGCCAGAAAAGCCGAAACCGCCTCCGAGATGTAGCGCATCAGCACGGCGTGCGTATTCGCCTGGTTGGCATGCGTGTCGAAGCCACCCAGGGAGACATGGTAGATGCGCGATCCCAGTCCACCGCGAATCAGTCGGGCCACGGCTGAAAGCTGGTCTGCCAGCGGGTTCGGCGTGATGTACTCCACCGTGTTGGACCCTGCGGCTGAGGCATCCTGAATAGCGCCCGCGAACTGGAACGAGTCGTTGGCCACCGAGCGAAGGAATCCCATCTCAGTGCCGAGCCGGGAAGCGGGCAGGTTGTCGGTGCGGTAGAGCTGGGCAGTTTCCGCAATGCGGTCGAACAGCTCCATGCTCTGTACCGACATGCCCATCTGAGCTGCCGGGCCGGAGAACATCAGCGGCGCGCCGCCGCCCAGCTGCACGGCGAGCGGGAAATCGGTGGGGGTCTCCGCGTACTCCGGAAATTCCGCGTCGAGGTATCGCCCGGCCCAGCCGGTAGCCTGGACACCGCTCGATCCGTCTCCTGCGGTCATCCAGATGTCCGTGGATCGAAAGTGGCTCAGATCGGCCTCCGGGTACCCGACCGAGTGCACCACGCCCATCGTGCCGTCTGCGTACAGGTCGGCCAGTTGGGTGAGCTGGGGGTGGAATCCGACGGAGTCGGTGACCTGTATGGCGTCGCGAAGACCCAGGTTGGGGCGGGCGTTGAAGTACAGATCGTTCCGATATGGAACGATGGTATTCAGGCCGTCATTGCCTCCGGAGAGTTGCAGAATGACCAGTACGCGGTCTGTATCGACGGCGGCAAGCCGGGAAAGCATGCCCGTTTGCGCGAACGCGCGTACCGGGACGCCGCCCAGGGCCATGCCGCCCAGCGCCGCGGTCAGGCCGACGCTTCCCAGGAAGTCGCGACGCGACCAGGCATGATGGTCCTCAGAGTGGGCATGCCCGTCTTCCAGCCGGCTTCCGTGGCGCGGCCCATGATGATGATGCGTACACATGGCGACTAGACGAGCTGATATTCCGGATACTGACTGATCTGGCGCACAAAGGATGTCATGCGCTCCTCGGCTCCCTGCACATGCAGCCCCCACTCATACCACGGCTGCCCTCCCAGGAACATCTTGGCCAGATTGCGCACGTGCGGCGGTGCGGCGTTCACCCACTCAGGGATGGGAAAATTGACCAGGTCCCCACCGAACTCATCCGAAATCTCGGGGATGTCCAACAGATCGACGGGAGCCGCAATGAGGTGCTCCACAAGAGCCAGCGGCAGCCGGAACGCGGCCTCCGGGTCAAGCTCATCATGGATCCGCTGAGCGAGCGGCGTCAGAGCCACCGCCGTGCCTCCACGCCCGGACAGAAACACCTCCGAAACAAACCAGCGATAGGGCAGGGTGGTGGTGTTCATCCAGATATGGTGCCCGGGCCAGCCTGCGACATTCGGCGGGTCAAGCAAATTCTGACCATTCGCGCGGGCAGTACGGTACAGCACATTCAGCGTCTGCATGGTCGGCGCAATGTCCATCTCCACCGGCATGCCGAGCGCGTGTTCGACAGGGCTCTTGATCTGGGCTCCCTGCGCCTGCGGGTCGAAGAAGTGCGCACTGGCCAGCAAAGTCCGGATGACCGGCTCCAGCTCCCAGTTGGCATCCAGCAGCTGCGTGGCGAGCGAAGAAACCACGGCATCGTCCACCCCGGAGTAGACCAGGGAGGCGTACAGGTGGCGGCACACAAAATGGGCGATGGCCTCAGCGCGCTCCGCAAAGATCAGGTCGATTGCGGACGCGTAGTTGAAGTTCTCGAAGCGGCCAAAGATTTCCTTGAAGCCGTCGTCGAACCGGTTGCGCGTGAACACAGGGCCCAGCGTCGTGGCGGAGACCTGAAATCCGGTCAGCGCACGAGCCAGCTCCCGAATGTCATTCTCCGTGTAGTTCGGCGTGCCGTCGGGACCCACAGGGCCCATGGTGAACAGCTCCAGCAGTTCGCGCGCGTAGTTCTCGTTCGGGGTGCCTACCCGGTTCTGGATGCCGTTCAGATAGAGCAGCATCGACGGGTCAAGCCCCATGTAGCGCACAAACTCCTTGAAATTGCCCAGCGCGTACGTGCGCAGCGTTTGCACATACCGGAAGGAAAACACCGCGTAGCGGTAGGACGAGACTCCCGTCACGAAATGGTTGTGCCAGACCAGAGCCAGGCGCTCTCGCAGCCCGTCACGCATCATGCGCTGCATCCAGTCCATGCGGTATTCGAGCAGCCACTGGTTGTTGGCGTCCCGGTAGGCCCGGCGTTCCTCCTGCGTGGAGCCCCGCCCCGGGATGGCCTCATTGGCCCACCAGGTTTCATCCGGAAGCGGCATGGCCACTGACTCGTCGACGAGAGCATTCGCGAGCTCGGTGGCCGTGCTGCCCGTCCAGGCTTCCAGCAACTCCGGTTTCGCTCCGAATGCGCACCGACGGAGGGCGTGCTTGACGTCTGCCTCCGCCAGCGGTGTGGCGTGCGCTTCGAGCCCGGCGCTGATTCCCAGCGACCCGGGTGCTGGGGGCTGCGTTTCCGGCCGCGGTGCCGGCTCCGCTGATTCCACAAAACCATTGCGCACACCGAGGTCAACAACCTCGTGGGGCGTGCGCAGGAAAGAACGTCTATCGATGGCCATCAGGTCTGGGAGTCCCGTTCATGCTCTCTACACGTGCACGTACCCGATACCCCCAAGACGTGGGAGGTTCCTGCCGCGGTTTTGCCGGACAGCTAGCCCGGGATCGGCCGCGGCGCCGCCGGCCGTCAGCCGATGCGGTCGAATCCTGTGTACGCCCGCAGCACTTCCGGCACCTCGATGGACCCATCGTCCTGCTGATACAACTCGAGCAGCGATGCCATGATGCGGGGCAGGGCCAGGGCCGACCCGTTCAGCGTGTGCACAAACTGCGGCTTGCCGCCTCCGGCGGGGCGGTAACGGATATTTGCGCGGCGGGCCTGGAAGGTTTCGAAATTTGAGACGGAGGACACCTCCAGCCAGCGCTCCTGTCCCGCACTCCAGACTTCGAGATCGTACGTCTTGGACTGGGTGATGCCCATGTCACCGGTGCAAAGCAGCAGTCGCCGGAAGGGCAGACCCAACGCGTTGAGCAGGCCTTCGGCGTGCTCGGTCATGGCTTCGAGCGCATCGTACGAATCCTCCGGACGTACCAACTGCACGATTTCCACCTTGTCGAACTGGTGGAGCCGGTTCAGTCCGCGCACGTCCTTTCCGTAGGAGCCCGCTTCCCTGCGGAAACACGGGGTGTAGGCGGCGTAGCGCACCGGCAGCTCGTCTTCCGTGAGGATCTCGTCACGCCGGTAATTGGTGACCGGTACCTCCGCAGTCGGGATCAGGTAGAGGTCGTCCCGGGGGACCTCGTACATCTGGGCCTCCTTGTCGGGCAGCGCACCGGTGCCCGTCGCGGAGTCCGCGTTGACCATGATCGGCGGCTGCATTTCGACAAAGCCGGCGTCGCTCGCCTGATCCAGAAAAAACTGGATCAGTGCGCGCTGCAGACGGGCTCCCTTGCCCAGGTAGAACGGGAATCCGGCACCCGTAACCTTGGCACCGCGATCAAAGTCGACCAGGCCGAGGGTCGCGCAAAGCTCCCAGTGAGGTTTCGGCTCGAAGTCGAATCCTGGCAGCACCTGGGCCTGGAAGGGAATGGCGTTGTCCTCGGGACCGGCGCCCTCCGGCACGCTCTCATGTGGAGGATTCGGTATCTCCAGGACAAGCTGGTGCAACTCCGCCTCAATGGCACGAGTGGCTTCCTCCTGCGTTTTCAACCGCTCTTTCAGCTCGGAAGAGGCCTTGATCTGGTCCTGCGCCTCGTCGCGCCGACCCGACTTCATCAGTTCGCCGATGGATTTCGCAGCCGCGTTCGCCTGCTCCCGAAGCTCCTGTTCCAGCGTCACGGACTCGCGCCGACGGGTGTCTGCATCCAGGAGGGCATCGACAGTTGCTTCGTCACCTTTACGCTTGGCACGGATGCCACGCTTCAGGAGATCGGGGTTCTCGCGGAGGAGGGTAAGGTCAATCATGGATCGCGCCCGGCGGGCAGGATCGGCTATGCGGGCGATGTGCTCAGCACTGCGCGCAAGGCTTTCAGTGAATCGTCCAGCGGCGTCGGCCGATATCCGAGTTCGGACTCGGCTTTCAGGATGAGGAATCCGGACTTTAGCGGACGCTCAGCCGGCCTCGGCAGATCGCTGGTCAGAATGGGATGAATCAGGTCCTTGTCCAGATCAAAGGCCGACGCAATGCGCAGCGCCATGTCGTACACACTGAGCAGCTCCCGGCCTGAAACGTGGTAAGTGCCCACCTTGCCGAAGCGGATCAGGCGTTCGATCCCGTTCGCCAGGTCCGGCACATAGGTCGGAGTGCGAAACTGGTCCGTCACGACCCGAATGGGCTTGTTCGCGGACAGCTCGCGCACGACCCAGCGCACGAAGTCGGACCGGGTGCCCGGTCTCCCGTCGCCGTAAACCAACACCGTGCGGGCGATCGACCAGGCATCCAGGCCGGCGCCCCGGGCCGCGTTTTCTGCAGCCAGTTTCGACTTGCCGTAGAAGCTGAGTGGTTTCGGCCGGTCGGTCTCACGATAGGGACCGTTCTTGCCGTCAAACACGAAGTCGGTGGAGACCTGTATGAGGTGAGCACCGTGGATCAGGCAGTGCCTGGCCAGCAGCTCGACACCGTCCACGTTGGCTTTCCAGCAAGTCTCCTTGTCCTCCTCGCACGCATCTACGTGCGTCATCGCGGCGCAGTTAACCACCACATCTGGTGTGAAGTCCTCAAATACGCGGCGAACGTCCCGCGCCACCGTGATGTCCAGCGGTTGATAGCCGCCGGAAGCGCCCTCGAACACGGGCTCCGGCTGCCTGGCCGTGGCCAGCAGGTCATATTCCCGGAACTCGGAGAGGCGCTCCATCAGGGCCTGGCCAAGCAGGCCGTTGGCACCCGTAACTATGATTCGTTTGAAGAGGATGGCAGTGTCAGGTCAAGGACGCCCCCAAACCACGGGCACGGGAAGCGGTTTCGTGTTCGGCTCAGAAGAGCCCGCGCGATACCCTATGGGTAGATGCGAAACCCGACCGCGGCCGTGGTCTCTGCGCGGCGATCCTCCACGAGGATCAGGCGGGGAATGAGCTCGAGGTAGATCTCTACCCGGCTTCGAAAGAACCGAAGACCAGTTGCGGCGGCCAATCCGCCAATGGATCGTGAGTCGTCCAGGCCCAGCACCAGGCCGGGTCCGATGTATGCAGACAGGGGAGTGGCACGAAGCGGAACCTCGTCAACCAGGACGAACTGCAGCATCGCGCTTCCCTTGAGGTTGAACGTGCCGGAGAGGGCTACCGCGTCCACTCTGCCGACGCCTGCTTCCCTCTGGTAGGCCTTAACGCTGAACCCTGTAAACGGGCCCGCCTGCAAACCGGCTCCGGCGCGGCCTGGAGGCTGTTGATGCGCGGGCCTGGCTTCCGATTGACCCAGCGCATGCCGGGCGGGCATCAGAAGCAGGGCGATGAGCAGGCTAGCCGGCCGCCACAGGGTAGTCACGTACCACCTTCGCAAGCCGCTCCGTGTCGGCGCCGTCGAGTTTTCCGGAGAGGAGGAGACGGAATTCGCGGCGCTGCGCCGCCGCCGCATAGCGGGCCATCTCCTCGTCGGTTTCAGGTCTGAGTTGCGGCACCCGCTGTGGTACACCGGCCGCATCGATCGCCACAAACGTGTAGTAGGCTCTGTTGGATACCCGCTTGGTGCCTTTGACGGGGTTCTCCGCCCACACGTTGATCTCTATTTCCATCGATGTGGTGAATGCCCGGTTCAGATGACTTTCAATCATCACCACCTCACCCTGACGAATGGGGCTTTTGAACTGCACATTGTCCACACTGGCGGTTACGCAGACGTGTCCGCTGTGCCGCTGCGCCGAAATGGCTGCACAGATATCCATCCAGTGCAGGATCTTTCCGCCGCGCAGGTTGCCGAGGTTGTTCGTGTCGTTTGGCAGAACGATTTCGCTCATCTGGGCGAGTGACCGCGATACGGGTCGGGGCTCCAAAACCATCAGGTCTTCTGTTTCTTCTTCCGTGCCGCCGGGAAGAGGATGTTGTTGAGAATCAGCCGGTATCCCGGGGAATGCTTGTGCAGGCTGAGGTCGGTGGGTGGATCACCGACGAAATGCTGGTAGTCCTCAGGGTCGTGTCCGCCGTAGAACGTGAACGTGCCCTGTCCAAAGGTGCCGTGCAGGTAACGGATTTCATCCCGACCCGGAGCTTCTGCCAACACCACCACGGCCGGTTTGACCGTGTTCTTCCGAAAGTTGGTCGTCTGCCCGATGAACCCCTTGACGGTCGACACGTGGTTCTGGGTCAGCATCGTCGGCACCGGATCCCACTTCGCGCTGAACTGGAACAGGGTGAAATAGTCGACGGCCGGATTGCGAAGCTGCGGCGGGGGAGCACCCGCGTCGATGTTGGCGTGCTCATACTCCCTCGCATTGAAGGACGGCCGGAAATCCTGGAATGCGAACGTGCGCGAGAAGTCAAGCCGTGAGAGCGCGTCCGGGTCGATGGGGTCTCCGTCATACTCGGAGGGCACGATGTCCACCCCGAACGCAGCCTGGGCAATGTCGAACGTGTCCGTGCCGGAGCACATCGCAAACAGAAAGCCGCCTTCACCCACGTACTGCCGGATGGTCTCGACGACCGCACCTTTGAGTTCGGAGACTTTGCGGTAGCCCCTCTGGCGGGCCGTGGCCTCGGCCTGCCGCTGCTGCTCCATATACCAGGCCGTGGCCCGGTACGAAAAGAACTTGCCGTACTGACCTGTAAAATCCTCGTGGTGCAGGTGCAGCCAGTCATAGTTCGCGAGCTCTCCGTCAAGCACCTGCTCGTCATACACCATTTCGTAGGGCACTTCGGCGTACGTCAGGGCCAGCAGTACGGCGTCGTCCCACGGCAATGTCTGGTTGGGCGCATAGACGGCGATGCGTGGTGCCTTTTCAAGGCGAACCGTGCTCATGTTGCTGTCCTGCCGCTCGATTTCGGCGAGGATCGATGCCGTCTGGCCGCCGGATATGGTCTCAAAGTTGACCCCCCGGATCCTGAGTTCGCTGACCACCTCGGGCTCTGCGGGGAGGAGGAACGAGCCTCCGCGATAGTTGAGCAGCCAGTCGGCTTCAATCCCGCGCTGAAGCGCCCAGAATGTGACTCCATACGCCTTCAGATGGTCGGACTGTACGTTGTCCATGGGTACCAGGACGTCCTGGGACCTGGCCGGCAGGGCAACTGCGGTCAGCAGGAGGAGGTAGATCAGTCGGTTCATGTACCGTCACCACGTAGTAGACGAATGCGGTCGCGCGCTTCGGAGCCCAGCAACGAGCCGGGGTAGTCGGTCAGCAGTCGGTTGAGGGTTGTGGTGGCGTCGTCGTCCCGGCCCAGTACCTCGGACTCGATGCGGGCCGCCTCGAACAGGCTGCGGTCTGCCAGGTGGCTGTCCGGGTGGGTCAGGGGAAACTCCTTGTAGGCCGCCACGGCTTCCTCAGGCCTGCCGAGCGAAGCGAGCAGCGCAGCGCGCTCGAAGGAAAGGTCATCCAGCAGCGGGTGGTTGCCAAGCTGATTGAGGATACCGTCCAGGTCGGAGAGGGCTTCGTCATATCTGGCTTGACGGGAGGCCAGTCGAATGGATGCAAGTCCTCGAAGCGGAGCGTCCAGGGAGTCCGGTCCCCGGTTTTCAACAAGCAACACCTTCAGAGCAATCGCATCATTCGATACGTCCGCGGCGGTGTTCTCCTTCATGGACTCGGTCAGCCCGAGCGCCGCATCGAACTCCCCGCGATAGAAGTGGATGAGGGCCAGTTCAAAGCGCGCCGCCTCGGCCAGCTCCCCGGTTCGCAGCCTGTCCGAGAGGCGGGCATATCGGGTTTGAGCCTCCCCCATGCGATTCCTCAGGACGGCAAGGCGTGCCAGCTCGAAGGATGCGTGGTCGGCGGTGTCATAGCCGGGCCAGCGTTCCAGAATCAGGTTGTAGGAGGCTTCGGCGGCATCCAGATCCTGCAGCACCTCGCGCTGGATGCGCCCCAGGCGGAAGTGCACCTCGGGTAGCAGATCGTGGCCCGGATGCGCGCTGAGAAAACGGCCGTAGGCTGCGATGGCTTCTGAGTAGAGCGAGTCGGCCTGAGGATCTGCCGCCTCGCGGGCCCGGTCTGCCCATCGTTCATAGAGCAGGCCGGTGGCCTGGCGGGCTTCGGGCGCCGAGGGCGCATCCGGGTATCGGTCCAGGATCTCCTCATACGCCTCCAGCGCGGCTCCGTACGCGCCCGCGTCCGCTGCCTGCTGGGCAAACGCGTAGAGCACACGCCCCTGTTCATTCTCCAGGCGGTCGATGGCCCGATTCGCGTCGAGAGCCTCCTCATAGCGCCCCGACTCCAGGTAGAGCCAGCCGAGCAGCTCCCGGAATGCCCTGTTCAGTGGATCCTGACGCACGGCGGCCTCCGTGGCGGCCACGCTGGCAGTCATGACGTCCTCCTGCTCGATCTGCTGCGACAGGCGCCCCCGGACGAAGGTGATCTGCCGCTCGTTCTGTGCAAGCACGGACAGGTATTCGCGGGCCGCATCGTCATGCCTGCCTGTGAGCGAATAGAGATAGGCAAGATCGGTCTGGAAGAGCTGGTCGTTGCCCAACTCGTGGCGCCCGTATTCCAGGACCTCGGCAGCCTTCTCGAAGAGGCGCATCTGCATCAGGGACCGATAGACCACCAGGTACGTGCCCGGCCGGTCCGGGGCTTGTCCGATGGCCTCGTCCCAGGTGACGAGGGCGCCCTCCTCATCGCCGTTGAGGTACTGCAGGCGTGCCTTCTCCGCGCGCAGGGGTGTGCCGGCCTCTCCGGGAGCAATCCGGCTTTCAACGAGCGCAATCGCCTCATCGTACCGTTTGACGGAGGCGTAGGCCTCGCGAAGCTTGTCGAAGAACACGTAGGTGTCCGGACTGCGCTCCACAAGTCCTTCCAGAAGGGCGATGGCCCTGTCAAATTGCGCGGCACGCAGATAGGACTCGGCCAGCTGGTAGCGTGTGACCAGGGTGGAGTCGATGCCCTGGCTGCTGGCCGAAGGCACCGCGCCCAGGCACAGGACGGCCAGGATCGGGGCAAGTAGTCGGGCTCGTCTTCCGGACGGGCGCTGTCGGGTCATAGGTTTAATATGGACGGCCGTCCTCGTAAGTTTCCCCGGTCCGGAACTCCCGGATCAGCGGATTTTGCTCACGAGCGCAGCTTTTTCGTTCAATGCTTCCCACAGCCGGTAGCGGACTGCCGGACCCCGGAAACGTCAAGAACCTTGCCATCCTCGGGTCAACCGGGTCAATCGGGACGCAGACATTGGACATTGTCCGGCTGCATCCGGACCGGTTGCGCGTCTGCGCACTGACAGCCGGAAAAAATGTTGCCGCCCTGGCGGAGCAGGCCCGGGAATTCCGGCCCGAACTGGTGGTAATCGGCGATGAATCGCTGGTGCCCGAACTTCGCGCGGCCCTAGCAGACACGCACTGCCGAGTCGCCTTCGGCGCGGAGGGGCTCGTGGAGGCCGCTGCGCTGCCCGGGGTTGAGACCGTCGTGACAGCCGTGGTGGGGTACGTGGGCCTGGAGCCGACGTTGGCGGCCGTCCGGGAGGGGCGCCGTATCGCACTGGCCAACAAGGAAACGCTCGTCGTTGCCGGTCACCTGATCCGATCAGAGGTCGCCCGGCACGGCGCAGAGGTCATTCCGGTCGATTCCGAGCACTCTGCCATTTTCCAGTGCCTGGTAGGCGAGCCTGCCGGAAGTGTGGAGAAGCTGCTGCTGACGGCATCTGGCGGGCCGTTTCGCACCCTGGACGCAGGCGCGTTCGAGCGCATTACCCCTGCAGACGCCCTGAAGCACCCGAACTGGGACATGGGTGCCAAGATTACCATTGACTCGGCGACGATGATGAACAAGGGGCTCGAGGTCATCGAGGCCCGTTGGATGTTCGACATCCCGGCGGACAGGCTGGAGGTGGTGGTGCACCCCGAGTCCATCATCCACTCCATGGTGCTGTTCTCCGACGGCTCCACGAAGGCGCAACTGGGGGTGCCGGACATGAAGGTGCCCATCCAGTACGCGCTGTCGTATCCGGAACGCTGGCCGGCACCTCACGAGCGCATCGACTGGCGGGCTCTGGAGCGCCTGCATTTCGAGCCGCCGGACACCGGTCGCTTTCCCTGTCTGGCGTTGGCCTACAGCGCGCTGGAGCTTGGCGGCTCGGCTCCCACCGTGCTGAATGCCGCCAATGAAGTGGCCGTTGCGCGATTTTTGGCTGAAGACATCCCGTTTTCAGGCATTCCGCGTGCCATCGAGGCTGCCATGCAGGCGCTGGCGGGACCCGGAGACGACATCGACGCGTTGCGTGCCGCTGATTTCGAAGCCCGGAGATTTGTAGAGGAACACGTCCGGGTCACCGCACATTAGTCCCACACTTTCGGATCCGTCTGATTCGGGTTCAACAAGCGCATGGACGGCATCCTGAACATGTTTTCCTACGTTGGCTGGGTTCTCCTGGCCATCATGATCCTCGTGTTCGTGCACGAGCTGGGCCACTTCCTGCTGGCCAAGCTGTTCAAGATGCGGGTCGAGAAGTTCTCCGTGGGCTTCCCACCCAAAGTGATCGGGAAGACGGTAGGAGAGACGGAGTATGTCCTCGGCCTGACGCCGCTGGGCGGCTACGTCAAGATCTCGGGCATGGTCGACGAGAGCATGGACACCGACCAGATGGCCTCGGAGCCGCAGCCGTGGGAGTTTCGCTCGAAGCCCGTCTGGCAACGCATTCTGGTGATTGTTGCGGGCGTGGTCTTCAACATGATCCTTGCAGCGATCGTGTTCGTGTCGCTGAAAGCCACCTACGGCGAAAGCTACATCCCGAATCTTGGACAGGTGGTCGTGGCAGATTCGTCCATTGCGTGGGAGATGGGCCTTCGTTCGGGCGATGAGCTCATCGCCATCAATGACCGGCCGGTAGACGAGCGTGCCGGTGTCGAAACGGTGGAGCAGGCGCTCATCCAGTCACCGCTGGTCGTGCAGGTACGCAGGGAGGGTGAGGTCCTGGAGTTTTCCGGACCCAGCGACATGATCACCCGGCTCAACCGTGCCGGTGGCAGGCTCGGGCTCAGCTACGATCCCCCGGTGCTCGGCACGGTGTCAGACAATATGCCGGCCCAGGCTGCCGGATTGCAGCCGGGTGACCGCATCACGGGCATAGGCGCGGACACTGTGGCGTACTGGACGGACCTTACGAACTTCATGGGCACGTTTGAAGGCACGGAGACTACCGTGCGCTTCCTGCGCCCCGATTCCATTTCGGCCTCGCCTGCCGGGGCGACGCTTCTTGCGCGGTCGGATGCGGGACGACTCTACGAGACTGTCGTTCAGCCGGAGGAATCGGGCGGGGGCTACGTGCTGGGCGTTCGGCAAATCCTTCGCTCGCAGGACTATGGATTTGTCGCCGCCATCGGCGCGGGACTCGAGGACACCTGGACCAATACGAGGGTCATCGCCACGAGCCTGAAGCGCGTGTTCACCGGCCAGGAGAACTTCCGGGAGAACGTTGGAGGTCCCATCATGATCGCCCGGGTCACGAAGCAGGCCGCTGACGCAGGAGCCCCGTTCTTCTGGAACATCGTCGCGATGCTTTCCATCACGCTGGCCATCATCAATATCCTGCCGATTCCCGCGCTGGACGGGGGACACCTGGTTTTCCTCATCTATGAGGGCATCGCCCGCAGAGAACCGTCTCTCAAGGTGCGCATGGTGATGCAGCAGATCGGCATGGTGCTGCTTCTGGCGTTCATGGTTTTCGTGATCTTCAACGACATCCTGAAACTGTAGCTACCCCTCCGGGTGCTACCGGGATGAACCTGACAGCCAGCAAGTCGGCACGACGGCCGCACATTGTGCATGGGTAAGCGGCGATCCGAACAGCCTGATGCGGCCGACCTGGCCGTGCAGCAGGCGCTCAAGGAGCGCGGCGAAATTCCCGGGCACGTAGCCATCATCATGGATGGCAATGGGCGATGGGCCAAGGAGCGCGGCTATCCAAGGGTGCAGGGCCATCAGGAAGGAGCCGCATCGGTGCGTGATATCGCAGAGGCATCGGCGCAGCTGGGCATCAACGTTCTGACCCTGTACACCTTCTCGACGGAGAACTGGCACCGGCCGCTCACCGAGGTGAACGCCCTGATGCAGCTGCTCATCCGCACCCTGCGCAAGGAGGCAGAAACACTGCATCGCAATCAGATTCGCCTCTCGGCTATCGGGGATCTGGAGAAGCTTCCGGACGTGGCGCTACGTGAATTGCAGGACGTGTGTGAGTCGACGGCCACCCACGAGCGCATGACCATCAACCTGGCGCTTTCCTACAGCGGGAGATGGGATCTTGTGCGGGCCGCCCGGCGGATTGCGCAGGATGTGGCATCAGGCCGACTCGCCCCGGACGATGTCGATGATGATGCACTGGCCAGCAGGCTGACGACGGCCGAGCTCCCGGACCCGGATCTGCTGATCCGCACCGGGGGAGACTATCGCATCTCGAACTTTCTGCTCTGGGAGTCCGCGTACACTGAGTTCCACTTTACCTCCGTGTTCTGGCCGGGCTTCCGCCGGGCGAACCTCTACGACGCCGTACGAGATTTTCAGGACCGCGACCGACGTTTCGGGCGGGTGCACGAGGAGGCCCGCACATGACCAGGGTCCACCATCCATCACGGCCTACCAGATCCGCCGCCCGCAATATGTCCCGGTGCGAATCGTTTCCAGAGCGCATTCGACGGTAATACGCGCAGAAACCACGCCTGAACCCTCCCGTTCGATCGGGGCTGGTCCGCGCCCACGCAAACTGAACCCCATGCTTCGTTTCATTCCGTCCCTGCTGATCCTGCTCGTGCTGCTCATGGCGCCTGCGAGCGCTGCCGGTCAGGGCGCGATAGCTCAGGCTCCCCGCAGTCTGGAGATCCTGGGTATCTCGGTTGAGGGCGTGTCGGACGACTACACCCGCGGATTCGTGCAACAGACCAGCGGGCTGACCATCGGCGAGCAGGTCGTCATTCCGGGTGACCCGCAGTTTGCCGATGCCATCAGGTCCATCTACCGGCTCGGCACGTATGACGATGTGCGTATCGTCGAGGACCGGCGGGTCGGCAACGGCATCTACCTGGCCATTCAGGTCAGCGAAGTACCGAAGTTGGACGAATACAATTTCACAGGGCTGAAGAAGGGGGAGGTCAAGGACCTGCGCAAGACCATCCCGCTCATATCCCTTGCCCCGGTTCGGCAGGCGACTGTGGCCCGGGCCGAGCAGGTCATTGACGAGTTTCTGGCCGAAAAGGGCTTCCCGCTGAACGAGATCGACGTCGTGCGCACCGAGCAGCCCGACAACACCGTATCCCTGATGTTCAACGTGGACAAGGGGCCGAAAGTGAAGGTCGGCGAAGTGCGCATCGAGGGGAATGAGGAGCTCTCGGACCGCACTGTGCGCAAGGTGATGAAGACCAAGCCCCGGGTGGGATGGAAATTCTGGCGCGGTGCCAAGTTCAAGGAGGACGAGTTCGAGGAGGACATCGCCCGGATTGTTGAACGCTACAACGAGCGGGGCTATTTCGATGCTGAGGTGGTGCGCGACACAACCTTCATCGAAGACGAGGACGGCAAGCCGTATATGGTCGTCGGTGTCGAGGTCCGGGAAGGTCCGCAGTTCCACGTCAGGAACGTGACCTGGGAAGGCAACACGCTCTACGATGACGAGACGCTGAGCACCAACCTGGGCTTCACCCGGGGAGATGTCTACAACGGCAAGCAGCTGGACCAGAACCTGTATATGAACGGCAAGAACACCGACATATACAGTCTCTACCAGAACCGTGGGTACATGCGGTTCAACGTGCAGCCCACCATATCAGTGGCGCCCGGTGACTCCCTGGACCTGCACTTTGACGTGTTCGAGGGTGATGAGTACCAGTACGGGACGATCACCATCAACGGCAACACGAAGACCAAGGAGCATGTGGTCCGGAGGGAGCTCCTGACGATCCCCGGGCAGACGTTCAGCCGCGATCAGATCCAGGAATCGATCCGCCGACTGATGCAGCTGAACTACTTCACGCAGGAGTCGCTGGCGGCGGGCCCGGGTGTGGAGATTGCCGAAGAGGACAAGTCGGTCGATCTCGAATACACGCTGGAAGAAACCGGCACGGACCAGTTGGAATTGTCGGGCACCTGGGGCCGGTTTGGCCTGGTGCTCCAGCTGCGGTTCGGGTTCAACAATTTCTCGGCCCAGAATCTGTTCAAGGGAGACGAGTGGAGGCCGCTTCCTTCCGGTGACGGCCAGCGCCTGTCCGTGGGTATCCAGACCAACGGTCGACAGTACCAGCAGTACTCCCTGTCGTACACGGAGCCCTGGTTCGGTGGGCGCCCGCGGCCGGCCGGCTTCTCGCTGTCGTTCTCGCAGATCGACGGTGCGGCGTTCATTCGCTCGTCCCGGGCCGGCAAGCTGCAGACCTTCTCCAGCAGCGTTTTCTACGAGCGCCGCCTGTCCTGGCCGGACCAGTTCTTCAGTACGGGCACCAACGTCGGATTCCAGTACTTCAACAACGAGCAGTACATCTCGACCCTGCCCCAGGGCGTGTCCCGTCAGGTGACCGTCAAACAGACGCTGTCGAGGAATTCGACGAACCACCCGCTTTTCCCGAGCTCCGGCTCACGTTTCTCACTCTCGCTGGAGGTTGCGCCGCCTGTGGGTGACCTGATCCAGTTCCACAAGTGGCGTCTGACCAATTCGTGGAATACGCCGCTGACGCGCAAGCTTTCGATCGGCCTGACCGCAGACTACGGATACATCGGCTCCCTCACGGGCGATGAAGTCGAGTTCGAGCGCTTCGTGGTCGGTGGATCACCGTTCGAGACCCAGGGCTTTTTCAGCTTCTTCGGCAAGGAGGTCATCTACATGCGGGGCTATCCGCTTGCGGCACTCGGGCCGCGCGATGACCAGAACGAACCGCTTGGCGGCCGCATCCTCAACCGGTATACCGGCGAACTGCGCTGGATGGCCGTGCAGTCCCAGCAGTTGCAGGCTGCCCCGTACCTGTTCGCCACAGGCGCCAATACCTGGGACCGGTTCGACACCTACAATCCGTCCCAGCTGTTCCGGGCGGCAGGCATGGGTGTGCGCCTCTTCCTGCCCATTCTCGGCATGGTCGAGCTGGCCTACGGCTACAACTTCGACACGTTCGCGCCGATCAACAGCCGCCACGACGGCACCAATCGCTGGACGTTCCAGTTCTCGCTGGGACAGGGCTTCGGCCAATAGATCGTCCATTTCACTAGACACTCCGGACCGCTCGAATGATCAAGACCACCCTCCGCGTCGCACTGATCACTTTGCTGGCCACGGCTTCCTCTCCGGAGGCGCAGGCCCAGCAGCGCATCGCCTACGTCGACACCGAGTTCATCCTGGAGCGCATTCCCGAGTACCAGACGGTGCAGCAGCAGTTGGACCGCATGGCGCAGGACTGGGAGCAGGATCTGACTGAACGGCAGCGGGAAGTGGAGGCGGATTTTCGCGCATATCAGGCCAGAGAGCTGCTTTATACGGCAGAGGAGCGCCAGCGCCGCCGGGATGAGATCATGCAGGCCGAAGATGAGGTAGAGCGCCTCCGCATGAAATATTTCGGCCCTGAAGGGGATCTTTTCGTGCAACAGGAGCAATTAATGCGGCCCATCCAGGATCGCATCCTTACGGCCATTGAGAACGTGGCCACTGAAGACGGATACGACTACGTATTTGACAAGAGTGGAGACTTCCTATTCCTCTTTACGAGGGCTCAGTACGACCTGAGCAATCGCGTGCTCGAGGAGCTTGGCATAGACGTTGATCAAATCCAGGGCAGGTAAGGGCAGGGGAATCCTCCCGTCCCACCCACAACGAAACTGAAGAGAACATGAACGCACGCATACGGATCTTCCTCGTTCTGCTTGCAGGCCTGGTGGCGGTGCTGCCGGCCAGCGCGCAGATGAAGATCGGATACGCTGATCCTGAAGTGATCATCACCTACATGCCCGAGTACCAGTCGATCCAGCAGCAGCTTGGTCGTGAGTACCAGAACAGCCAGGAGTCGCTGCAGGCCATGGCCCAGGACTTCCAGGAGCGCGTGGAGCGGTACCAGAAGCAGCAGCCTCTGCTGACCCCCGAGCGCCGTGCCGAACGCGAGTCGGAGCTTGCTCAGCAGCAGGCCGAACTGCAGCAGGCAGCGGCCAGCGAGGACGAGAAGCTGGCTCAGCGTCAGGACGAACTCCTTGCTCCACTGCTCGAGCAGGTCCAGAATGTCATTGATGAGATCGCCGTCGAGAAGGGGCTGCACCTCGTGCTGCGCTCCCCGGCGCTGCTCTACGTGAACGAGGAACTGGTGGTGAACATCAACCTCGATATCGCCTCCAAACTCGGCATTTCACTCGACGAGGAGACGGCCTCCAACTGAGGCAGGCCAAATCAGATTGAAAGGGGCGGGCCCAGCCGGGTTCGCCCCTTTCTTATGAGAGCCCGCCCCGTGCGATGAGCGCGGTCCAGGGCCTGCGCCGATTCGCGCGGCCTCCACGGGCAGAGGCCTGGGGGACGGTATATTCGGGCAACCCAGAGTCCTCACCATGAGCACCCGGATCAAACAAGTCACGGACGTCGAGGACCTGAAGCGTGTCACCACACACACGCTCCAGGAGATGAAGGCACAGGCGATACCCATCGCGATGCTGACCGCCTACGACTTCACCATGGCCCGCATCATAGACCAGGCCGGCGTAGACGTCATCCTGGTCGGTGACTCCGCATCAAACGTCATGGCCGGGCACGAAACCACGTTGCCCATCACGCTGGACCACATGGTCTACCACGCGCAGTGCGTGGTGCGGGGCGTTTCCCGTGCACTCGTGGTAGTGGATCTGCCCTTCGGCTCCTATCAGGGCAATTCCAAGGAAGCCCTGAGCTCAGCCATTCGCGTGATGAAAGAGGCGGGGGCCCACGCCGTGAAGCTGGAGGGTGGAGAGGCAGTCGCGCCCACCATCGAGCGCCTGATTGACGCTGGCATTCCGGTCATGGGACATCTGGGTCTCACGCCGCAATCCATCTACCGCTTTGGCACCTACAAGGTGCGCGCACGCGAAGAGACGGAAGCCGATCAGTTGCGCAAGGATGCGCTGATCCTCCAGGAGGCGGGCTGCTTCGGCATTGTGCTGGAGAAGATTCCAGCGCCGCTTGCCCATGAGGTATCCAGTTCGTTGAGCATACCTACCATCGGCATCGGGGCCGGGGTCGGGTGCGATGGGCAGGTGCTGGTTATCCACGATGCGCTTGGGTTGACCAAAGACTTCAATCCCCGCTTTGTCCGCCGGTTTGAGAACCTGTCGGACCGCATGGAGGATGCCGTTCGCGGTTACATCTCTGAAGTCCGGAATCGCAATTTCCCTTCCGAAGGGGAGAGCTACTAGAACGTGAGCACTCGACGCCCACTGATCCTCGTCTCGAACGACGATGGCATCGACGCACCCGGCATCCACGCGCTTGCCGCGGCCCTTGTACCCCTGGGTGAAGTGCGCGTGGTCGCCCCGCTTCAGGAGCAAAGCGCTGTCGGGCACGCGATCACGATGCGGGAGCCCGTCCGGGCGCACAAGTGGCCGTTCCGCGGCCCGGACGGCGTCATCCCGGCGCACGCCGTGACCGGCACGCCGGCCGACTGTGTCAAGCTGGCCATCGACAAACTGCTGCCGCGTGTTCCGGACGTAGTGGTCTCAGGAATAAACCAGGGGCCCAACGCCGCTGTGAACGTGATCTATTCGGGCACCGTGAGCGCAGCCACAGAGGCCGCCATTCTGGGCATCGATGCGGTGGCGGTTTCCTACTGCCGCTGGACCGGCGGGGACTTCGCGCCCTCAGCGGTGTGGGCCCGCAGGATCGTGGATCAGGTCATCCACCGTGGTCTGCCCCCGGGAATCCTGTTGAACGTCAACGTGCCGGACAGGCCTGCGCACGAACTCCAGGGTGTGCGTGTCACGCGGCAGGCGCGGTCCCGCTGGGAAGAGTCCTATTCGGAGCGGCTGGATCCTTTCGAGCGGCCGTACTACTGGATGGCGGGCACATTCGTCAATCTGGACGACGGCGACAACACGGATCTGCACGCCATCGAGCAGGGCTACGTCTCGGTGACGCCGGTTCAGCATGACCTGACCGCACACGAAGAACTCCGCGAGCTTGGCACGTGGACCTGGCAGTCCGAACCAGAAAAAGCAACCGACTAGATGGCCACACTGAAGGTCGCCGTGGAGCGGCGCGACGACAGCTTTCACTTTGTCGGCACCAACGAGCAGGGCGTCGAGGTGCATATGGATGATGCGTCCGAACGCGCGGACGGCATCGGGCTCGGTGCCAGCCCCATGCAGCTCTTGCTGGTTGCCCTGGGCGGGTGCAGTGGCATCGACCTGGCGTCCATTCTCAGCAAGGGGCGTCTGCAGATAGACCGCATCCACATCGACATCCAGGGCGACAAACCCGACGGGGTGGCGCCCTCACTGTTCGAGCGCATTCATGTGGTCTTTCACGTCGACGGAGACGTGGATGAAAAACGCGTCTCGCGGGCCGTGGACCTCAGTCTGGGCAAATACTGCTCCGTGGCCAAGACGCTCGAGCCTACAGCCACGATCACAGCGTCGTACGTGGTTAACGGGGTGTCACACGACTGGGAGCCGGCCGCCTAACGCAGCCAGATCAGCATCGTCTGAGGTTCCAAGTCTACGGTGTGCGCGCCTCCTCCCAGCGTCGGCTGGGTCCCTGACACTCCGCGCTGAGGGTCAATCTGCCGGCCGTTGCCGATCAGTGACCACTCGCCGTCGGGCAGGGTGATCTCCATGGACGCTGCCTCGGGACTCACATTCACCGCCACGGCTACCGAGCCTCCGACGACATAACCCAGCAGTGCCGGATTCTCCGGCACGAACCACTGAATGTGGTCTGCCGGGGGCTCGGCCGTGCGGAACACGGCTCCTGCCTCACTCAGTCGAAAATGGATCAGGCCGCGCCAATAATCCCGCATCTCGCTGATGTTGGGCTGTGCAAGCCGCTCCCAGTCAAACCAGTTCGGGGATCGCAGATTGTAGGTGTCGTGCCGGCTCTTGAAATAAATCGGTCCGCCAGCGACTTCCCGCATGAACTCGTCCAGCGGTGCGATGCCCTTGGTGCGCATCATTTCCGTGCCGCCGTGCAGGACGATGGGTCCGAGAGATGTCATCAGCAGGCCCGCGGCAAGGCGCATCGCACCTTCGTCGACACCCTGACGTCCGTCGTTGTCACGCAGCGCGTAGCGATCCGCAAGGGCCCAGTTGTCATGAATGTCCAGGTAGGAGATGCCGTCGTTCGGACTGGGCTCCTCGGCGTAGTTGTTGGCGATGGCCGCCATGGCCGCATCGCGCACATTGGTATCGCCGCCGGCGAATCCGCGCTCGTTGACGTCGAAGGGTGACCCCTTGAACGCGTTGCGGGCGTCATCCTGGAAAAACGTGATCGGCGCGTCGGCTTTGTACCAGGCCCAGTCCGGGTTGGCGCGTGTATCGGGGTCCGTCGGGGCAATCCAGGGCTCGCCGTAGATGATGATGTCTTCAGGCAGGTCCGCCATGACCTTCAGGAGTGTCTGCTGATCAATCTGGCCGGCCAGGTCGATGCGGAAGCCATCGACTCCCAGCTCGTCGACCCAGTGGCGCAGTTGATCCACAATCCACCGCTGAACCATGGGCCGATTCTCCGACTTGACCTCGTTGCCGAACGGTCCGATGTGCTCCACATCGGTGCCGGAACGGTAGTAGTAAGGCAGGTCGATGGCGTTGAAATTGAGCAGCAGGTGTCGTCCATCCATGTTTTCGCCGGTGTGGTTCGGTACCACATCGATGATGACGGCCATGCCCCTCCGATGGAACTCGGCGACCAAAGCCTTGAACTGCTCCCGCTCGGCCCCATAGTCCGTGTCGCGACTACGGAAGCGCGTCTCCACCGCGAATGCGTGCGTGGTGCGATAGCCCCACTGGTAGTTCTCGCGATCGATGGCCATTTCCTGCGCGAACTCGTCGTCGGCCATGTCGGCCTGCCAGTCTGCATCCGGGTAATGCAGGTACTCCTGCACGGGCATGAGGTGGACCACATTGACACCGAGGTCCTCGAGATAGTCAATGCCGATGGGCTGTCCGGCCGCGTTGACCAGTCCCGAGCGGACCATGGCAGGCAAGGTGCCCACCTCATCGTCAGAAACCGGTAGCAGGTCCGTGAAGTCCTGCACGTGGACCTCATAGGCCACCACAGATTCCATCGCCGGGCGACCTCCAGCCAGCGGTGGCGGCGGCGGACCGTCTACCCAGACGCGACTGCGTCCGTGGGAGTCCACGTTGACCAGCGCGTAAGGGTCGCTGATATGTACCGGATGGGTCTCGTAGAAGTAATTGCCCGGATCTGGAGGTCCGTGCACGGTGAAGTCGTAATACACACCATGGTGGTCGCCAGCCTGCGTGGTTTCCCAGACGCCGTCACGATCCCGCGTCATGGGTACGGAGGCCGCCGGGTCCGCATCGAAAGCACCGTGATACAGGTACAACACGACCGCCGAGGCCCTGGGCGCAAAAAGCCGGAAGGTCGTCTCCGAGCGATCATCGGCAACGATCGCTCCCAACGCCTTGTCCGAGTAGAGCGTGCGGAACCACGCATCGCGCCGGGCCAGAGCACGAAGCTCATTCTCGGTGTCGGTGATGTGATAGACGCGAGTCGGGTCCAGAGGCACGGCTGGTACGACCAGCGAGAGTGAAGCGGTATTCGGGAGGACCGACGAGATGGGTATTTCGTCTCCGGCACCGTTGCTGAGCAACAGTCTGGGCGCATCCGGCCGTTCCAGCCCGACCCATTCCACAAACACCGCGGTTGGCCCGTGCAATTCGGCCCGAAGACGGGGTTCGGCGTCCTGGGCGGCTGTCGAACTCGGGTGCAGCGCAAGGGCAGCCATCAGAATCAGGCTAGTCTTTCGAATCATGGGGCGTCTGGGTCAGGCGCAGGCCTTTGAGGCCGTCTGCGCCGTCGATGAACAACTGCAGGTGCGGGAACGGAATCTCAATATCGGCCTCGCGCAGGGCCTCGCGGATCTTCTCCGCGTACTCCAGGCGCAGCGGCACTTCCAGGGCAGGGTCGGTGATGTGAAAGCGGGCAACCATGTCCACGCTGGAATCTCCCATGCCGGTTACTACCACGGTAGGGGCGCGCGTCTCGTCCAGGCGTTCGTCATCCTCGAACAGGGCCATCACCACCTCGCGCGCTTCGGCAGGGAACTCCTTGTATGCGATGCCGAACCCGATCTCTACGCGCAGGGAAGGCAGCAGCGAGTGGTTGATCAGCTTGTTGCTGATCATGCTGATGTTCGGCATGACCATGACCTGATCATTCAGCGTGCGCAGTCGGGTGGATCTGAGCGTGACTTCCTGCACACATCCGTACGTGCCTTCCAGATCAATCCAGTCGCCCACGCGGAACGGTCGATCAAGCATGATGGTCACCCCCGAAATGAAGTTCTCCAGGGTGTCTCGCGCTGCAAAGCCCACTGCGATACCCGCGATGGACAGACCGGCCAGGAGTGCGGTCACATCCACGCCGAACTGCGCCAGCACCATAATGCCTATGAAGATCCAGGCACCGATGCGAAAGGAGCGCAGCGTCAGGTTCTTCAGCCCCTCATCCGTGCGGGTACTGCGCCGCAGGGAGGCCTCGAGCACACCGTAGAGCACCCGGTACACCACATAGAAGACCAGGAAGACAAACGTGGCGCCGATAAGCAGCGGCAGAAAGTCTTCCAGCATGCCCCGGAGCGCCGTCTGAATGCGATCCACGGCGCTGCCCACATCGCCCGAAGCCAGCAGTCTTCCCGTCTCTCCGACCTCCCGGCCGATATTGCCGATGATATCGGTGCTGTCAGGACCTGCTACGTCCTGCGCAATCGAATCAGCGGCCACTGAGGCAGAGTCCGCGGCGGCTTGAAGCGCATCCTGCGGGCGCATCACGACCAGGAGCCGGTGGCTGCAAACAGTGTGTTTTTGAGCAGCATGGCGATGGTCATGGGGCCGACCCCGCCCGGAACCGGTGTGATGTGTCCGGCCACGTCGCGTGCGGCTTCAAAATCCACGTCGCCCACCAGTCGGTACCCCCGCTTGCGAGTGGCATCATCCACGCGGTTGATGCCCACGTCGATGACCGCTGCTCCCGGTTTGATCATGTCGGCACTAACGAAGTTGGCACGACCGATGGCGGCGACCAGAATGTCGGCGCTCCGGCACACCTCGGCGAGATCCCGGGTGCGCGAATGACACACGGTGACTGTGGCGTCCACGCCGCGCTGCACCAGCAGATTGGCCATGGGTTTGCCGACTATGTTGGAGCGTCCGATGACGACCGCATTCGCACCCCGGGTCTCAATGCCGGAGCGTTTGAGCATTTCCATGATGCCGGCGGGTGTAGCCGGGCGAAGGCCGGGCTCTCCGGTCACCAGGTTACCAACGTTCTCGGGGTGAAAGCAGTCCACATCCTTGGCCGGCGAGATCGCCCGGAGCACCTTCTGTTCGTCGATGTGGTCCGGCAGCGGAAGCTGGACCAGGATGCCGTCCACACTGTCATCGGCGTTCAGGTCGGCGATCAATTGCAGCAAATCTGCTTCCGGCAGATCAGCATCGTACGTCAGGGTCTCGCTCTCGATGCCGGCATCTGCGCAGGCGCGGTTCTTCCCGCGTACGTAGGAGGCGCTTGCCGGATCGTCACCGATCAGGACAACTTTGAGCACGGGCGGCCGATGGCCCTTCGCCGTCCAGGCGTCTACCGCCTCCTTCACTTCCTGCCGCACTTCGGCGGCGATTGCTTTTCCGTCGATGAGGGCGGCGGTTGTTGCTTCCATGCGTAAGGATCGGAACGGGATTTGATGCGCAGAGGACAACTATTTGACGGTCTGCGGGTTCTCCCGCCGGCCGCGCAACTTCCCCCTCTCTTTCCACAATCCCATGCAGAAACTCCGAGCCGGAATTCTCGGCGCAACAGGCGCGGTCGGGCAGCAGTTTGTGCGCCTTCTTGCCGACCACCCCTGGTTTGACATCAGCGTGCTGGCCGCCTCGGAGCGTTCGGCTGGAAAACGCTATTTCGAGGCGGTCAACTGGATTGGCTCAGATCCCATTCCGGATTCCGTTCGTGAAATGGAGGTGGTCTCCTGCGAGCCTGGCATCGGCTGTGATTTTGTGTTCTCGGGACTGGACGCAAAGGTCGCGGGTGGCATTGAGAGCGACTTCGCAGCGGCCGGCTACGCCGTCATCTCCAACGCCCGCAACCACCGGATGCGGCAGGATGTGCCGTTGCTCATCCCGGAGGTGAATCCGGAGCACACCGCGCTCATCGACGCGCAGAACACGTCCGGATACATTGTCACCAACCCCAACTGCTCCACCGTGGGACTGGTGTGCGCACTCAAGCCGATAGTGGATGCATTTGGTGTTGACCGGGTTCAGGTCAGCACCATGCAGGCACTCTCCGGGGCGGGCTATCCCGGCGTGTCGTCCCTGGACATTCTCGGGAACGTCGTCCCATTCATCGGAGGCGAGGAGGACAAGCTCGAAACAGAGCCGCTCAAACTGCTCGGCGCCCTGGAGAACGGTGCGGTCACGCCCTATCGGGCTACGCTCAGTGCACAGTGCAACAGGGTGCCGGTCCTGGACGGTCACATGGAGACGGTCTCGCTCTCGCTGAAGCGCACGGCATCTCCTGAAGCGGTGGTGGGGGCGCTGAGGGGATTCAAGAACCCGTTGGCCGGCCTCGGGCTTCCGACGGCGCCCGACCCGTTTGTGGCCGTGTTTGACGACCCAAGATTCCCGCAACCTCGCAGACACAGCAATCTGGGGCGCGGAATGACGGTATCTGTCGGCCGTGTGCGGTCTTGTAATGTGCTGGACATCCGCATGGTCGTGCTCTCTCACAACACGGTGAGGGGGGCAGCCGGCGGAGCGATTCTGAACGCCGAGTTGCTCGTGCACCAGGGGCGCCTGAGCTCGCGCACCGCCGCGGCCCCGGCCACTGAGAAGGCTTCTTGAAGCGTGCCCGGCGCGTTGACTAACCTGATCTGAGAACCGTATTATTCCGGTCTTGCCCGCGGGTGTAGCTCAGTGGTAGAGCATCACGTTGCCAACGTGAGGGTCGTGAGTTCGAATCTCATCACCCGCTCGGACAAAAGGCCTCAACGGATCACGTTGAGGCCTTTTTTATGCCTGGCTGCTTTGGGCAACCTGTCTGCGCACGACCTCCGCCAGGACCAGGGCCCAGAGCACGAGGCAGCCGGCAAACACGCCTGTGGTGCCCGCAGGCGAGAGCAGCGTGCCCGCCACATGCACGGCCGCAAAGGTGGCGGTGCCGGCAAGCAACGGCACCACATAATGCAAGAGGGCGCTGCGCCCTGGCACTTCGGCAACATGCAGCGCGACTGCAGCCTGCGCCGCTCTTGCCAGGAACCCGGTGATTCCCAGCCAGGTCATTCCAGCAAGGGGGTCTTCCTGGGACACCGCGAGCCAGATCCCCGTGGATACGACAGCCAGATTGAACGCGTTTACCCAGAGGTCGACGGATTGCCGCTCAGTGACATCGAATACCCGCGTAAGAGGTGAGGCCACGGCAGTCATGAAGATCCAGGGAGCCAATCGGGCTGCATAGGCTCCTGCCTCACGCCACTCTTCCCCGAACACGAACGAAAACACGTCCGGCGCGGCGCCGCACACGCCGGCCAGGGGCACAAGCCCCGCCCAGACCAGCAAGCGATGGGCTTCCGCGGTTTCCCGGCGCAGGCTGCCCGCCCGGAACGCCTCGGCCGCGGTCACGAAGAACACCTGCGCCACGGCCGTTCCGACCAGGGCCAGCGGGACGTACAGGACCGCGAACGCCTGACTGAACCAACCAAGGACCTCGGCACCGAACGCTCCGATCAACAGCAGGAACGGCAGGCGGGTGGCCAGGGCATTGATGAGCGCCGCGGGTGAGGCGAACTGTGCGAAACGACGATACCGATGCGCAGCGGCCCGGACGGCACTTGGCGCGCGGTCGGCGGGCCACCGCTTGCGGGTCTCGCGGAGCCAGACGAGGGCGCTAAGGCCGTGTCCGAGGGCGAAGCCGCCCAAGAGTCCGGCCGGTCCTGCGCCAACTACGCCCAACCCTATCCGGGATGCCGTGGTGGTGATGCTCTGTGCCACGCCGCCGCCGGAGAGCAGAGCGAATCGCTTGTGACGGGTGAGCCACAGCTCGGCCAGTTTAGCGGCGCGCAACAGGAGCAGCAGACCCGGCACGGTCCACAGCCACGGGCGCACAGCTTCGGGGGCCAGGGGTGCGAACAGCCAGACGCCTACGGCGGAGAGGCCGGTCGTGAGAAGCGTGAGCCCCAGAGACAGCCGCCAGACCGCCGCAGCCTGCTCGTCGTCTTCCGGCAGCACAACGGCGTCTTCGTAGCGAAGTGAAGCCACGGGAATGAGCACGCCCACCAGGGCTACCACGAACTCGACAATCCCGAAATCAGAGGCCGGGTACAGGCGAAGCAGGATCGGTTTTGCGAGGTAAGCAACCAGGAACGCCACCCCCGACCCGCTGACGAGGGTGCCGACCGGCCCAATCAGTCTCGAGTGTGTAGATGCGCTCATGGGCGCACCTCGTAGATGAAGGCGGTGCCTGGTTGCTCCCGGAGCACAAACAGCGAATCCGTGGAGGAGAAGGGTGTCGTGCGCACCACGAATCCGGCTTCATACTTGTTGGCCACTTCGTGCGCTCTGGCGGCACTCATGGCGGCGTAGGCGGTGTCCAACTGGCGCAACCACAAAGTGCCGCCCTCTGAGGACGGCAGTCCTCCGATGTCGACCATGCGCTGCAGCCACTCTGCCGTGCCTCCGGCCGAAAAGGGATAGGCCTTGAAATTCGCGACCACAGCCCGGCCCGACGCGAATCGGAAGCCGGTGGATGACGGGGGAACCATGAACCGCGCGTCGGGGGCGGTCTCTGAGGCCGCCCACCTGGCGGCGGCGGCCAGCTCCAGGGGACCACTCGACACGACGGGTCTATCGGCGATGCGATGGCCGCGTGCCAGGAGCACGATCCCCACAATAGCTGCCACAGAACCGGCCGTCCAGACGCTCACGGGAATGCGCGGCTCCGGAAGTGCGGCCCCAAGGCCGCAGCAGAGCAGCACCGAGGCGAGCACGGACGCCTTGAACGGCTGCAGGGCCAACAACGCGTTGAATCCGGTCATCCAGGCCGCGACGCCTAGGACTATTGCCAGGCCCATCGCAAGGAAAATGCCGGCGAGCAGCCGGTTTGAAGGAGCACGGCGGGCCAGTCTGGTGCGACGCAGGGCCAGTCCACCGCCAACCCCCAGCACCGCAAACTGCGCCAAATCGGCCGCGGGAAACGCCGATGGCAGATAGTGGTGGGGGGCCCTGAAGCGTGCCAGCACATCGAACGACTCCGACGGCAAACCGGCTCCCGAAAGAAAGAGCAGGACCCCCAATGGCAGCGCAAACAGCAAGGCCGGCACGGCAAACTGGACAGCATCTCCTTTCAGGGAACGATCCCTCCAAAGCAAGGCGGCAAGGATAAATGCACCGGCCTGCGCCGCCACCAGGATCTGCACCCAGGCGGCGACCCCGACCAGCACGCCGGCAGCCAGGGCACGACGGTGCAGGATCAGCAGCACGGCCGGAAGACACAGCGCCCAGGCCAACATGGAGGGTACCAGCATGGAGGACCAGGCTGCGTTCCCGCCCAGGGTCCAGCGGGGTAGAAGTGCCAGCGCCAGCACGGCGGCGACGAACGCTCCAAACGGAGCGGCACCCAGCTTTCGGGCAATCAGGTGGATGCTCACGGCCAGGGAAAGGGCAGCCGCCACCCACAGCAGTCCTGTGGCGAGTTCGACACCCAGGAGACGCGCCGGAATCTCAAGTATCGAGACAAAGCCCGACCTGATGTGAAAGGAGTCGAGCTGTGAGGTCACAAACCAGTCATGCTCCAGCAGGGGTGGCTCAATGCGCGCGCGCAGCAGCGGGAGAAACTCATCCTGATCGCTGATGCCAAAGGCGTATCCAAACCGAAACACCGCCAGGAGCGGAGCGACGAGCGCCGTTACCAGCACCGGAAGCAGCAGGCGGGCCTGGCGGCTCACCGGCCCCGAAGTGCAGCAAGCGCGGCTACACCGCGTGCCACAAGCCCCGTTGACCGCGTCGCCGCCCAATAGGGCACCAGGCGGCCGCCCAGCCGCCGCTTGAACTCCGCGATCGTCGCGGTATTTGCGCCGACCATGTCGATGTCGGTGACTCCAAGGGCGCCCAGCTTCTCAAGCGCGGATGCCATGAGCACCGTCATCGCCGGGCCGGGTTTGCTTCCGGCAAGCCAGTACCAGGCACGGGGCCCATCGACCAGAAACACTACGCCCGCCTCCGCCTGTCCGTCTCGAAGGGCGACCAGGCAGCGCCCCAATCCGGCCTCCAGGAGCCCCGACGCCGCCTCTGTTACACTGTGAGAGGAGAACGCCAGCGCACGTCCGTTGCGCTCATAGCCATCCAGAACGAGGCGGACCACCTCCTGGGCACGACCTGCGTCCTCAACGACCTGGAAAGTGGAGGCTTCCTTGCGCACCGCTCGGCGGGAGCCGGAGGACCAGGCAGCCTGGCCGGCGGCCACTGAGATCAGGTAGGTATACAGGGGGGAGACCTGCCAGCCGGCCCACTGCAGGGCACGCGCATCGGTCGCCTCAGGCGGGAGATGCAGTCGCACCCGATCAAATTCCTGGTCCAGGTGCCGCGCAACGCGGTTCAGGGGGTCCCGGGAGCCGTGCACGTCTGTCTCGGCCAGGGCCGGGATAGTGAGCCCGGAGAAGGGTGTAAACGGCGGCAGCACCACCTCCCGAACCGGGCCCCGCTTTCGCCACGCGAGCGTTCCTACCTCCTCATGCTCATACACCTGGAGCGAGCCCACCTTGCACATCGCCCGCACATAACGCGGATCCGAAAACACCGTCCGGAAGGGGGTGTCCGATGCGGGTGGCGCGGGGCTCAAAGGATGTACTGGCTCAGGTCGCGATTCTCGACAATATCGGAAAGCTTCTCACGAACCCGCGCCGCATCGATCACAATGTCCGCATCCGAGATCTCATCGGGCACGTTGAAGAGGATGTCCTCGAGCAGGGTCGTCAGGATGGTGTGCAGGCGACGGGCGCCGATGTTCTCCACCTCAGCGTTGACGCGGGCGGCGATGGAGGCCATCTCTGTGACCGCGTCATCGGTAAAGGTTACCCGAACACCTTCGGAAGCCAGCAGGGCCTGGTACTGCTTTAGCAGGGCGTTCCTGGGCAGTGTCAGGATCTTGAGGAAATCCTCCTCTGAGAGGCTCTCGAGTTCGACCCGGATGGGGAAGCGCCCCTGCAGTTCCGGGATCAGATCGCTGGGTTTCGAGACATGGAACGCTCCGCTCGCGATAAAGAGGATGTGGTCCGTCTTGACCAATCCGTATTTGGTCATGACGCCGGAGCCTTCCACGATGGGCAGCAGATCGCGCTGAACGCCTTCGCGCGAAACGTCCGGTCCGCTGCCGCCGGAGCGGCCGCTGCGTGCTGCGACCTTGTCGATTTCGTCGATGAAGACGATACCGGACTGCTCCACACGCTTCACAGCCTCGCGCGTGACGCGGTCCATGTCGATCAGCTTGCCGGCTTCCTCCTGGGTAAGGACACGACGGGCCTCCTCGATGGGCATTCGGCGCTTCTTGCGCTTCTTGCCGCCCAGCCCCCCGAACAGGTCCTGAAGGTTGACCCCCATTTCCTCAATGCCCATCGGCCCGAAGACCTGAAGCATGGGGTTTGATCCCTCCGAGGAGACTTCAACCTCAACCTCGCGCTCGTCCAACTCGCCCTCGGCGAGCATCTTGCGGAATTTCTCCCTGGTGCGGGTGCGCAACTCGTCATTGGAGGCAGGCTGCTCAACCTGTTGCGGCTGGGCCATGGTAAAGCCTGGGCCGGTCACGGCGGGCTTTTGGGGTGCCGGAGCGGCGGGAATCAGGATGTCCAGAATGCGCTCGTCAGCCAGTTCTCGAGCCCGCTCCTGAACGCCCTCGGTATGCTCCTCGCGCACCATGTTGATCGCGAACTCCATGAGGTCGCGGATCATGCTCTCCACGTCCCGGCCCACGTAGCCCACCTCGGTGAACTTCGTAGCCTCCACCTTCAGGAAGGGAGCGGCGGCCAGACGCGCAAGGCGCCGTGCGATTTCCGTCTTGCCGACCCCCGTCGGGCCGATCAAGATGATGTTGTTGGGCATGATCTCCTCGCGCATCTCCGGAGCAGCGTTCAGCCGTCTCCACCGGTTGCGCAGGGCGATGGCCACACTTTTCTTGGCCTCAGTTTGCCCGACGATGTACGTATCCAGTTCCGCGACGATCTGCCGCGGGGTCAACTCACTCATCCACTATGTCCGGAGGCTCCTGACCGGGTCAGGCCTCACTGTTCTCGTATTCGTGATCTTCGACGTCGTCGTCGTCGTCGTACTCCGCCGGGTAGTCGTCCATGTCGTAGTCGGCTGAAGCCGCTCGTACATCCACGACGTCCGGATGCTTCTCGTTCACCATGAGAACGGTGTAGTCGTACGGGAATCCGCGACGTTTCTCGAGCCACACAACGCCCGCGTCCTGCAGGAGATTCACCAGATCCTTGGGCTCCCCGTCATCCTCGTCGAGCATTTCGCTCATCTTGCGGAGGAGAGGCGTCAGATAGACTTCCTCGTACTGCCCGAAGAACTCGTCTATGAGTTCGAGTGTGCGGAAGGCACCGGCGTCCTCCACGCGATGAGTTTCCTTGGGAGCCCGCTCCTGAGGATCGTCAACCGGCTGCTCGCCGGTTTGCGTGCCACGGCGTCTGAGGGCGATCGAGTCCCGATCGGATGAGTCCAGCAGGAAGCGCCCGTTCAGGAATGCATCAGATACTTCACTCCATAGCTGCGAGATGGACGGCGGCAGGTCAAGGGCCGCCACCAGCACGAACTTGCCGAAGCGCTGCAGGTGCTGGATGAAAGGCACGTACCAGTTATTGCCGGAGAGGACCACGAACGCAGAGAGATCGGGGCGCGCGTGCAGCAACTCCGTGCCGTCAATGGTCAGGGTCATGCAGGTGTTGGTGCCCTGGATGCCCGACGGCACATGCCGGGTCTCGACGCCGGCCGAGGCGAGGGCGCTCATGACCGACGAGGCATCCTCCCCGTGTCCACCGAAATCGCCGTACGCCACGGCGCGGACCGGCTTGATGCGCAGCTCCTCAGCGAGGTAACGCCGTAGCTCGGACACCATGCTCATGATGATGCGGTGTCCCTTCTCGGTCGCGGTATTGGCAAATGCTTGCGACAGGTTGTCGAAGTCGATGAGAATCAAGGCCAGATTCTCACCATGGTCGGAAGTGCCGTGCCCTCGTAGCCGTCCCATGTCGTCAGTCAGCGCTATCCGGGGCCGGCAGCTCCAGAATCGTCTGGTTGTGGTTGGTGTAGATGCAGATATCCGCGGCGATGGTCAGAGACTGAGCGACAATTTGCCGCGCCGAGAGTCCCTCTGCGTGTTCGACCAGCGCCCTCGCCGCGGCGAGAGCGAAGGGTCCTCCTGAGCCGATTGCAAGCACATCGTCGTCCGGCTCGATCACGTCTCCGTTTCCGCTGATCAGGAGAAGTTTGTCTTCCGAAGCGACGGCCAGAAGCGCTTCCAGGCGACGCAGGTATCGGTCGGTTCTCCAGTCCTTGGCCAGCTCTACTGCTGCGCGGGTCACCTGACCGCCGTATTGCTGGAGTTTTTCCTCAAACCGCTCGAACAGCGTAAAGGCGTCCGCGGTGGCGCCAGCGAATCCGGCTAGGATCTTTCCGTTGTACAGCGCGCGCACTTTTTGAGCGCGATGCTTCATGACTGTATTGCCCAACGTTGCCTGGCCATCAGAGCCAAGCGCGACACGGCCGCCACGGCGCACCCCTACAACGGTAGTGCTTCGGATGGTGGCGCCGGCGCTGGGGAGTTTACCGGCAGGAGACACTGAAATACTATTGCTTGATCGAGAGCCGTTGAGGGAATAACGGCTCCCGGACGGATACCTGAATGCGAACAAATACGTAGTATGCGGAAGTCGTTGCCCTATCTGGACTTCCGCCTAAACAATAGAGCCTAACGACGGTACCGCGCCAACGTTTCACTAATTAAATCCTGTATGCGCCGCGCGTCCCGTGAGGACCCGTGATACAGGTTCATCATCAGGCTGAAGGCCAAGGGTGTTCCCCGGGAGGTAGTCACGTACCCGCTCAGTGCAGAAGCACCGGTCAGCGTGCCCGTTTTGGCCCTCACGTTGCCCTCGGCGGACGTGCCGCGCATACGGTATTCCAGCGTGCCGTCGACCCCTGCGATCGGAAGCGAATCATACCAGACACTGCGAACGGTGCTGTCCGGATGGGAAGCCATGTATTGCAGCAGCGCCGTACTCATCTCCGGACTGACGAAGTTCATCCGGGACAGGCCTGAGCCGTCAGCCAGACGGATACGCGCCGTGTCGACACGCGCCGCCGCCAGCGTGCGCATACCGGCTGCCCAACCCATGGCCGCCGAGCCTGGATCTGCATCGCTGGTTGAGTCCGGCAGCTGCGCGCCAAGCGTCTTCAGCACCAGCTCGGCGTACAGATTGTTGCTGTCCTTGTTGATCACCTCGACCACATCCGACAGGGGCACCGACGTGTGACGAGCGATGGGCTGCGTGCCGGAAACGGCCGGCAGCGAGGGGATGTCGTCGATGTCATGGATGCCACCTGTGACGGCGATGCCCTCTGCAATCAGCGTTTCGCGCAGGACATGCAGGAAGTAGCGGGTGGGGTTGTGCACCGAGATCGCTTCTTCTTCGGTATAGCCCACCGGCACGCGCGTTGAGATGACGAGTCGGTTTCCCTGTCGGTCCCGTTCGTAGCCTTCCCGGAGGCGCATGGAATCGGGCACGGTCACCGTGGCATTCCAGACGTCCATGTAGTCGGTCATGGACGGCTCCCATGTGACGGTGCCGGGGCCGCCCGGCACGGTGGGCTCGACCGTTATGTCCACGGTATTGTCGTTGAACGACAGTGCGCTGATCTCTGCGGAATAGTACCAGGGCTCATCGTCCCAGGACCATCCGTATCCCAGCTGGAGATCGTCAAACGCGTTGTCATCACCAATCAGATGGCCGTCTACCGTTCGGATTCCGGCGGCTTTCACCGCGTCTGCCCAGCCGCGAAAAACCTCCACTATGTCGCAGTCCTGGAACTGACGGCCGATGGAGGGGTCGCCGGATCCGACAACCACCAGGTTTCCCTTCAGCACGCCATGCTCGACAATCCCGTCTGCATACACCGGAGTGCTCCATCGGAAGTCTGCGCCAAGTTGATCCAGCGCTGCCGCGGTGGTGTACAGCTTGGTATTCGAGGCCGGCATCAGCGTCTTGTTCGCATTGTGCGCGTACAGCGTGCGCCCGGTCGCCAGGTCCACCACCGAGACGCCGATGGTGGCGTTGACGAGCGAGGTGTCTGCGACCAGCCGATCAAGCGCTCTGCGAAGCTGCCGCTCGTTGCGGGGTGAATCCTGACCGATCGCCGGCAGGGTGATTGCTGCACAAAGCAGCAGGGCCACGAGCAGTCTCATGCGTCCGGTTCAGTCTGTTCTTCGAGTTCGATGCGCTCGAAGTCGGGGAATTGGGTGACGACAAAAACATGCTGTACGCTGGACAGCGGCACCGACGGCGCGACCTGAATGCTCCAGAACAGCTCGCTCTCGTCGGTGGTCAGGAGGTCAATGGTGCCCACCTCGATGCCCGGCCGAAAGTACTGGGAGTAGCCGCTGGTCACCACACGGTGGCCCACCCGAATGTCATCGTCGGTGGACACGTGCAGCACGCGCAGGCGATCTGGTCGGTCGGGGCTTCGCTCGAGCAGGCCGTCACTCAGGGAGGGGTAGATCTTGACCGAGGTCTTGAAGTCGGGGTTGAGGTAGGAGCGCACCCGGGAGTAATTCGGGCTCACCAGTTCCACCACTCCGACCAGCCCGCGCGGTTCGATCACCGCCATGCCGCGCTGGATGCCGTGCCGACTGCCGACGTCGAGCACCAGCACGTTGCGCTGTCGGGTAATGTCCTTGCCGACCACGCGAGCTGCTACTCGGGGACCCGTGGCCGAGTCCGGCAGGGCCAGCAAGCCGCGCAACCGCTCATTCTCCATCTCGGCTTCCCGGGCGAGCGCGAGCCGGCTGGAGAGGCGAATGTTCTCGTCACGAAGCCGCTGGTTCTCATCCAGGGCATTCATGTACCGGCCTGCAGTGGCCAGCCGGTGCTCAACGGAGGCGGAGACTTCCAGGGCCCGTGCACGCAGCCCCTGAATCATGGGCTGATTGACGGTCAGCATGACCATCAAGGACACCAGAACCAGGGCGAAGAGCAGAATCCAATCAGCAAATCGCTCCCAGAAACGAATCATGGTGTCAGAATGCGGGCTGGCCCGGACTCAATGGCGGAAGTGGCGCTGTCCGGTGAAAACCATGGCAATGCCCCGCTCGTTGGCTGCGGCAATGACCTCCTCATCGCGAACGGAGCCGCCTGGTTGAATGGCGGCCCGGGCACCAGCCTGCGCCGCCTCTACGAGTCCGTCTGCGAATGGGAAGAATGCATCGGAAGCTACAACGGAGCCAGCGAAATCGAGTTCGGATTTTGCTCCCTTCGAGACCGCGATCTCAGAGGCATCGATGCGTGACATCTGGCCTGCTCCAATCCCCACTGTCGCGCCGTTTCGTGCGTAGACAATGGCGTTGCTCTTGACGTGTTTTGCCACCCGCCAGGCGAAATCCAGGTCCTGCCACTCCTGAGGGGTCGGCTGCCGCTCGGTGACCACCTGTACGCGTTCCCTCATGGCGCCTGCATCTGGAAGGGTTGGGTCCAGGTCCTGGATCAGGAAGCCGCCTACGACAGAACGGACATCCCGCGCGTCTTCGCCGGCATCCGGGTCGAACGTGATGAGCCTGCGGTTCTTCTTGCGTCGAAGGAATTCCATCGCATCCTCCTCGTAATCCGGAGCGATGATGATTTCCGTGAACACCTTGTTGATGGCCTCTGCTGTCTGCAGATCGAGCGCGCGATTAACCACGACGATGCCTCCAAAGGGACTCTGCCGATCCGTGGCAAATGCCCGTTCGTAGGCCCTCATGAGCCCATCGGCCGTGCCGACTCCACACGGATTCGTGTGCTTCAGGATGGCACAGGTAGGCGGTGCCTCGGCGAACTCCCGGATCAGCCGCAGCGCGGCGCTCAGGTCCAGGATGTTGTTGAACGACAGGTCCTTGCCGTGGTGCTTGGTGAAATAGCGCCCCGGGTCTCCGTAAAGGGCGGCTGCCTGGTGCGGATTCTCACCGTAGCGCAGACTTGCCGAAAGCGGCTCAGTGACCCGGAAGGCCGGTGCGGTATCGCCGGCACGCGAGAAATAGGCGTCGATGGCTGCGTCATAGCCGGCCGTGTGGGAGAAGGCCTTGTGGGCCAGACGTCGCCGGGTCGCCATGCCGACCGCTCCGCCGTTTGCCTCCATTTCCTCAAGGAGCCCGTGATAGTCTCCTGGGTCCGTGACCACACACCGGTAGAAGAAGTTCTTGGCGGCGGCGCGGATCATGGTGGGGCCACCGATGTCGATGTTCTCGATTGCGATGGCGTCCGTCGTTTCCGGGTCGGCGGTCGCCTTGCTGAACGGGTAGAGGTTGACGACGACGAGATCGATGGGGGGAATGCCGTGTGCGCCGAGTGTCTGCTGATCTTCCGGGTCGTTGCGCCGCGCGAGCAGTCCGCCGTGGATCAGCGGATGCAGGGTTTTTACGCGGCCGTCCAGGATTTCCGGGAATCCCGTTACCTCGGAAACGTCGGTCACCTGGATACCCGCCTCGCGCAGGGTGCGCGCACTGCCGCCGGTGGAAAGCAGTTCCACGCCCTGGCGGCTGAGCCCCTGTCCGAGTTCGACGAGGCCCGTCTTGTCAAACACCGAAAGCAGCGCGCGGCGAATGGTGTAGTGGTCGTCCGGAGGGGGGAGGTCCTTGGACTGAATCATGCGTACTGGAGTGGAAAAGTGATGGTGACGCGTCCTTGGCGAACTCGTACGCGTCCCTGGGCGATGAGGCGCAGGGCCTCGGGATAGAGACGATGCTCGATTTCGAGCACGCGGGCGGCAAGGGACTCGGGATTGTCGTCTGGGAGAACCGGCACCGTGTCCTGCAGAATGATGGCGCCGGTGTCGTAGTCCTCATCCACAAAGTGCACGGTGGCCCCCGAGAACTCGTCTCCTGCTTCCAGCACGGCCCGGTGGACGTGCTTCCCGTACATACCGGGGCCACCGTGTGCAGGAAGCAGGGCCGGATGGATGTTCACCATGCGTCCGCGAAACCGATCCACTACCGCCTGAGGAATCTTGCGCAGGTAACCGGCCAACGCAATGAAGTCGATGCGCTCCTGCTCAAGGCTGCCGAGCAGGTGTTGAGCGTAGGTTGCTTCGTCGAAGTCGCTCGGGTCGAGCACGCAGGTCGCAATTCCGGCAGTTTCCGCGCGCGTCAGAGCACCGGCCGTCGAGCGGTTGCTGACACAAAGGGCCATCGTGGCCTGGAGACTACCCGAAATCGACGCGTCAATCAGGGCTTGAAAGTTGGAGCCGCTGCCTGACGCAAACACCGCGACGCGCATCCTGCATGTTACGGTTGGGGGGGCGCCGGAAGGACCGAAGTGGCGATCAAGACCGAATGAATAGGCCGCCCCTGGGCCCGCTCCGGAGATTGCGCGGGCCTAGATCCTGAGCGGCTCCAGCAATTGCAGCGTCGCCGCGGCAGGGTCCGCCACCAGGCGCGCCCGGGGTCCGATGGGCAGGCTCATCTTGCGAGGGAAATGCCCGTAATTCCAGTCCGAGACCACCGGGTAGGACGCGCCACCAAAATAGTGCTGCAAGACCTCATCGACCGAAAATGACGGGCGGTTGTGCGGCGGGTCCGAGTCGGTGAAGGCGCCCAGGATCACGCCTGCCAGACCCTCGAGGTGGCCGGCCAGTTTCAACTGGGCAAACAACGCATCCAGTCGGTACGGCACCTCCCCCACATCTTCCAGGAAGAGCAGGCAGCCACGGAGATCGGGCAGGTACGGCGTGCCCACCAGCCGGACCAGCGTCGCCAGGTTTCCCCCCAGGAGCGGTCCCTCGGCCGTGCCAGCGCGCAGCGTCGAGGGCCTGGAGCCGTCCAGGGACGCAAACGACACCGCTGACTCACCCTCTAGCAGCTGCCATAACTGGGATTCCCAGTCGGCTTCGGGCTCCGGCCACTCGACGCCCACCATCGGACCGGATACCCCCCGCCACCCGCTGCGAGTGAAGAGCGCCAGCTGCAGCGCGGTGATGTCCGAGTAGCCTACCAGCACACGAGGTCGCGCTGCCGCAAGGTCATAGTCGATCTGGTCGAGCAGCCTCAGCGTCCCATAGCCTCCGCGCACGCAGAAGATGGTATCGATGTCCGGCTCCCGGCAAAGGGCGTGAAACTCCGCCAACCGGGCGTCATCGGAGCCCGCCAGAAAACCGGTCACCGGGTACGATGAACGTGGCCGGACCAGCTCTACGCCGCGGTCCTCCAGATGCCGGAGCCCTCGTTCCAGGCGCTCTGCGTCCAGCGGGGGACCGGCCGGGGCAAGCAGCCCGATGCGACGGAGATTGGCGGAGCGCGTCATGACGGAAGATAGTCCGCCATGCTACCTTGCCACATGACGCTCACCTGTGCACCGGACTACTTTCCTTCGGCAGTCTTCTGGGCCGCGGCCAGCCATGCCGATCGGGTGGAGTTGCTGATGGACGCCCCCTACGTGCGACAAACCCGGCACAATCGTGCGCGAATCCGAACGCCGCAGGGCACGCAGTGGCTGACCGTGCCCGTTGAGCGGGGGCAGGACGACATCCGCCTCTGCGCAATCCGCATCAGCCAGGAAGGGGCCTGGTGGCGGCAGCACCCGAAGGCGCTGCGATACAACTATGGCGCGGCGCCCTACTACGAGCACTTCATCGACGCGCTAACACCAAGGTTCAATCCGGAGGTCACGACACTCGGGGATCTGTCGGCCGGGCTCATCAGGGCAGTGGCGGACCTGTTGAACCTGAGGATCGACATCGCTCCGGGCACATCGCGGCCGCGGTCGCGCATTCCCGTGATTGAGCGTCACGGGGCGCGGTTTGGGGTGGACGTGTCGCCGATCAGGTACCGGCAGGTGTTCGAAGGCTTTGAACCCGATCTCTGCATCCTCGACCTGCTCTTCAACCTCGGCCCTCGGGCGCTTGACCTGCTGCATGATGCTGCGCACCTGCGGCCGATGCCCGAGTCGCTGGCCGCCCAACACGATTCCTCAAGTCCATGACAGAAACGCTCTCCGGGACGATTGTTGATCCCGTCAACCGCCGCCTGTTTCCCGGGCGCATCCTGATCCGGGACGGCCGGATTGAGTCCATTCAGGAGGAGGCTACGGCGGCGCCCGGTTTTCTGCTTCCCGGGTTTGTCGATGCCCATGTGCACATCGAAAGCTCCATGCTCTCACCGTCCCAGTTCGCCCGCCTTGCGGTGCGGCACGGCACGGTAGCCACCGTGAGCGATCCACACGAGATCGCGAACGTCGTCGGTGTGCCCGGTGTGCAATGGATGCTGGACGATGCCGCTCGCGTGCCGCTCATCGTCGCCTTTGGCGCGCCCTCATGCGTGCCAGCCACTCCATTTGAGCATGCAGGAGCGGTGCTCGGCCCTCAGGAGGTCGCCGCATTGCTCGCCGACCCGCGCATCGGCTATCTCTCCGAGATGATGAACTACCCCGGGGTGGTCGCCGGCGTGCCGGACGTCATGGCAAAAATCCAGGCGGCGCATGCTGCCGGAAAGCCCGTCGACGGGCATGCCCCCATGCTACGCGGCGCCGATCTCAGGACGTACGTATCGGCCGGCATCTCCACCGATCACGAATGTGTCAGCGAGGAAGAAGCGCGTGAAAAGCTGTCATTGGGGATGAAGGTGGCCATCCGGGAGGGCAGCGCCGCGCGGAATTTTGATGCCCTGGTGGGCATAATGGCGGACCACCCCGGGCAGGTGATGTTGTGTTCGGATGACAAGCACCCGGACGAGTTGCTGACCGGTCACATCAACGAGCTGGTGGCCCGCGCTGTAGCTGCGGGTGTGGACAGATGGAATGCGCTAGAGGCCGCCTGCGTGACACCGGTCCGCCACTACAACCTCGACGTAGGGTTGATGCAGGCAGGGGATCGCGCGGACTTCATCCGCGTGGAGGACCTGAAAGACTTTCGTGCTCTGGAAACGTGGATCGGCGGCACATGCGTGGCGCGATCCGGGCGGGAGCAGTTCGAGGTCGCCCGGCCGGATCCCATTAACCGGTTCGTTCAGCCCTCGGTGTCCGTTGGCGATTTCGCGTTGCGGGCTGAAAGCAAGCGGATCCGCGTCATTGAGGCGATCGACGGTGCCATCGTGAGCGGGTCATCCGTGCGGGAGGCCCGCATCGAGGACGGTCTGGTCGTCAGCGATCCGAGACGGGACCTGCTCAAGGTGGCCGTCGTCAACCGCTATGCCCCGGCTCCGCCTGCCATCGGGTTTATCGAGGGGTTCGGTCTTCAGCGCGGGGCGATTGCCTCTACGGTGGCGCACGACTCCCACAACATTATCGCCGTTGGAGTGGATGACGCGTCTCTGGTTGCTGCCGTAAAGGCGGTTTCCAGGGTAGGAGGGGGGATCGCAGCAGTCTCCGGAAATCAGGAGCGCCTGCTCGCACTTCCGGTAGCCGGGCTGATGTCCACCGACGACGGGGAAGAGGTCGGACAGGCCTACGAACGCATCGACGCGTTCGCGAAGTCACTGGGGTCCACGCTGTCCGCACCGTTCATGACCCTCTCCTTCATGGCGCTGTTGGTGATTCCGGCGCTCAAACTTGGAGATCGGGGGCTGTTCGATGTGGCACGGTTTGACTTCGTGCCGCTATTTGTGGACTGACAAGCCGACCTTTCCAGCGCACCTTGCCGGTAAGGTGATGCCAGGCGGAGTCGAGCTGCATGGCGCTCGACATCAGGTACGAAACGGGCGCCAGAGCAGTGACCCAGAGTGGCATGCCCATGAACCGGTCTGTCGTGGCCTTGAGCGCATACAGTGAGAGCAAGAGACCGCCGGACAGAAACGGAGCGACGCTGAACGCGAAGCCGAAGACACCGAACAGGGCCGCAAACGCCAGCGGAGTACCTCCGACGATCAGGTAGGCGTTCTTCCGGAAGCCGACCCACGCTTCAGGTAGTGTTCTGTACATGGTCACGGACAGATCCCGCCGAAGATCAACCAGGGTCGGCGGCCGTCCAGAGCCTATCAGGAAGCGCCCGATGCGTACGTCCTCCAGGATCTCAGACCGATGGCTAGCGTGCAGTTCGTGCTTGTGATACGTCTCGGCATCAACCATCCAGCACTGCCCGTTGAGGGCCCCGAGCGAACGTCGGCGTGTCATACGGGCGATGGGCCAGGGCAGCCCATTCAACACCGCGGAGGCCACGAGACTCACGAGCAGCAACCCGCCTCCCTTCAGATTCGGCAGGCCCGTGAGGACGCGGGCGGGGGTCTCCGCAAACACACGGTCTATGCGGGAGAGGGTATCCTCACGAAGCAATGTCAGGTCGGCGTCCAGAAAGAGATAGTGCGTCCCTGTCGCCTTTCTTGTAGCCTGATAGAGGGCGTGCACCTTTCCGACCCATCCCTCCGGTGGTCCCTGCGTGCGGAGCACGGTGAGGCGGTGATCGTCGAAGCCCGCGAGCACCTCCTGCGTTTCGTCGGTCGAGCCATCGTCCACCAGGATGAACTCGACATGCGCGTGATCCTGCTTCAGCAGACTCGGGATCAGGGTGCGAAGATTGTGCGCCTCGTTGTAGGCGGGGATCAGCACACTCAGTTTGCCGCTCGGAAGACCGGAGGTGTGCGCCTCGGGGCGCCACCTGCGCAGATATCCGAGGTTCATCAGGAGCGTGATCCACTGCATGGCGTGCACCACGGCGGCAAGTGCTATGAACCACCTCATCGGTTGAACAGTGTTCTCAGGAATCCGAACGACCAGCGTTCGTCCGGGCCTCGCCGACCGGTCAGGATGACGGTCGAGGCCTCGCTGCTTGATTCCATGGTGTCTAGAAGTCGTTGGCGTGCATTCTCCGGCCCACCCGAATCGCCGAGACGCACCTCTGCGACCGGCGTGGCCGTGCGCCCCCACCGGACCCGGATGGCCATGGGAACCCAGGATGGGCGACCCAGCACATGGTGGAGCCGTTCCAGCGGCCCTGGCTCGAAGGCATCAAGTCCCTCGTCCGGGGCGTGCAATCTGCCTTCCGGGAAGTAGACGAGGGCCGCGTCGGGCTCTCCAAGTGCACGAGCTGTGTGGCGCACGGTAGCGGCCCTGCGGATCGGGTCATCGGCTGGAAACGGCAAAGCGCCCATCGCCCGAAAGAAGGGAAACCGATCCCACTCTTCCATCCAGACAAGCGGGCTGCGACCCACCGTGCGCGCGACGAGCCACGCCAGGTACCCGTCGTAATAGTTGTGGTGATTCGCAAACAGCACGACCGGACCGTCCGGCACGGATCCGGACATTCGCACCTCCCGAAACGACGCACGCAATGCGCGTTTCATTAGCGTAGCGAGCACGGCGCGCATCATGGATTAAGCACCAGCTTCAAACGGGCGAGCGCGGCCCCCTCGCGAGTAGAGACCATCACCACGGCGGTCGCGACAGCCCCGGCCAACACCGCTCCCCAGAGGCCATAGAGGGCCGATAACCCGAGCGGAAACAGGCAATTGATGAGGTACAGGTAGCGAGCTTCCGCGGCCCGTGGCTTGCGATCACCCAGAAGAAACTCGAATCCGGCCATGATGATGAACGAGACCAGCAGCCAGCCACCCCAATTTGAGAGCGGCATCCCATAGAAAAAGCCGCCGTCCGGATAGACCCAGAAGGGAAATGCCTTGGACATGGCGGGGTCGAGAGAGACGTCCCAGAGCGTCAGGAACGCGGCTCCCACGATCACCCTCAGCGTTCCGGGCCGGACCAGGCGGCCCGCCAGATCGAAGGCTACGAGGCCCATCGCGAACCAGGAAAGCGGGATGAACCACGGCACATGCCCCATGATCTTGGGGCCCAACCAACCCGTGTACACGTACGTGCCGAAGGGCAGTCCAGTGATAGTTCCGATGAGTTCAGCGGCGGCTCCGATGACCGTACCCCACAGGAAAACCTTGGTCAGCAGGCTTGCTCCAAGTTGGGGCAGATAGACCAGCGCCACGGCAATCGGAAGAACCGCCATGTAGGTCCATGTGGGAGCCTTGACAAGGGTTTCGTACCACGGCCCGAATACCTCCCACAGTGGCGGAAACACCAGGAGGGCGAATGTGCCGGCCAGCGAGAACAGGACCGCGGCAGTGAGGAGTTGGATGGATCTGCGTGCCATAATTCTTCAAACCGCGTGTTTCGAGCACCGTTCAGCCGTTCGTCGCACGTGTCGGGGCGCTGTCCCGTTCGTGAGCCCGCCTGTCGCTAGGGCCGGCTCCAGACCAGTCGGAAGCCCTGGTGATGGGTGCCCGAATCGGGCGTATTGTGCATGCGGGCCGTCGGCCTGTAGGACTCGCAATAGGCCTTGTGACACAGGAATGAGCCACCCCGCAGAACACGGGATGTACCGGTGGAGGGACCTGCAGGATTTGAGGCCGGGGATGTCGCGTAGTATCGCGGATGGTACCAGTCGGCAGTCCACTCCCAGACGTTTCCGGCCATGTCGTAGAGCCCGAAACCGTTCGCCGGAAACTGCCCGACGGGAGCGGTCGCGGAAAATCCGTCCAGGACCTCGTTGTGCTCCGGGAACGGGCCTTGCCAGACGTTGGCGTCGGTCGGTTCGGGATCCCGGTTCCCCCATTGGAACCGGTCGGAGGAACCCGCTCGGGCGGCGTACTCCCACTCAGCCTCGGTCGGCAGTCGGGCGCCGTGCCACTCGGCGAACGCCACGGCGTCGTTCCACGAAACATGCACCACCGGGTGGTCCATGCGCCCTTCCAGGCCACTGCCCGGACCCTCCGGCGAACGCCAGGAGGCCCCCGGTACCCAGGCCCACCACTGCGTGTGGCGGGACAGATCCACCGGGCCGTCGGGAGCCTCGAACAGGAGCGATCCCGGATCCAGATCGGCAAAACCGGGCACCGGCTTTTCGGCTTCGGTCACATAGCCCGTTTCTTCCACGAACCGGGCAAAACGGGCATTCGTGACCTCGGTTGAGTCCATCCAGAAGTCGGAGACGGTCACTTCGTGGGGCGGCAGTTCATCCGGCCGTCCCGTGTCGGACCCCATCAGAAAAGTGCCGCCGGGGATGGCCACCATGCCTTCCGGCGGCGCCGCGGGCTCGCCACAACCGATGAGCACCAGGGCCACAATCAATAGCAGCCTCATCCGTCTGCCGAGTAGGACTCGCCGAAATTCCACCGCGCCAGATGACTGGGCCGCCGGCTCTGCATCACCGAATCCATGCGCGCCACTACATCCGGATGGTCTGCGGCGACGTCGGTGGTCTCGCTACGGTCCGCCTCCAGATCAAACAGCTGGATCGGTCCGTGCGGGTCCTCACGCGCGTTGAGACGCACGGCTTTCCACTGATCCCATCGTACGGCCTGCATGGCGCCGAAGGCGTGGTATTCCCAGTAGAGCGGTCTCTCACGGGCGATGGGCTCATCGCCCAGAAGCACGTGGGAGAAAGACTCTCCGTCTATGCCCCGAGGAGCCGCTGCTCCGGTGAGGTCTGCCAAAGTGGGCAGCACATCCCAGAACGCCGAAACATGATCAGTCGTCGTGCCCGGCGCGATGCGCTGTGGCCACCGCGCGATCATCGGCACGCGAATGCCGCCTTCGAATACCGACCCCTTCAGCCCACGCAGGCCGTCCGTGGAGTTAAACGTCTCCGCCTCGACGCCGCCTGTGTAGGTGGTGCCGTTGTCCGAAGAGAACATGACGATTGTATTGTCGGCCACGCCGAGTTCCTCGAGGCGGTCCAGCAGCCGGCCGATGTTGCGGTCCATGTAGGTGATCATGGCGGCGTAGGCGGACAGCGGACGCGGATGCGGCAGGTAGGGACGCCCGAAGAACGGCTCTTCATCGAACGCGCCGGCGTAGGCGTCGAGTTCTTCCACCGGGACCTGCAGGGCGAGGTGCGGGATGGGGGTGGCGTAGACCAGGAAGAAGGGATCTTCTTGGGCCGAGTCCAGGAAGGCCAGCGCCTCCTCGATCATGCGTTCCGGCGCGTACGTCTGCCGCTGGTATCGCGCGTAATACTCCATCTCCGAGTCCAGGGGCGCATCGATGCGCTGGTGCGCGCTGAACCAGGGTGTGTTGCCTTCCAGGGAGTCCGCGAGGCCATCGCTCCAGAGATGCGTCGGGTAGTAGTTGTGGGCCACGCGCTGGCAGAGATAGCCGTAAAAGCGGTCAAAACCCTGATTGTTGGGGTGACCCTCGGAGTCGGGACCGCCCAGGCCCCACTTGCCGACGAAGCCCGTGCGATAGCCCATCGGCTGCAGGAGCTCGGCGATGGTGGTTTCGGAGTCCGCCAGCGGAAGCTGCCCCTCCGGTTCGTCGGGGCCCCAGCCGCCGACCTCGAAGTTGTCACGCACGAAGGCCGTGCCCGTGTGCTTCCCCGTCAGCAGCGAGCCGCGGGAGGGCGCGCACACCGGACTGCCGGAATAATGCTGCGTGAACCGCATGCCTTCGGCGGCCAGGCGGTCCAGGTTGGGAGTGCGAATCAACTCCTGTCCGTAGGCACCGAGTTCGCCGTATCCCAGGTCGTCGGCCAGGATGTAGATCACATTCGGCGGCGGCTCCGGCTGCGCGCAGGCGGTGAGGAGAAGGACCAGCAGGAGGGAGCGCCGCATGGCTTTGCCTCGGGGGGTGTGGGGGGTGTATGCTCCGGGTTCAGTCCCGGAAGGTGCCGGGGCGTCACCGCCAAGATAGAGTCATGAAGCGAGCCCTTCCCCTCCTGATACTGCCCCTGGTTTTTGCCACTGTCGCCCAGGCGCAGGCCAACTTCGACCTCGCCGAGCGCTTCACGCAGGAGCGCATGGACAAGATGGTCGGATCCACGTCTGTCTTTCCCCGCTGGATCGAGGACGAAAGCCGCTTCTGGTACCAGTACGAGACGCCGGAAGGCACGAACTGGTATATGGTCGATGCGCCCCGCAGGCAGAAGCGGGAGCTCTTCGATCGGGATGCCCTCGCAGCCGAGCTGACGGAGCACTTCGAGCGTCCATTCAACGCGCTGGACCTGGATCTTGATGACTTCGAGTATGACGTGGACAAGGGGCTCTTCACCTTCCACGTCGACTCGATAGGCTTCGAATACCGGTTTGAAACCCGCGATCTGGTGGCTGGGGATTCGATCGATGCGGAGGAGCGCCTGGGATGGGCCACCTACAGTCCGGACTCCACGTGGATTGCGTTCGCGCGCAATCACAACCTGTATCTGATGCGGAGCGGCGATCCGGACTCGACCGAGTATCAGCTCACGGAGGACGGCGAGAAGTGGTACTCGTACCAGGCCAGTGACTCGGACACCACATCGACCAAACGCCTGCGCAGCCGGGCGAACTGGTTCGAGGACGAGGAGAAGCTGTACGTGCGTCGTCAGGACCGCCGGGAGGTCGGCGACCTGTGGGTGATCAACTCGCTCGGCAAGCGCCCAACGCTGGAGAGCTACAAGTATCCGATGCCCGGCGAGGAGAATGTGCCTCAGGACGAGGTGTGGGTGTTCGATGTCGAGAGCAAGGAGGGCCTGAAGCTGGACACCGACAAGTGGAAGGACCAGTCGCTTGGGGGCGCGTACTTCAACCGCGGTGGCTTCTTCGAGACCGAAACCTCCGACTACCTCTACTTCCTGCGCAGGGACCGCACCTGGGCGCACGTGGACGTGTGCAAAGCCAACACCACCACGGGTGAGGTGGAGGTCCTGTGGTCAGAAACGAGCGAGCCATACCACAACACGCGCTACATGGACCTCGTGGTCGTCAACGAGGGCGAGGAGTTCATCTGGACCTCGGAGCGCACGGGGTGGAATCAGCTGTACCGGTACGATGGCGAGGGCAACCTGATGAACCGGGTCACAGACGGCTACTTCGTGGTCGGCGGCGTGCACCGCGTCGACACCACGGCGCAGGTCATCTATTTCGAGGGTTTCGGCAGGGAGGAGGGTGTGAACCCCTACTTCTCACAGAAATACCGGGTCAATTTTGACGGCTCGGGCATGCAGCGCATCAGCCCGGAGGACGCCAACCACTCGTTCTCGATGAGCGACAACCACGACTTCTGGGTGGACACCATCTCGCGGGTGGATGCGGCGCCCCGCAGTGTGCTGCGCGACCGTCGAGGCGCCGTGGTGCTGGAGCTGGAAGAGACCGACTTGAGCCAGGCCGAGGAGGCCGGCTGGCAGGCCCCTGAGTACTTCTCCGTCAAGGCGGCTGACGGCCACACGGATCTCTATGGCGTGATGTGGAAGCCGTTCGATTTCGATCCGGCCGAGAAGTACCCCATCATCTCGTACGTCTATCCCGGGCCCCAGACCGAGCCGTGGCCCATCGGTTTCTCGTTCTCCGGCCGCCAGATGCCGCTGGCGCAGGTGGGCTTCGTGGTGGTCGCGTTTGGAAACCGTGGGGGCAGTCCACGCAGGAGCAAACACTACCACAACTACGGCTACGGCGATCTGCGGGACTATGCGCTGGCCGACAACAAGTACGGCCTCGAGCAGCTGGGAGCACGTCACGACTGGATCGACCTCGGCAAGGTGGGCATTTTCGGCCACTCCGGAGGCGGGTTCATGTCGACGGCGGCGCTGCTGACCTACCCCGACTTCTACACCGCGGCGGTGTCTTCAGCCGGCAACCACGACAACAACGTGTACAACATCTGGTGGGGTGAGGTGCACAACGGCGTCGAATCAAAGACCCGCAAGAAGAAGGAAACCATCACGAACGAGGACGGTGAGGAGGAAGAAATCGAGGTCGAGGAGGAGTATTTCGAGGGTCCGGTAGAGACCAATCAGGCGCTCGCGGGCAACCTGGAAGGGCATCTGCTTCTGGTGCACGGGGACATCGACAGCAACGTGCACCCGGCCAATACCATGCGCCTGGTGAACGAGCTTGTGAAGGCCGGCAAACGGTTCGATTTCATGCTGCTGCCTGGTCAGCGCCATGGTTTCGGCAGCATGACGCCTTACTTCACCCGCATGACGTGGTACTACTTCGCCGAGCACCTGCTGGGGGACTATCGCAACAACGTCAACTTCAACCTGCCGGCGGATGACGACTAGGCGGGCGATGGGGTGGCTGCCGGCCCTCGTCCTGCTCGCCGCCTGCGCTGGGCCGCCCGAGCTGCCTACCCGCTACGGCGTGCCTGAAATCGACCTCACGGCGGACACGGACCGCCGCTCGGTCGTGGACCAGGACACGGCGCAGTACCTGGGGCATCCCTCGACGGTGCTGCTGGAGGACGGCCGCACCATGCTTCTGGCGTATCCGGAGGGCCACGGCCGCGGCGCGGTGGTCTATCGCCGCTCGCATGACGCCGGCCGCACGTGGTCGGATCGGCTGCCGGTGCCGGACAACTGGAGCACCTCCCAGGAGGTGCCCACGCTCTATAGGGTCGTCGATCCGAACGGCGTGCGCCGTGTCATCATGTTTTCGGGCCTTTACCCGATCCGCATGGCGGTTTCGGAGGACGATGGCGGGTACTGGTCGGCTCTGGAGCCGATCGGCGACTTCGGCGGCATCGTGGCCATGTCATCGGTGGAGCGGCTCAAAGACGGCTCGTATATGGCCTTCTTCCATGACGACGGCCGATTCTTTGCGGAAGGAGGCGAGGCCGGGCAGTTCAGGGTGTACACGACCGCCTCGGACGATGGCGGCCTGACATGGTCCGCGCCGAGGGAGATCCTCACGCATCCGGACCTGGACCTGTGCGAGCCCGGCGTGGTGCGCAGCCCGGACGGCGACGAACTGGCGATGCTGCTCCGGGAAAACAGCCGTGCGTCCGGCCGCAGCTTCGTCAGCTTCTCTCAGGACGAGGGCCAAACGTGGTCCGAGCCGCAGCTCCTGCCGGAGGCGCTGACCGGAGATCGGCACACCCTGCGCTACCTGACCGACGGATCCCTGCTGGTGGTGTTCCGAGACATGGGCACGGACGAAACCACGCGCGGAGACTGGCTCTCCTGGATAGGTTCTTACGAGGACCTGCATGCGCAGGAGCCCGCGGGGACGCGCCTCCGGCTCATGGACAATACCAACCCCTGGGACTCGACCTACCCGGGCGTGGAGGTGCTGCCGAACGGAGACGTGGTCACCACGACCTACGGACACTGGGGCGAGGGCTTGCCGCCCTACATCGTATCCATCCGGCTCACGGCGGAGGAACTGGCCGGCTACTCCACCGGCCGCCAGTAAATGCGCCGCAGTTCGGGCTCGTCTGCGTTCAGGTCCATGAAGTAGAGCAGGTCGTATTCCGCCTCGTTGAGGTCCGGCAGCTCGGGTCCGCCCAACGCATGAATGATGCGCGGGATGGTGTTGGAGTGGCCGGACACCAGCACCACCGCATCGGGACCAAAGCTGCGCACGGTGTCTGCCGTGGCCTCCAGGTGCGCCTGCATGCCTTCCGAGACACCGACCACTACTTCGGTAGCTCCGAAGTAGGCCGCGGCCGGGCCGGCGGTCTGCACGGTGCGCTGGAAGCCGGACGTGACCGTGGCAGTCAGGCCGGAAGCCTTGAGCACGCCTATCAGGGCGTGTGCCCGAGCCTCACCGAAGGCCGTCAGTGGCGGGTCTGAGGTCCCATCGTCCGCTTTTTCCGCGTGCCGGAGCAGGACCACGTTCTGGGCGGCCACGGGTGCGGCAAGCGCCAGCATGAGAAGGAGCAGGAGGGATCGGGTCATAGCTCGCGTACCCAGATATTGCGGAATGAAACCGGATTGCCGTGATCCTGAAGGCGGACCGATCCGTCGCCGTGTGCCTCGTACTCGGGCAGTCCGCGGTAGACGGTCGGCCCGCGCAGCTCCACGTGGTTCTGGATCAGGACTCCGTTGTGGATCACCGTCAGGAACGCCGGGCGCACCACAGCGCCATCGTCAGAGAAGACCGGCGCGGTGAAGAAGATGTCGTAGGTCTGCCACTCGCCTGGCGGGCGCATGGCGTTGACCAGGGGGAGGTACTGTTTGTACACCGAGCCCGCCTGGCCGTTGGAGTACGTGCGGTTCTCGAACGAATCCAGGATCTGCACCTCATACCGCTCCTGGAAGAACACGCCGCTGTTGCCGCGTCCCTGGCCATCGCCCTGGATTTCGGTGGGTGAGCGCCACTCCATGTGGAGCTGGATCGAGCCGAATGTCTGCCTGGTGCGGATGTCGCCGGTGCCGGCCACCACCGTCAGCACGCCGTTTTCCATGCTCCAGCCGACCGGATCGCCGTTCAGGGATTGCCAGGCGTCCGCATGGTCACCAAGGAGCACGATGGCGTCCGAGGGAGCCGCCGTGCCCGCGCCAGGTGTAACCACGGCGGGTTCCGGCTCCCAGGTTTCGGTCAGTTCGGGCGGCCAATTGGACTGCGCACAAGCGCTCATGGGAATCAGTGTGAGGAAGAGGATCGGCAAGAGGTACTTCATAGTCAGAAACTAGGCAGCACGTAGCCGTCGCGATACGGGATACCGGCTTTCAGTCGATTGGCTTCTTCGTCATTTCGGAACTGCCAGGCGTCCCGATCCCAGTGGACCTTTCGCCCGGTCTTGAAGGCCACGTTGCCCATGTGGGCGACAACCGCCACATGGTGGCCGACACCGATGTCCGCGGCCAGCGGTGTGGACTCGCGAATGGCCGACAGAAAGTTGCCCGTGTGCCGGTCGATGTCGCTGCCTTCGTATTCGGCGATGGCGGGCACCTGGACCAGTGGCGCATCGTCCTCCTCTTCAGGGATGACCTCCCAGCCGCCCCGGTCAACCACCAGCGTGCCATTGTTGCCGATGAAGGCCACGCCGTGGGTGCGGCGATACGGCCCGAGGTCGATGCCCGTGGCGTGCTCCCATAGCATCGTGAAACCGTCAAACTCGAAGACTGCCTGCAGGGTATCGGGGGTTTCGGACGCATCGTCCGGATAGGCAAACTTGCCGCCGGAAGCCATGACGGAGCGGGGGAATCCCGCGTTCATGCCGAGCAGGGCAAAGTCCAGGATGTGCACCCCCCAGTCCGTCATGAGTCCTCCCGCGTAGTCCCAGAACCAGCGGAAATTGAAGTGGAAGCGGTTTGCGTTGAAGGGGCGCTCCGCTGCCGGCCCCAGCCAGGCATCGTAGTTCACGCCCATCGGCACGGCGGAGTCCTGCACCACCGGCACCGGCTTCATCCAGCCCTGGTAGGCCCATGTCTTGACGGTGCGGATGTTGCCAAGCGCGCCCGAATGCACAAAGGCCATCGCGTCCTGCCAGTGCGGACTGCTGCGCTGCCACTGACCGACCTGCACCAGTTTCCCGGACCGACGTACTCCCGCGTGCGTGACGTCGGCCTCGCCAATGGAGTTGGCGAGCGGCTTTTCCACGTAGGCGTGCAGACCGGCATCGACCGCATCCAGTGTCATGATCGGATGCCAGTGATCGGGCGTGCCGATTACCACAAAGTCCAGATCCGGGTGCTCCAGCAGGCTGCGATAATCGTCATAGAGGGCCGGCCGATGCCCCGTGGCTTCTTCGACTTCGCGGCCGCGCGATTCCAGCACGCCGCGATCCACGTCGCAAAGCGCCAGGCAGCGCACCCCGTCGTGTCGGAGCAGGGACCGCGTATTGGTATTGCCCATGCCCCGAATGCCGATCGCTCCAAAGTTGAGCGTGTCGGATGGACCGCGGGAGCGTTTCCCTCGGGCTGTCAGGCCTTCCGGGAAGGTGAAGAAAACGGGCGATGCAGCTGCGAGCGCGGCAAAACGGCGGCGGGTAAGGGGCATGATTCCGGAACGAATGGCGGCGATATCCTTAATAAAGGGCACTATTTCATTGTTTTGCAGGATTTATGTCTATTGATTTGTCCCGCGTCAAAGCGCTGTGCTTTGACGTAGACGGTACCCTTGCCGATACCGACGACTACGCCGTCGCGCGCGTTGCCAACATTCTTCAGAGGGTTCCGCTTATGAGTGCGCGTCGCGCCGCCCGGGTGGCGCGACAGATAGTGATGGGCGCCGAGTCGCCGGTGAACGCGGCCTACGGGTGGCTCGATCGCATGGGGCTGGACGGCACGCTGGCTTCGATCAAGGGCACCAACGAGCCCCTTCCGGATGACCACGAGCCGCACGCCATGGTGCCCGACGTGAAGGAAATGCTGGATATCCTCGTGAAGCGGTATCCCATGAGCACGATTTCCACGGGCAGTGGACCTCGGGTAGAGGCCTTTCTTGAGCACTACCAGGTGCGTGATCACTTTACGTGCGTGGTAACGGCGCAGACCACACCCAGGATGAAGCCGTTTCCGGATCCGCTATTTCACGCGGCCAAGGCCATGGGCGTGTCGCCCGAGCAGTGCCTGATGATCGGAGATACTACGGTCGATATGCGCACCGCGGTCGCCGCAGGGGCGCAGTCGGTCGGCGTGTTGTGCGGCTTCGGTAAGGAAGATGAGTTGCGTCGCCGTGGCGCAGGCCTGATTCTCAAGACCACGTCAGACTTGCTCGGCGTGCTCTGCCCGGAGGATGATCCTCTCGAATCGGAGTCCGCCGTTCCGGAAACCCAAGAAGAACCCGCCTGATGGCAGCTTTGCGTCCCCGTTCCCGCCGAGAGTTTCTGAAAACCGCGGCGGTGGGGGGCGCGGCGACGGCAGTCGTGCCTGCCTGCGTGCAGGCGGCCTCCGAAGGCCCGGTGGCGATTGCCACGTGGAACCACGGCCAGGATGCCAATGCGGCAGCGTGGCCAATGCTCATGGACGGTGCGTCTGCACTGGATGCTGTGGAGGCGGGCGTGCGCGTCCCCGAAGCCGATCCGACCGTCACCACCGTGGGTTACGGAGGTGCACCTGACCGGGACGGCAACGTTACGCTGGACGCCTGCATCATGGATCATGACGGGCGATGCGGTTCGGTGGCATTCCTTCAGGAGATCAAGCACCCCATTTCGGTGGCTCGACAGGTCATGGAGCGCACGCCGCACGTCATGCTGGTCGGGGCCGGCGCGCAGGAGTTTGCCGTCGCCAACGGATTCGAGCGGGAGAACCTGCTCACTCCGGAGTCTGAGGTGGCGTGGCGGGAGTGGCAGGCGGAGCAGGGCCCGGAGCGGCCGCCGATCAACGTGGAGAACCACGATACCATCGGCATGCTGACCCTGGATCGTCAGGGGCGACTCGCCGGTGCCTGTACCACCAGCGGAGCGGCGTACAAGTATCACGGCCGTGTGGGGGACTCGCCCATTATCGGCGCAGGTCTCTACGTGGACGGCGCCGTAGGTGGGGCGACCTCAACCGGATGGGGAGAGGCCGTCATCCGCTCGGTAGGGTGTTTTCTGGTGGTCGAGCTCATGCGACAGGGACATTCGCCGCAGCGGGCCTGCGAGCTGGCCGTTGAGCGGGTCATCGAGAAGAACCCGGACTGGCGGGAGATCCAGGTCGGTTTCCTGGCGCTGAACACCGCCGGCGATTACGGCGCGTACTGCATAGCACCTGGATTCAATTTTGCCGTGCAGAGCCCATCGCACGACAATGTGCTGATGGACTCGGGCAGCGCGCTGGGGTAAACGAAAAAAGCCCCCCAGACGAATCTGAGAGGCTTTCTTGCGGTCCGGACGGGACTCGAACCCGCGACCTCTGGCGTGACAGGCCAGCGTTCTAACCAAACTGAACTACCGGACCGGAAATCGGTCAAGAGCGCCAAGTATACCTCGGATCGGCTACGCAGTTCAATTCTCAAACTTGGAGAAATGATGGAGCCTACTCGGGGTCCCGGCAAGCAAACGGCCCTAAGACGACTACGAGACCTCTTCGATGGAAATACACCGGTGCTGCGGTTCGCGGAGACTTCCAGTTCTACCCGCGTCGTGTCCGCGTCAGCCACGTGTACACACCGTGTATCGGGCTAAGATCAATGATGGAAACAGCTCCCCGCTGGTGCAGCAGCAAACAATCAAGCCGCTGAGCCATCCGCAAGTCTCAAAGCGTGAGCCAGTGGGAGATCCCGGAAACGGCTTAGTCTACATCGCCAGTCTTGCCGCGTAGCGTGAGCCGGCGCCCGTAAGTTCAAAACGGAAGCTCGTCATCATTTGGCAGTTGTGACAGGATGCTGTTCAGCGCTTCGTCGATTCCCCGAGCCACTCGGCGTGCAGCCCTAAACAAGTCTCGGAAGATACTGTCTTTCCCAGCGACAGACTCTACGATATTCCCATCGTCATCATAGATCGTAAGTACGTAGCCGAGGGCACCCTGCTCAATTCCGACCGCGTAGCCAGAAAACGTTGCGGAGAATTCCTCTCCGGGTAGCTCCTCCCAGTTGAGGTCGCCCTGCTCGGTCGCCAGATTCAGGCGGGACAACAACGTGATAAGTCGATCCGACATTTTCTCCAGGACTAGGTATTTGGGGAATTGGCGGCCTCGAGTTTTGCTGCCAAGCCAATCAGCGTCTCCGCTTGCTCATTCAAGAAGTCCACCGATTCCTCAACCAGAACGGTTTTATCGTCTGCCAATCTCGCCGCCTCCACATGGTTCTGGAGCTTTCGGAATGTGAGGATGGCCCTCCCGAGCGTCTTTCGGGACTCCGGCGAGAGAGAGAGGTGTTTTTCTCTAATGTCGATAATGGCGAACCTGATGTCCCGCAGTTCTCCCTGAAGCAGCGAGAGAGACTGCTCGTAATAGAGGTCCTTGATTCTACCAATGCCATCTACAGTTTGACGCAAATCCTTCACGGTGATTGCTCGCCTCACAGAATCGCGGGCCTCTCCGGCTGTGGACCTAGCTTGATAGGCTTGGTAAGCACCGTAGATAGCAACCAGCAGCCCCGCCATCGCAACTGTGGCCCGGAACCAGGGCTCAACAAACCAAGAAAACAGGGCAATCTGAACGCCAATTGGCATTAGACAGTTGCGGGAATGGTGCTACAGCGGCAACCTGATCCAATCGCCGAGGCGAGATTAGCAATTGCTGCCTTGCGCGGTCATGGGCATTCTCGAAGCCGACACTAGCGAACTACTCCCGGCCAGTCAATAGGCAATTCCCACCGATGTTGACGATCTCCAAGAGCTGTCAGGTGCGGCCGTTCCGAGCATCGGCCCGGACGAGTTTCTACACGAAACCACTATTCGTGCGGACATGGTGTAGTCACACCGTGGCCGCAGCCAGTCCGCTGAACTGCCATGGTCGTTGTGTCGCCTGTGCCGTCAAGGACCTAGTCGATGGACGTTTACAGATAGGCGCAAAGGCGCTCGACGGATCCGACCGACGGTAGCAGCTGATCCTTTAGTACCGGATGTAGTGCCGCTTGGAGATGCCCGGGGAAGCGGCCGCTTCCTGCTGGGTCCGGCCCCGGTGCTTCATCCGTAGCCACGGAGTTTGAGGAGTGTTTGGAAGGCAGCAGTTGGGATAGAGGGAGGCCTGCAGGTCGCCAAACGGAAGCCACTCATCGCGTCCATGATCACCCAAGAACCGGGCTCTGGCATCACATGTCAACCTCGACCGTTGGTCCCACATAGTGTTGAGTAGCTTTCGCCCGGACTCCTATTCCGAGGGATCGAATCGCAAAATGGTCATACCAGACGCGTTCTCCACGATGATTCGGTTCTTGCTGCTCACGTAGAGGCCCTTCTCGCCCGGCGCGACATCCATCCGCTTGCCGCCTGCCCGGTATGTAAGTGACACCGATGTCACCAAGTCGGAAATCTCCGGCGAAGCCACTTCCGACATGCTGCCCACGCCATGGAGGAGCCACTCAACGCCAACCTTGGTCATATTGGCGATCTTCTCCACGGTAGTGCGAGACGGAACGACCTGATCCTTCTCGTGGCGTATGTAGTGACGCTTCGACATGCCAAGCTCGTCGGCCATGTCCTGCTGAATGATGCCCTGAGACTCCCGCGCGTGCCGGAGCCTTCCTCCAAGCGTGGTCTTCTGGTTTATGACGTCGTCCAGGTGGCGCGTCTTGGGCGATCCAGTTTGTGACTTTGTACTTGACATTTGGGGACTACTTCAGGTTTTCGTGACTCCTGTGACTACGCTAGTTGCGCGGTCGAAACCAATTCAGCCTCTCCGGCGATGCACACCTCTTATGAGCGCATTTCCGAGCTGAATCTCCCCCGCGGTGGCCAAACGAGGGCCCGGGAAATCGGAATGCTAGCCAACATTGAACTCGGTCAGCTATCTGCCAGCTCGAAGGCGAGGCGTTGAGCCTTCGGGCCGACTTCGCCTCCACGAAAGAGGCCGTCGATTCGGTCCGTCTACTCAACTCCCAAAGTCGCACGTGAGCTGACCGACGAGCAAACCGAACTTGCCGAAGAGATCGAGCGCTTGTCGGGGCGAACTCCATCGTTCTGGCTGCCGCACTCGCCTCCTTGACGCAGCGGTCGACCATCCAGTTGGAGGAGAACCCGGCCCCGATTCCCGGCACCAGAATGCCGCCCGGTGAGCAGCTCGCCACCAAGTCGAACCTGTCGCACATACGCTGGTCGACAGTGGCCTCCATCAGCGCCAACACAGGCGCCGAGGAGAGGCCGCGGTGCCGCTCCCCGAGAGTGCTCGCGGGGGGCATTCAGCTCGCTTCCGTCGGCCACTTTCTTGAGGCCGCTGGGCTGAAGACCTGATCGCCTGAAGCCCGCTTCGGACTCGACGGTCTATCCATACCGACCCTTGCACGCGGACGTGTAGTCGACAACTTCGACGGGACAGGATTCGTGTGGACTGAAGGGGACAAGTACTGAATCTAATGCGCACTCAATGGCACGTCATTAGCGGCTAAAAAATTCTCTCTGAGGATAACTTTCTGATGCCCCGACTGCCTCAGACAGAAACGCCCCGAAGCGGGGGCTCCGAGGCGAGGATCCAGCCAGTTTATGGGCTGTTTTATGGGCAGTATTTCGGGGGGCGCTCTAAAATCGGCCTCTAAGGGGTCAAAATGGCCGATTTCCGAAAATGCGTAGTGGTCAGGGACGGATTTGAACCGCCGACACCTGGATTTTCAGTCCAGTGCTCTACCAACTGAGCTACCTGACCGCAGGGCCGCGAATATACAGAGGTGTTCCGGGTTGCCAAAGCGCCGGCCGGTCCTTCACGCCTAAATCGAATGGCGGGGGGTGGGGGGTGCCAGGCGTGGCCGTTGGGCGGGGCGGCGTGCGCGTGCTGTCTGGCGCGTCCGGGCCCTGGCGCGTCCGTGCGGCCCGGCGTGTGCGGGCGGCCTGGCGTGTGCGGGCCTGGCGCGCCTTCCAAAGTCGGCCCGCCACGCGTATGGGCCCCGGCCGCAGGCCGCTCTCCGGCCGGGATCGGAAAATCGAGGCCGAATTCCACGTTTGGGGCGTTAGCGACGGCAACTGAGTGGAAAACCGGGGCCCGTTTCCACAATGCGCGGGTTTGCGATGACGCCCGGGTGTAAAACAGGGGGGTGATTCCATGTTTGCCGTCGTCGAGCCCGGGCCGCGGTGAAGTGCCCGGCCGCCCCCGGCCGCCCCGCGTCGGCTCGCGGCCGCGCTCGGACCCGGAGCCCGTCCAGCCCGATCGGAAAATCGGGGCCTGATTCCACGTATGGGACGCTAACGATGGGAGCTGAGTGGAAAACCGGGGCCCGTTTCCACAATGGGCGGGTTTGCGATGACGCCCGGGTGTAAAACAGGGCCGTGTTTCCATGTTTGCCGTCGTCGAGCCCGCCCGCGCCGCCGCACACCTCAAACGCCTCCTACCCTTTACGCGCCCCCCACATCAGCTTCGTCCTCAGCGTGCGAAAGAAGTGATGCTCGGGCATCTGGATAAGGTTCACGGTGTGCTTTGCCCTTCGAATGCTCAGATGCACCCGTCCATCCTCGATCATGGTACTCCGCCCATCGCTCATGAAGACAAACGGCTCGCCGTCCAGCACGCTCGCCTCGATGGTCACTCCGCCGGGCAACACCACCGGACGGACCGTCAGTGTGTGTGCAGCGAGAGGCGTCATGATGATGGTCTGGCTGGTCGGCACGACAATGGGGCCGCCCGCCGCCAGGTTGTATGCCGTCGATCCGGTTGGCGTGGCCATGATCAGCCCATCGGACCAGTAGGTGTTCAGTCGGGTGTCATCGACCTTGACGTCGATGGCCAGCAGTGATCGATCCCCCGGACGCTGGATCACGAACTCGTTCAGCGCCCATTGAAAGGGGAGTTCAAGGCCGTCGCAGTGCGCCTCGAGCACCATGCGCTTCTCCACCTTGTAATTGCCGGCCTCCAGGTTGTGGATGGCCGGCTCCAGGTCGCCTTCCTCGAGACTGGCGAGAAAACCCAGGCGGCCCAGATTCACCCCCAGCACGGGCGTTTCGCGGTTTCCGATTTCGTGCGCGGTGTTTAGCAGCGTCCCGTCACCTCCAAAGGACAAGACTACCGTGCAGGCGGACGCCAGGGGTGCGGCCCCAGCAACATTTGCGTCATCGACCTCGATCAGATCCCGCTCCACCAATCCACGGGCGATGTCGTCGTGGATGCGATAGTACCTGTCGGTCTCTTTCAGATAGCGGACGAGGCGGGCGATGGGCTCCCAGATGAGCCCCTTGGACGTGTTTCCCGTGATCCCGAATACCATGGCCGAAACATACGGATATTGCCTACCCCGGTAACACCCCGCGGGCGAATCGCACGGACCGGTTGTCGGCCGGAACGGGGAGGGTTAGACTGCCTGCATGCACATCGTCATTGTCGGAAACGGGATCACCGGTGTAACGGCCGCTCGCATGGTGCGCAAGCGGTCGGACCATGCCATCACCATCGTCTCCGGCGAGTCCGATTACCACTACGCGCGCACAGCGCTCATGTACATCTACATGGGCGATCTGCGGTACGAAGACACCAAGCCATACCCGGACGATTTCTGGTCCCGCAACCGGATCCAGTTGGTGCGCGACCACGCGACACGAGTCGATGCCGAAGCACAGGAACTGCATCTGGCCTCGGGGGAGCGCATCCGGTACGACCGGCTGCTCCTGGCGACAGGCTCCAAGCCCAACCGATTTGGCTGGCCGGGAGAGCACGCCGCTGGGGTGCAGGGGCTCTATTCGCTCGACGATCTGACCCGCATGGCCGCCTCGACCGTGGACGTGGAGCACGCCGCGGTGGTGGGCGGCGGGCTGATCGGCGTTGAGATGGCTGAGATGCTGGCCTCCCGGGGCATCCACACCACCTTCCTGGTCCGGGAGCAGCGCTACATGGACTACATCTTCTGCCCGCAGGAGTCCGAGGTGGTGGAGCAGGCCATCCGCGCGCATGACGTGGATCTGGAGCTCGGTGCCGAGTTGGAATCCATCCACACGGGCGATGGGCACCGTGCCGAATCCGTGCGCATGAAGGACGGTCGCACACTGCCGGCTGGATTTGTGGGCCTCGCAGTGGGCGTGTCTCCGCGCACCGACCTCGCGGAGGCCTCGGGGCTCGAGACAGGGCGTGGAATCTTCGTTGATAGATCGTTCCAAACGTCTGCGCCCCATGTGTTTGCGGCAGGGGATTGCGCCGAGTTTCGGGACCCACTTCCGGGGCGAAAGGCCGTGGAACAGTTGTGGTACACCGGCCGCAGTCACGGGCGGCAGGTGGCCGCAGGACTGCTTGGTGAACCTGCGGCGTACCGACCGCCGCTCTTTTTCAACTCGGCCAAATTCTTCGACCTGGAATACCAGACCTACGGGGTGATCGGCCCCGACGAACCGGAGCAGCACATCATTTCAGACGGCCATCGGCTGGTGCGCATCGCCAGCTCGAGAGGGGTGGTGAAAGGCGTAAACGGTCTGGGCGTACGCCTGCGACAAAACGTCTGGAGCCACTGGTTACGCACCAGGGCGCGCCTCGATGAGGTGCTCGCAGACTTCGATCGATGCCTGTTCGATCCTGAATTCTCTCAGGCGCTGAAGGTGACGGCATGAGTGATCGTCTGGACCCCACGTTCGCCATGGCCTCGGGCCCCCCGGAGGCACGCTGGCGCGTGCCGGCCGTGCTGACGGCGTTCGCGGTGCTGCTGATTCTAGTGTTCGTGTTCGGCGTCTGGCCGTTCAACGGGGGCTCGACGCTGGTCGCGGCGATCTGCCTTTTGGGCGCCGCAGCGGCAATAGCCGACCGCCCTACGGGTGACCCGCTATCCGGGTCGCGCTGGGGCAAGGGACTGGTGTTTGGCGGTCTGGCGCTCGGCGTCTTGACGCTGATTGGCCTCAATCAGGCCATTCCAGCCGAGATTCTATTCTGGCTAACCACCGGAGCGGTGTGTGTCGGCACGGTGCTCATCGCCCGTGCCCGCTATGGTCATGGGCCGGCAGGCATCCGCAATCACGACACCTTCTTTACTCCGATGCTGTCCCGTGGGGCAGTGGCGTGGGTCGCCGCCGTGGTGCTGACCGGGTTCTACGTGCTGCTGTACTGGTTTCCGGGTACGCTGGAAGGTCTGATCCGCACCATGGACCCGCTCAGCTACGTCATGCGTGGGCAGGCGGCCGATCAGTGGTTCATGTACGGCACGCTGTACAGCCTGGCCGTACTGGTGATGGGCATTCGCGCGCTGTATCGCTACCGGCACGACCGCTATCAGAAGTGGCGTACGGTGAGCGTGATTCTGGCGCAGGGTGTGCTGGCGTACATCATCCCGCAGATGCTGGTGCTCTTTAATGAGCCAGAGTTCTACTTCTCGTATTTCTGGCCGCTGAAGCCTGAATACCTGTGGCCCGGCGACTTCGGGAACGGCTGGATCTGGAACCATCCCGGCAGGCTGGGTCGGTTCATGGTGATTTGGGGTGCGGTTGTGGCCATTGTCGGTGTGCCGGTGCTCACCTATTTCTTCGGCAAGCGCTGGTACTGCTCCTGGGTATGCGGCTGTGGCTGTTTGGCTGAGACCGCCGGTGATCCGTACCGGCATCTGGCGGATTCCAGCGTGCGCTCCTGGCAGATCGAGCGGTGGATGATCCACGGTGTGCTCGTGATCGTGACCGTGGGGACCGTGCTTCTGTGGGCGAACTCGGCGATGGAAGGAGGGCTTCTGGGTTCCTTCTCGGGCTCCTATGCCCGGGTGTACGGTTTCCTGTTCGGGTCGGTGTGGGCGGGCGTGATCGGCGTCGGCTTCTACCCGCTCATGGGCGCGCGTGTTTGGTGCAGGTACGGCTGTCCCCAGGCTGCGATTCTGGGCATTCTCCAGCGCTTCTACTCCCGCTTTCGCATCACCACGAACGGCGGACAGTGCATCTCCTGCGGCAACTGCACGACCTATTGCGAGATGGGCATCGACGTGCGCTGGTACGCGCAGCGTGGTCAGAACATCATCCGGGCCTCCTGCGTGGGCTGCGGCATGTGCGCAAGCGTATGCCCCCGCGGCGTGCTGAAACTGGAGAATTCCTCGCGCGATGGGCGTTACAACGGGCCGGTACTGATCACCTCGGACGAAGTGGATGTGCTGGAGGAAGACTGGGCGGCGAGCGTGAGCTGGAAGTAGGCGCGTTGCGGATGTGAGGCTTCGTGCCTCTACTCCCAAAAGGCGATGCTCTCCTCTGTCTGGAGTGGGGCGGTGGTCGGAGTGGACGCCGTGCCGGTGGAAATTGAAACGCACATCCGCAGCGGGCTGCCGGGCTATGCCGTGGTCGGACTGCCGCAGGCGACCGTGCGCGAGAGCCGTGAGCGGGTGTTGAGTGCGATGCGGTCCTCGGGGTTCAAGGTGCCGCGCGGTACCATCACCGTCTCCATGGCCCCGGCGGACCTCCGCAAGGAGGGTGCGTCTTTTGATCTACCGCTGGCACTCGGGTTGATGGCGGCTGATGAGGAGGCTGAAGAGCTTAGGCACGCGCTTGCAGGGTGTGTGTTGGCCGGTGAGTTGGCGCTGGACGGGCGGCTGCGGCCGGTCCGGGGCATTCTGCCCATCGCAGAAATGGCGGCTGATCGCGAGCAACGCATCGTTGTGGCAGTGGAGAACCTTGCAGAAGCCCGACAGGTGGCGCGCGTGCGTGCTTTTGGTGCGCGTGGGCTGGCCGAGGCGCTGGGTGTGGTGCTGGAGCGCACGGGGGGCGCAGAGGCAGCCGTGGGTGCGGCCGATGCCGATGAGTCCCGTGCGGATCTGCACGACGTACGGGGCCAGGTCATGTGCAAGCGGGCTCTGGAGATCGCTGCCGTGGGAGGACATCACATTCTGCTGACGGGGCCGCCAGGGTCCGGCAAGACCATGCTCGCACGCAGGCTTCCGGGGCTGCTTCCGCCATGCGATCCTGAGGAGCGTCTGGAGGTGCTGCGGGTGCACTCCGTAGCCGGTTTGCCGGCGCCGGGAGAGCAGCGCCCCTTCCGGGCACCGCATCATTCCATTTCGCGGGCCGGCCTGATCGGGGGCGGGAATCCTCCTCAGCCCGGCGAAGTGTCCCTGGCCAGCCGCGGGGTGCTGTTCCTGGACGAGTTTCCCGAATTTCGCCGGGACGCCATCGAAAGCCTGCGTCAGCCGTTGGAGGAGGGGTACGTGCATATCCGTCGCGTGCGGTACTCGGTGACTTTTCCAGCCACGTTCATGCTGGTCGCAAGCATGAATCCCTGTCCCTGCGGGCATGCAGGGGACCCCGAACGCTGCCTCTGTGATCCGCTGGTGGTATCGCGTTATCGCCAGAGGGTCAGCGGACCGCTGCTGGACCGCATGGACCTGATTGTGGAGGTGCCGGCCGTCCGGTTTGGCGATTTCGGTGGGCCCAGCGGGGACAGCAGTGCTCAGGTGCGCGAGCGGGTGCTGGAGGCGCGGGCGTTCAAGGGGACGTACGGCGCAAAAATTCCGGCTCTGGCGGAGCTGTCCGGGCCATGTGCGGAAATGTTGGAGGCGGCGGTGACCAAGGGCGGGCTATCGGCACGCGGGTTGACGCGAGTGCTCCGTGTGGCGCGGTCCATCGCGGATCTGGCGTGGAGCCGGGAGCTGCGACGCGAGCATCTTGGGGAGGCGTTGCAGTTTCGCGGGTGAGGGGGGCTTTCCAGTCATCTCGTTGCCTCCGCTGGACGTCCGAGCTAGAATGGTCTCATGAAGTGTAGAGCCGTGGCCCTACTTCCAGCGCTTTACGGGAGGGCACTGAGCTGCCGCCCGATTGGCGTCTAGGTGCGAGTCGAATAGTCGTTTCGCCTTATTGCACTCAGCGTGGAGAGTCTCACCTTGTTGGAGCCGATAGAACGGCTTCCTCGAAATCATTCGCCAGTACGTCCGAGGAGGGAGAGTATGTACATTCGGATCGTGGTGCTGCTGCTGGTCGTTGCGGCCAGCCCGAGTCAGGGGCAGACCGTGATTTTTGTGGATGCCGACGCCAACGGAACAAATGACGGTTCCTCGTGGGCGGATGCTTATGTCTCGTTGCGGGACGCTCTCCTGGTGGGGCGAGCTGGAACCGAAGTTTGGGTTGCCGAGGGGGTGTATACGCCCGATGTCGGGGCACTTGTCACGGTAGGTGACAGATCGGCTTCATTCGACCTGGCTGTGCCGATCGCCGTCTATGGAGGTTTCAGTGGGAGCGAATCGTCGCGAGAGGAACGTGACTGGCAAGCCCACCCGACCATACTCTCAGGGGACCTGGCCGGAAACGACCCTGACACCCTAACTGTAGGGGATACGTTCACTGAGGACAACTCGAACAACGTGGTCGTGGTGTCGAGCTCGTTCCGGACGGAGGCACCTACCTTGGATGGTGTTACAGTCACTGGCGGAAGGGCCGTGGCGCAGCCGGGTGACGGGGGCGGTATAAGGATCGAATCCGGAGCCCACGCCTCGCTGGTGCGGGTCACCGTAGAACGCAACTACGCGGGGGGCTGGGGAGGGGGTATCGCTGCCTTTGGCACGCTCGATTTGAGGGATTCAACTGTACGGGAGAACAGATCCGGGGTCGGGCGTCGGGGAGTGGGCGGCGGCATCGCAGTGAGCTTCAATGCGCTCGAAGCTCCCGCCCCCCCCAACCCCGTAGAGTTTCGCCGGGTCACCGTCGCAGACAACAGGACCGGAGGGTGCGGTGGTGGTCTTTGGCTACAAGTTCCGAGCCAGCCTGGACTTGCTTTCCCATTCATGGCTCAGCTCACCGATGTGTTCTTCCGCGGAAACGCCTCCGAGGACACAGGGGGCGGTGCATGTTTGACCGGGGGCGGTGACTGGCACGCTTTTCATGCAATCGCGATGGTCAACGCCAGATTTGTTGGCAACGAATCCGGGAGCGAGGGCTCGGCGGGTCTCCTTGTTGAAATGACGTCAGCCGCGGTTCACAACAGCTTGTTCAAGGACAACGAAATCGTCGTGCCAAACCGCGAGAGACCTGGAGCTATCGGCGTGATCGAGCAGGCAGGGCTGGACCTGACGCAAGCAACGGTTGTCGACAACATAGGCGTCAACGCTCACGCCCTAATGGTATCTACCTCCAATGTTCGGATTGCCAACAGCATTATCTGGGGGCACGAGGGGCCCAGCAACGGAGTGGTCGTTCGAGACGCATCTAGTCTTGTCGTGCAAAGTAGCTTGGTTCAAGGAGGCCTCCCGGCTGGCGCGACGGGTTCGAACATCCTCGATCAGTCCCCGCGCTTCGCGCCCTCGGCTGAGCCCGACCAGTTTGGGCTACGTCTCGCGGCCGATTCTCCCGGAGTTGATGCGGGCAACACAGCACTCATCGGCACTGACATCACTGACCTCGACAACGACGAACTGGTCGACGAGCAACTGCCTTTCGACCTCGCGGGCGTAGAGCGAATCAAGGGGGCGGGAGTTGACTTGGGTGCCTACGAATACCATGGCCCACTTGCTTCGGATGGGCTGCCGAGCGGGCCTCGGTCGGCATGCAAGATCCAGCCGCCGGCCCCCAACCCCACCGATGGACACACCTCCATTACTGTGCATCTCGCGGCGCCAGCCGCTGGCGGAGAGCTCGAGGTCTGGGACGTGCTTGGACGCAAACACGATATGGGCCTAAATCGCCTCGGTGGAGACCTCGAGCACATTCTGGTTCTCGACGCCTATTCGCTCGCAGCCGGACTCTACTTTGTTCGACTGAGCCATCAGTCAGTTTACCAATGCGCGGTCGGGCTGGTAGTCCAGCGTTGATCCAGGCCGATTGCTTTCTCCACCCCCTTCCGGAGTTCGACCGCAATTGAATTCGAGCTATCTAGGGCCGAAAGGGTCTCCGTGACCGTATTCGACATGCTGGGACGCGAGGTGATGACGCTCGCATCCGGGACCCTGACCGACGGTGTACACTCTCTCAACTGGGACGCCTGAGGCTCCGCACCCGGGACCTAAAGGTGCGCCCTGTTGTAGGCGGGAGACATGTCCCTAGGCTAGTAACAGTTGTCCGATAGCGGGTCGTCCCAACCAAAACATATGCGAGGTGACGTGTGCCTAGGAATCGCGGAGCACACGAAGCCTACGACGCAAGAACTCAGGAGCTCGAGGGTCGCCTTGATCGGCCGACCTCCGGTTGTCGGAGAAGGGGCGGACTCTCGCGACTTCCTGCCCGGTCGCGGCATGTGGTCGAATAAGGCTGTCTACCGAGGTGCACTTGGGGCAGCCTGGCGCCTTGCACTTCTCTTCCTGCTCCCACTTTCGACCGGATGCGACGCCAACAGCGGCGACAGGCAACTGGAGGAAAGCATTGCACCCACCCCGGAAGGCCCGGGCATGGCAACCTATAGTGTTCGCGACACTTCGGGCCGCTTGTCGATTCGCGTCGCACCATTTGATTCGCTCACGACCGCAAGAGCCATATCGCCCGCCAATGGCTCCTTCCGAGGGAGCAAAGTTTCTCCTTCCGGGAGAATGGTGGTTTTCGCTGGAATGGACGGTGTCGACTACGCAGGCCAGGCGATGCTGGCCGACCTGGCGGCCGGGTCGGTTTCTCCGATTAGAACAAGAGATCTCGGGCCGCTGCTGCCGGAGATGGAGACCGTCGTCTGGACTGATAAAGAAGACGGGTTCTATTTCATGCAGCGGGTGGGCGTGAGTGGGCGGCCCGTGCAGAAATTCTACTCGCTGGCCGATAGCTCCGTGGCCGTAATCGGAGATGCGGCGATCATTGTTACTGCAGCCATCGGGGTCGATACCCTCGTGGCAGGCAACTACGAGGACGACGCCACCTTCAGTCGCCTTCACCTGCTCGACGCGAGCGGAGACATCATGGGAATCATCCCGACGGGATCGCTGACAGACAGTCTGTCGGGCAGCGCGGGTGGCCTTTTCTACCCGGCCTGGAACCCAGGCAGGCGACTTCTCGCGTTCGAGGTATGGGAGGCGCCCGGAACGAATGTCAGAATCGGAGTTAGCGACCTCGACGGGAACGCTTATTTCGTGTCGCGCTCCGGCGACGAGGTCCTCGACCGGAGACCGCGCTGGGGCCCAAACGGTGCCCTGGTGTTCGATCGCTCCCGCCTCTCCGACTACGATGCCGAGGAGGCCGTGCTCATGATCTACGACGTGGACACGGGGAGCCTAGCTCAGCTTCTTGAGCCGCGCGACCTCGCGGGCGCCAGCGGAATCTCAGACTTTGATTGGACTGCTATCGAGAACTAGGCCGTCCTCTGCGCTGTGTGGCGTTGGCTCTCGGCTCGAATAGTCATTCTACCTCATTGCCCCGCCGCGCTAGATGCAGGAGTTTGCGATCGTTGCGCTTCCACCATCTCCCGCCCAAGTATGAGGCCCCGAATCACGGTCATCGCACTCTCGACGTTCCCAACCCACCGCTTCAGAAGTGGCTAGTGCGACGCTCGGTCGAGGAGATGTGCCCGCGAGCCTCTGGGCATTGGCCATCCTCGCTGTTTTGCGCAGCGGCGCACCGGGAGTGGTCTGGTCCCAGACCGAGGCGAGGTTTGCTACCGAAGTAGTCGTAGGGAAGCACGACTCGTCGCTCGACGCAGACCTGTTCAGCGACATCCGAACGATTTCCGTCGCGGGAGACGGGACGTTATTTGTAGCGGACCACCTTAGCTCCGAGATCCGGTCTTTTTCGTCAGACGGAGAACACCTTCGCACGTTGGGCAGTCGCGGCTCGGCTCCCGGTGAGTTCAGTCACATTACCAGTATGGTTGCCCTGTCGAGGACGGAGGTTCTTGTCGCGGACAAGGTCTTCGGCAGGTTCACAAGGCTGAGTTCTGGCGACCCGCTGACCGCGAGGATGAACCGGACGCAGCTGGAAACCCCAAAACAGGTTGCTCATGTGCCCGGAAAGGGATACCTGTTTCTGACTGGTCCCGAGCCCTATAACGAAACTGATCAGGACCTTTTTCGGGAGTTCGACGAGGACCTCAATTTCGTCGGCTCCTTCGGTAACGCGGACTCGCTTGGGATCTCGTCAGATCTGTTCACCAGGACCATGCAGTCCGCAAATGCGGGCTCATTCGACATGGCCGGGCCGGACACGCTCTTCTTCGCTCCGTTCTTTTCTCCAGAACGCCTCCACATGTTTGTCCGAAACCCTTCAGGCGGGTGGGCAACCCCAGAGCTCATATTGGGCGCGGAGCGAGGCGAGCCGTTCGAACTAGTCGCCCCTAGGACATCACCAAACTCGGCCGTAATGTTCCGGTCTCGATTCGGAGACTCGGCCGGGGTCATTCACAGCCAAAGTATTGGCCTCCACGTGGCTGATGACGGACTTGTCTGGAGCTTCTCCCTCCTCAGGATCGGCGAGTCGCGAAGGATCGTCGCAGAGGTATTCGACCCCATTGCCAAAGTGGTCGCGAAGACGCTGGTCTTTCCGCATGAGGAGTTTCCCGACTACGCCGGGATTCAGGCTCCCATCGAGGCGCGAGGCTACCACAACGGGAGGTTCTATCTGATTGACGAATCCGAGCATCCCAAGGTGCGTGTGGTGCGCGTCGTCGAGTGAGTTGGGCCGGACTGGTCGAAGGTAGGCGGCTCAGCCACCGCAGGCCCGCATCGGAAACTCTTCGCCCGGCCCGCTCGCTGGCCTTGCATGCGACACTGCCCGGAAGGCTGTGGCTGCGGCGAGGGCATCTTGGGGTGAGGGTTGCAGTTTCCCGGAGCAGGAAGCCTCCTGGCGGCAGATCCAGAATAGTCGTTTCACCTTATTGCGCTTGCCCCTGGAAGAGCCAAGCTTCCAGGCGGGTACCCAACAGTCGGGTACTCATGTAGTGGCACCCCGCCACCGGGTGCAAGTTCTCGACCCTCCCGGTCCATGTGCCAAAATGATTGAGATTCTAGTCGCTGATGACCACCCTCTCATGCGGCAAGCACTTCGCGGCGTTCTGGGGGCTGCGCAAGGCATTACCGTGGTGGGTGAAGCCAAGGATGGTCTTGAGACAATGCGATTGGCGCAAGCTCTTAGGCCGAAGTTGATCATTCTCGACATGTCGATGCCCGAACCATGTGGCATCGAACTGATCCAACAACTGTCTGGACTAGAACAACGAGTCAAGGTCCTTCCATACAGCGGATTCAAAGAGAGAGCCCTGGTTCGGGGGGCTTTAGAAAGCGGAGCTGCCGGGTATATGCTCAAAGACGAACCCCTCGGCAACCTATTGATAGCGATTGACGCCGTTCAACGGGAAGAGTGCTGGTTCATGGGCCGGTGTTATCCATCGGTCGGCAGTGCCTTGCGGGAGTATGTTGGCGAACCGGCCGGGGGGACTCGGAGTCCGGCAGCAGCCGAGGTCCTTTCCGCATACGCACAAACCAAGCTCTTGATGTCTCAGGACACTTGGCCCGGTGATGTCAGGGAACTACTGACTGCGATAAACACGAGAGTCTGGGATGAGGACCTCACCATCGGGGGATTGATCTCGGGGTTCAGAGCAGATGGCCGAAGTTTGCCGAGTCGATTCAAGCGATACGCGGGGATGACACCTCGCAGGTACCTCAGCTACCATCGCGTTCGAGGCGCGCGCCTGCTGGTTGAGGAGACAGGCATGCCGCTCTCCGAAGCGGCAGCATGGACGGGCTTTCGAAAGTGTTTCTGCGCTTCGGAAGGCGTGGAATCGCTCCTGACTTCCGCATGGGTGTCCCTTTTTCGTCCGGATTCCCCGGATGGGGAGGCACCGCAGACTAGCGCAAAAACGTCCGTGTGATTATCCGCAGACAAATCCTGCAGGAATGGCAGTCTCCGCTTTTGCACCAAATCTAGATTTGGAGGGACATCGGGCCGCATGGCCTGATGCAAACCAACCATCGCTTGGACAGGAGGTAATAATGCGATACGTCAAAGCTGCGATCTGCACACTTGTAGTTGCGATCGCGATGGCATTTGCTCAGCCACGCGCACTAGATGCGGCTGAAGTTCAGTGTGGATTGTCCTGCGCATGCGGCATCCCGATCTCGTGCATCGCCTTGTACATGTGCCAAACCCAAAACGAGAGCATTCTCTGCGACGACTACGTGCTCGAATGCGATTCCGAATGTGTCTAGCGAACAACCAATGGGAAACTCGAATGACTTATCTAATTCCAAGAACAATAAAGACCCTCGGGTTTGCGGTTGCACTTTGCTTTTTCGGCGTGCCGGGCGCCCCGGCGAATGCGGCTGCGCCATGTCAGGCGTATGCTAGCTGCATCGGCTGCCCCGACTGCGACCCCGGCGTCGCGGGAGTCGGGTGTTATGGAGACGACGAATGCCTTGCGATTGCGGACTTCGTAATGTGCGATGGCTTTGTCGTTCAGTGTCCCGAGGCTGACCCCGAATAGAAGACGGTTGCTTAGGTGGTAAAAAGGGCTCAATGGGGACCTTGGTGGGGACTTGTCGCCGTCGTGCTTTGTGTCAGCGCCTGCGGTGAACAAGAAGCGGAAGTCGTCCGCTTAGCCCCGGTTTCGACAGTAGATCAACTGTCGGACGGCACCTATCTCGCCAGCGTAACGTGCCTGACGGCGGCAGGAGGGCAATTTTACGCCTCTGACTACAGCAACCATCGATTTCTGATTCTGGAAGCAGATGGACTGGAGGTGAGTCGAACCTTCGGTAGGTCCGGAGCCGGCCCGGGCGAGGTGTACGGGGCCGGCTGCGTTGCTGTCGCGGGCGATAGGGTCCTTGCGTACGATTCGCGGGGAAGACGTTTCCACGTCTTCAGTCGGCAGGGAGAGTATGAGACCGAGTTCGCTGCTCCGGAAGCGGTGACCGCCTTTGGTTTTGCAGCTGACGCCCGCGGTGTGCTTCTGTCCACCCGAAAGGAAGAGGGTGCAGCTTCCTTCTACGACCTTGGAGGCCAATTGCTGTTCACCTTCGCCGAGACCAATGGAGGTTACGATGCCCCAACGGAGTCTCGGCGTAGAAGAATGAACGACCGCCTCCCCCTATTGGCTTCTGACGGCTCGATAATTCTGGCCTACGGCTATCAACCGATTGTCGAATCGTTTGATGAGGAAGGCAGACATCGCGCGACACTCGACCTCTCGGAGCATGAGCTCTTCAAAAAGCGTGTCGAAACAATTACGACGGAATATCGAGACAACTATGATCGCACCCGAGCGGGGATGTTTTTTCGCGCAGGGGGTATCGAGGGAGACCGTGCGTATCTGTTGTTTTATGGGGAGAATGGACGACCAGAGAGTATCCTGGAAATCGATCGAGGGTCACTAACTATCGAAAGGTTGATCAGGCTAAAGACCCGGGCAGGAACTGACGCATACATTTCTGCCTTCGCGGTTGACTCAGGCAATATTCTTGCCTTTGACGCGGTTGAGGGGTCACTCAACCTGTATGAACTGGAAGCTGGGGAATGAGAGGCTCCCGGTCGGTGCGCTCTGTTCTGCTTCTCGCGTCCATAGTTTACCTGAGCGGCTGTGAGGCGAATTCCGGATCGCCGGCAACCGGTACGGAGAGTCGACGAGAGGCCTTAATGCTCGAGAGCATTTTGGGTAGGAAAGTCGACGTCCTCGATGATTTTGACGTACCCGGTGGCAGTGTGCTTCTCGTGACAAGCGCGGCCGACTGCAGTTCCTGCGTCGTCCGAGCATTCGAAATACTCGTCGCGATGGCGGCGGTGGACGATGGATCGGACTTGCCAGCGTCCTTCTTGACTGTGGCAACCGACACGAATCTCGCCCACATTTATGCTGCAGGCACCAATTACCCCGGGCCATACGCTGTCGATAGCCTGGATGTGATCAAAGAGGCTCTCTCTTTTGTCCAGACTCCAGTCATCTTGAAGGTGAGTTCGGAGCACGTCATCATCGATGCGTACCTGCCCAGTCTTCGGAAGGGTCTAGAAGCCGCCTCGGGCTTTATCCGCGGACAGCGAGAGGGCGGTCATGATGAGCCCAACTAGAGCAGGCTCACCCGCTTGGTCGGAAAAGGAGGACACTCGGAGCCCCCAGCGCACTACCGCCTTCGCCCGGCCCGCTCGCTCGCCATCTGCACCCTCAGGTTCAACGCCTGGGCAATGCTCGCCACGGTCGCGAACTGATCCACTGTCGCATCGCGATCTGCGCGGATCAGCATGGCGGACCGGTCTCCCACGGCGTTCTGCACGGCGTCCAGGAGGCCCTCCCGCGGCACACGGTTCTGCTCCACGTAGAAAGCCCCATCGGCCGTGATGGCCACGCTCACGTAGACCGGGTCACTCGGGGCCTGCGCGCTGGTCTCCGGAAGATTCACCCGGATCCCGAACTGCGGGATGAAACTGGAAGTAAGCAGGAAGAAGATGAGCAGCAGCAGCACGATGTCGGCGAGACCGGCCTGCGCAAAGCTCATCAGCGGCTTGCGATCAGTCGAAAAGTCGATGCCTGCCATGCTATCGCCTCGGCGCGGGTGCCTGGAGCAGGTCGATGAAGTCCGTCGCGGTGCGCTCCATGTCGTTCACCTGACGGCGGATGCGGCCCAGCAGCAGGTTGTAGAAAAAGAACGCCAGGATGCCGACCACCAGGCCGGCCGCGGTCGAGATAAGTGCCTCCCAGATGCCGCCGGCCAGCACACTGGGATTCACGTTGCCCTGCAGGTTCTGGATCTGCTGGAAGGCCTCGATCATTCCGGTCACGGTGCCAAGGAAGCCCAGCATGGGCGCAATTCCGGCGATGGACGCCAGGAGGTCCGTCCGTCGCTCCAGTTCAAACGCTTCATGCTTTCCGGAGGCGTTCACGGCATCCTGGATCTCGACGATCGGCCGCCCAAGGCGCTCGAGGCCGTGCTTCAGGATGCGTGTGATCGGCGTGTCCTGCGCCTCGCAGTAGGCCTTGGCGCCCTCGATGTTGCCGGTGCGCACGTAGTCCTTGATGCGGTCCATCACGGTGATGGGATCGCCTGAGGCTCGACGCAGCTTGATGAGCCGCTCCACGAAGATGATGATCGTCACCACGGACAGGACGACGATCGGGATCAGCACCCATCCGCCCTGCAGAATGACGTCGAGTCGGGAGGCGGTTTCCGGGCCGGTCAGGGCGCCGGTGGAGTCAACGGCCGCGGAATCGGCGACCTGCTGAAGAAACGTCAGGATCATGAATTCAGATCAAGATGGATAGTCCGCTAGGGGCGGATTCGGCGTACCCAGGTGCCATCGGGCAGGCCGGACATGGATCGCCGGGCGTTGTCGGCTTCGGCGGCGGACGCAAACTCACCGACGGCAATTCGGTGCCGGGTCTGACCATCCCCGTCGGCGTAGGACAACACGCCTACCGGAAGGCCCAGCGAGCGGAATCCATCCGCCTGGCGCTGGGCCGCGGCCTGACTGAGGGAGGAGCCGACAATCAGTGTGTAGCCCGCGGAATTTGGCTGGATGCTGGCGGGAGCGGCCGGGGTCGACCCGGGGTCCTCTGCAGGTGGTGACTCTCCGCCATCCACCGCGCCGGCGGGCACGGCCGCGCTCGAGTCCTCCGCCGCAGTCGCCTCCGGCTCAACATTCTGCACCAGGTCCGGGTCGTCCGGGTCGAAATCGGAGTCCTGATTCTGCCACCAGGCGAGCCCCGCTGCGGCAAGCAGCACCACGACCACAATTCCTACCAGGAGGGGTGTGCGGTTCGGGGCAGCAGCAGCGCGCTGCCTCGGCTTCCGGGAAGGGGGCGGAGCACTTGGGGGGACGGAACTCTGGTGTAGCGTCTCGTAGGTGAGGTCGTCCACCAGCGGCGAGACGTCCTCCGTGTTTGGGGGCGCAAAGGAGTCCGCCGGCGGTGGCTCGGGCACGGACGGGACCGGCGGCGGGGCAGGAGTCGGCGGCACCTGGGTGTCAGGAGCGGTAGCGTGCGCGGCCGGAGCGGGACGGTGTGCAGCGGGATGCGGCACCGACGGTGGTGGCTGTGGCGCCGACGGCTTGGTCGCCCGACCAGCCGGCGCCTCCACCGCGGTCGGATCCAGATCAATGGGCGCCCAACTCGCTTTGCGGATCGAGAGTTCGTCAGCCGCGGGAGCAACCAGCTCGGGATCCAGACCACCACCGCCGTCCGACCCCGCGGCAACCGGAGCGTTCGAGCCCATCCACCGGTAGTCGACCGCCTGCGAGAGCGCATCGCTCGCCTCGAATGAATAGGAATCCCCGATTTTGCGCAGGGTACCGAGGCCGGCCAGGTTGGCCTCTCCTTCGGACTCCAGTCGGTCGGCAACAGCAGCGGCAAAGGCGGCCAGCGCCTTCTCGACATCGGGACCGGTGCGGCCGAGCCGCTCCGCCATTTCCCGGATCAGGTCATTCTTCATGACTTCGATGGGTTGAATACCACACGATCATGAGGGGATGCGTCCGGCCCGGGACCGGCAGGTTCGTGGCGCACACTGAGTGTACCCACGCCGGGAATGTCCACCGTGCGCCCGCGCTGCAGGAGATCGATCACCGACTCGACCAGAACGTCGATAAATGCAGGGTTCGTCTTGAGCATGCGGCTGGGTGTTGACAGGCGGAAGATAGGGGACGGCTACCAGCGCCATCCGACTCCGAAAAGCACGGTGGCCGGAGGCTCCGGATAGTTGTACCAGACGGGCGTCTCTCCGAGCAGATTACGGAGTTCAAGGGCGATGAGCGCGTTGCCGCGCACGGAGTATGACAGCCTGAGGTCCAGATCCGCGTAGGTGGGAACGTCCAGGGTGCCGGCCGCATCGCCAGAGCGAGGTCCGAAGACCTCCGTGGTAGCCTGCAGCAACCCCTTCCTCTGCGAGAAGGCGACAGAGACCATGCCGTCCACGGTCCAGCTGGCGAAATACGGCAGATCCTGCTCCAGATCCGTCATGCGGCCATCCTGCACACGGGCACCCAGGCGAGTTTCCACACCCGGCGATGGCGACAACCGGGCCTCGGCGCCTACACTGAGCGTACGTGCCGCTGTGTGGCGCACCCGCGTCAGGCCGCGTGCGTAGCCGGCGTAGTTGCTCGGCGCGTGCTCGTACACGCGCCAGTTCGGTGATTCCCGATACGTGGCTACGCCCGAAAGCTGCAGGTCCCCGAAGAACCCGCGAACCCGGGCCTTTACGTCAACCGGAAATACCACCGGCTCGACGTGAAACTCGTCCAGGAGAAACGGTGCTTCAGCAAGCACACGGCCCGGACGCACATCGGAAAGCGATGGGCGCTGCGTGACTTCCAGTCGAATGTTGGGAGCCAGTTCGGCCTCCAGCACGGCCAACGGGCTGGCGTACGTGAGCGCCCTCCGGTGACTGCCGTTGGCCACGGCCTGGGCCTCAAATCCAAGCGCCCGGCCCCCGATGAAGAGCATGGCTCCGGACCCAATGCGAAGACGCAATCCGGCACCGGCGTCAAAGTGCTGCACGCCATCCTCGCCATCCAGACGCAGGGTGCCGCCGTTGGCGTCCAGCCGGAACGAGCCGGCGCTCAGGCTGGCGCTGCCGGCGAATCCGGAATCCGTGCGCTTGGCGCTGTCGTCGGTGCGATCGACAAAGGCTGCGGTTTCGGTCTGGCCTGAAAAGGCCTCCGCTTCAAGCCGATAGCCCATCCGGGACGCGCTTCCAGACCCGACCCACAGTGAACCGGAGAGATCCGACCGAGTGCGCTCGGGATTGGCCAACGAGCTTCCACCAGCGGTATCCGCACCATACATATTGTAGGATTCCGACGCCCCCCGACCTTCAATGCCGAAGGACAGGCCTTCTCCGGACGTGGTGTAGGCGGTGCCTCCCCGAATGCCGTCTGCCCCTGCGTCCATCCCGAACGGTGCGTAGCTGGTCTGGCCGTCGTAGGACCCATCGACCGTCCAGCGCGCCGTCGAACTGGCGTACAGGGACGCTTCCAGCAGGGCGTAGCGGGCCGAGTAGCGCCCGAACCCGGTCTCAAACGTGCCCGTGAAGCCGTCTCCCTCGGCGCGCGGCAAGGCACGCGGCGTCGTGGGATTGGCGAGGGGATTCTGAGGCAGGTCCGCCCCGTCCTGCTTGTACGCCTCTACAAACGGCATGCGTCGCAGATCAATCTCCGGAACGCGCGGAGGCGGGTTGAAGCCTACCAGTGGCTGGCGGCGGAGTGAGGGGAATGCGATGGTCAGTTCACCCTGAATTTCGACCTCGCGAGGGGCGAGATCCGGCAGGGCCTGGGCTTCCGCTGTAGCGGGAAGAAGCAACACCAGAGCGAGAATCAGAAAAACGCTGCGCATCACTGGTCTCCGGTGAGTTGAGCCCGTTCAGTGCGGGCGGTTTCTGCTTCAGGGCGCTCCGGATAGAAGTCGATGACGTTTTCGTACATGAGCACGGCTTCGCCTCGATCGCCGATGGCCTCAAACGCGCGGGCCTGCTCCAGGTAGCCGCGAGCCATCCACTCTGAGTACCCGGCGAACAGGGTCGGCATGCGTGCCAGTTCCTCGATGGCGCCCCGTGCGTTGCCGGCCGTGCGCAGCATTGAACCCAATCGGAACAGGGCCTCTGCACCGGCTTCGCCGCGCGATCCGGACGCGGCACGACGGTAGTAGGTGGTCGCGCGGTCCGAAAATCCGCGCTGTTGGTAGATCCTGCCCAGGCCCAGGTAGGCAGGCATCGAGCCTGCATCATCCGGGGCCGCATCGACAATCTCCTGAAGCAGGGCTTCCGCCTCCGAAACCTGGCCCTGGGCCAGGAGCGCCATGGAGCGTCCGTAGACGGCTTCGGCGCGTCGTTCGCCCTGCCCGGTGGCTGCGGCGGCCTGGGAGAAGGCCTGCTCCGCGCGGCCATGCGATCCGCGTTCGAGGTAAATCCGCCCCAGTTGCAGCGCGGCATCTACCCGCCGCGGCGAATCCGGATAGCGGGTCATGATTTCCCGAAGATAGGTCTCGGCCTCGGTGCCCTGTCCCTGTTCGGAATAGATGCTGCCGAGGTAGTAGTAGGCCTCCGACAACAGCCGGGTGTCCTGGGCGGAGCGGATGAATGCCAGCAGGTCATTGAGGGCCGCGTCCGGCTGGCCGCTCTGGTAGCGGACTTCTGCCTGCCGGAATCGCAATTCGTCCAGAAGTGGAGACTGTGGGTTGGCCACCGCAAACGAGTCGATAATGGCCGATGAGCGCTCATCGTCCCCCGATGCAACCAGAGCGAACTGGATTCCGCGGGCCGCATCGGTTGCAAACGGACTGCTTGCGTACCGCTCGAGCACCGTCAGGTAGGCGGCCACAGAAGCATCGAGGCGCCCGGCGTTGAAATGCGCATCGCCAATACCGTACTGGGCTTTGGCCGCCAGCGGGTCGAGCCCGTGCGCCCGGATAAGCTCCTCAAACGTGGCGATGGCCTGGTCATACTCCTGGTTCAGGAAGTACAGGTAGCCAAGCTGATAGCGCGACTCCTCCCGCCATTCGCTGTTCGGGAAGCTTTGCAGCAGCTGCCGAAAGGTCGAAATGGCCTCAAGTGGGTCACCTGCGTTGGCGTAGGCCTGCCCGATCTGGTACAGCGAGTAGTCGTCCCCGTCTGATGCGAGTCGCCCGTACACCCGGATGGCCTGCGGGTACTGCTTCAGTGCAAAATGGGAGTCCGCCAGGCGCAGCCGAGCGTCTGCGGCGTAGGGAATGGTCTCCGAGCCGCCCTGATGCTGTCGCAGGAACGCTTCGAACTGTGGAATGGCGTCCTGATAGCGGGCCTGCCGGAAGTAGCTCCAGCCAAGCGCGTAGTGAGCCGCCTCCACATGCACGCCGCCCGGATGCTCCCTGAGGTAGCGTCGAAAGAGCTCCGCCGAGCGTGAGAAGTTGCCGAGCTGAAAATTGCTCTCGGCCATCCAGAACAGCGATTCGGCGGCTCGGGCGCCAGACGGCGACTCATCCAGCAACTGCGAAAATGCGCCTGTGGCCTGCTCGTATCGGCCGTTGCGATAGAGCAGCCAGGCCTTCTGAAAGACCACCTCGTCGCGCACCTCCTGGGACGCTGCATTCCGGTCGATGGCCTCGTTGAACGCGCTCAGCGCTCCGTCAAAGTGGCCCGTGGCGATCAGCGTGTTGCCAAGATGCATGAAGCCCTGGCCGAGCAGTTGCGAATCGCCATGATCGCGGATCAGTTGCCGAAACGCGTCCCGGGCTCCGGTCCAGTCTCTCAGGGCGTACAGCGTCAGCGCCTGCTCAAACCGTGCATGATCCGCGAGTTCACCGCCCGGGTAGCGGCGGGCATAGGCGGCAAACCGGTCCACAGCCTCGCGCGGCTGAGCGGAGAGTTTGAGGTTTACCGCTTCGTAGTACAACGCGTCCCGGTCCAGCTCGTCGCCGGAGCCGTCCTGCACGGCCGCGAATTCCTCGGAGGCCCACTGATAGGCCTCCTGATAGTGGTAATTCCAGCCGAGGCCGAACCGCGCGCGCCGGTAGAACGGGCTGTCGGGATTCTCTTCAGTGAACCGCTGGTAATAGACGATGGCGTTTTCGGAGTCCCGGAGCTGGTTGTAGGACTCGGCCAGCAGGAAATGTGCGCGGTCGCGGAAGTCCTCCTCCAGTCGGGGCAGACGTGCGCGAATCTCCTCCACGGTGCGCAGGTAGTCGCCCAGCTCGTAGTAGACCTCGGCCAACGCAAGTCCCACCGAAAGCGAGAATTCGGAGTCAGGGTGGCGTGCAGCAAGTAGCTCGAACGCTTCGGCGCCCTCTTCGTAGCGCTCCTGCTCAATGAACAGGTACCCTCGCGCATACAGCGCGGCCGGCGCGGTCTCCGTCTGCCGGTAGTCCGAAGCGCGCAGGTAGTAGTTGAGCGCGGCGTCCGTGTCGCGTAGCTGCCGGGCCGCATCGCCCATCCAGTAGAGCGCGCGGGCGGCCAGTTCCTCCGGGGGTTCGGCATCGAGCACGGCCGACAGCGTCGCGATAGCCTCCCGGGCCTGCCCATTCTCGAAATAATGGCGCCCGAGTGCCAGCCTGGCCTCATAGGCTCGGGGGTGGGCGGGGTAGCGGCGTTCGAAGTCGGAGAGCACCTCGATGGCCTGACCTTCCTGCCCTCCGGCAAGCAGCGCCGCGCCGCGATAGTACAGGGCATCCGGAAGGAGATCGCTGCCGGAATAGCGGTCATCAAATCGGGCGAACCGGTCGGCCGCCGAAATGAAGCGCGCCTCCTCAAACGCCCGCAGGGCCTGCGCGAATGCCTCGTTTTCATTCGGCGCAGCGGGCTGAGCCGCGAGCGGAGCCGAAGTCAGGGCCAACAGGGTGGCCAGAAGCAGTGGGCGCACAGGCAAAAAGTGTCGGTTCGGGCGGTTGCGGCCCCTGTACGGAGGCCGGGATCGGACGTTTCCGGCGGCGTGCCGGCCGTGGAAAATTTGCCGCGGCACTTCTCAGGTGCGGCGGTGTTGTATCGACGCTCAGACCCACCCAGGTATTGCCCATGGAATCACCCGATGTTCAGTCCGTCAAGGCCGGCCTCGTTCGCTGGCTGAAATCCGACAGCAAGTGGCCGCTCATTGCAGGATTCGCCTTCGGGGTGTTCCTGGGTGTGATTATTCGCGACTAGAATTCCAAGCCCGTCACCATGCGCATTGTTGTCGCCGGCTCGATTGCCTACGACTACCTCATGCGGTTTCCAGGCCGCTTTACCGACCACCTGATTCCCGACAAGCTGGAGACGGTCAGTCTCAGCTTTCTGGTAGACAGCATGGTGCGTCAGCGCGGTGGCGTGGCACCGAACATTGCGTACACGCTGCGGCTGCTCGGGGGCAATCCGATCATTTTCGGGACCGTCGGCCAGGACTTCGGCGACTATCGGGCCTGGCTGGAGAAGCACGGGATCTCGACCGAGCACATCATCGAGATCGAGGACGACTTTACAGCCAGTTTCTTCGTCTCGACCGATCAGGCACAGAACCAGATTGCCAACTTCTACACGGGTGCCATGGCGCACTCGAAGCGGTTTGCGCTGAAGGATCGTGGGCTGACGGATGCCGACATGGTGGTGGTCAGCCCTTCCGATCCGGAGGCGATGATGAACCTGGCGTCGGAGGCCCGCGATACGGGAATCCCGTTTTTGTACGATCCCAGCCAGCAGACCGCGCGCCTCTCCGGGGAGGATCTGAAAAAGAGTATTCCGGGTGCGGCATATCTCTTTGTCAACGAGTACGAATTGGCGGTCATTCTCAAGAAGACCGGCTGGACCGTGGATCGCCTGCGCGACGCCGTGGAGCATCTGGTGGTTACCGAGGGCGAAAAGGGGAGCACGATCCACTCGCGAGTGGGTGAAACGCGCATTCCAACGGCAAGGCCGGACACAATCGTCGAACCGACCGGAGCGGGCGATGCCTATCGCGGCGGTTTCCTCGCGGCGCTGAGCGCCGACCTGCCTCACGAGATTGCCGGCAGAGTGGGCGCGCTATGCAGCACCTACGTGCTGGAGCAGTTGGGAACGGCGAATCACCGGTTCGACATGGACCAGTTTTCCGAACGCTACGAAAGCAACTTCGGACACGAGCCGGGCCTGGATCGTCTGCGGGAGCGGGTGACGGCGACGGCCGCCAGCTGAGTCTGCGGATCGGGTGACTACTCCTGGTCCCGCGCGCGCAATTGCGCCGCGGCGGCGGGCATCCAGCGCTCCTTGATGACCTCCTCAGAGACGTCGAGCTCCCGAGCCAGACGGCGGACCTCGGACCGGCGCAGATTGGCCAGCTTCTCCGGAGCATCGTAGCCCAGACGCTGCAGACGGACTCTGCGGCCCATCGACAATTCGGACAACCAGTCCATCTTGCGGGCCTCGGAGGCATCGATGATGTCGGAAACCGGTGTGAATCCGGCGGTCGATGGGGTTGCTGCGCGGGCGGGATCGCCGGGCGGGTGTTCGCCGGCCTGGGCTGCCGGTTGAGCCTGCGGGGATGGCGCAGTCGTCTCCTGGGGCGGGGGGCCAGCGGGTTGGGGCATTGCCACCGGCTGCTCGGACTGCGGAGCCGCGGGCTGCGGCTGTGGAGCCACCGGCTGCGACGGCGTGACCACGTGTTGCTGCTGGGGAGCCAACGATTGCGACTGCGGAGTCGCGGGCTGCGACTGCGGAGCCACCGGCTGCTGCGCAGGCACCGCCGGCTGAGGCGGCGGCTGAGACGGCGACCCGGAATCACCGAAAAGCGGGGGCTCCGAGGCAAATCGTTCGTCGGGCGACATGTGGCGCTGCACCGGCATCTGCTGGGGAGCAGGTGGTGTTGCCTGGGTCGGCGGGCCCGAAGCGGATTGGTGGCCGAGCGGCGCTGCGGCGGGCTGCTGGGCAGCGACCTCGGGTGCCGCCCGCGGCACATAGGCCGGCGGCTGTCCAAAAGCAGGCCGGGGCTGAGGCATGGGAGCGTGACCTGCGCCCGAACGCGCCTGCCTCAACTCATCCTGGAGCTGACGGATGCGGGCTTCACCGTCGACACCCCGACGACGGGCGCGGCGCACGGCATAGAAGTAGCCGGCGACGGGACCCAGAAGGGTCACGACGACCAGAGCGATGACCATGATGACCATCCCGGTGTCCATAGCGTCGGGGTTCTTGATTGGTCGCCAGGGCGGGAACGGCCTCAGGGAGGTACCGTTCGGACCCGGCATTTTCTCCTGTCTCGGCAGAAAACCGGAAATCTTGAGTTGCCGCGTCTGTTAATCATCGTGTTGCTTGTGGCAGCGTCCGGGTGCTCGTCTGAGGCCGGCACCGTGCGGCTGGATCTGGAAACCACCGATCCGGCTGAGATGCTGGTGTTCCTGATGGGGCCGCTCGGCAATTCAGACTCCCTGAGGAGCGCAGTGGAGGGGGAGACCCTGAATCTGGAGGCGCTCGGCACGCGCCCGTCGGCGCTGCTGGCTGCGTCGGCTGAAGACGGCGTGATCACGCGCCAGGAACTGGTCGATGCGGTCACTGCCGACTACTACCGAGCGGCGGGCGTGCCCGAGACCCGTGCAGACCTGCTGGCCTTGCTTGACACCACATCGTCTCTGCAGCACGAGGTCTCGGGCTCCATGACACGGTTTCGGCGCCGCATGCACATCGCCCGTAACGCGGTTCGGGAAGCCCTCGAACGAAGACTCGTGGACGGGCAGCCGATGACATATTCACCCGGCACGGTGGTCATCGGAGAGCACCTGGATGAGGGGCAGATCCCGGAGACTACCGCCATGATTCGGCGCGACGACGGCTTCTGGACGTTCGTCGCCTACGATGCGGACGGCAACCTCACGCGTTCGATCGAGGGCGATCCGGACCCGCTTCACGTGCCCGCAGACTGCTTCGGCTGCCACTACGGCACGCGCCCGTACGAGCCCGAGCGCAGCTTCCCGGCAGAGGCGAGACCCGGGCCGTATGGACCGCGGGCCGTGCATGTCGGTCCGGAGCTGCGGCGGGCAGACGTCACCACGCTGCTGAACGAGCACGCCCGTCGGGATGACGGTCTGCTTGGACTCTACGGCACGCTTTACCTCTCAGCGCTGAAGTCTGGCACGCTGGCACCTGCCGATTCGCTCGACCGCACGTTCGTTCAGGCTCTGCCGGGGTCGTAAATTCGCTGTCCTCCCCAGTTATCTCTGATCCCATGTCCAAGGGCGTCGTCCGACTAAAAAATGCCGTCTTCTACGCCCATCACGGGGTGATGCAGGAAGAGCATCGCGTGGGTGGCCGCTACGAGGTGGATGTGGCCATGGAGCTCGACTTCTCGGAAGCCGCAGAGACCGACGCGCTCGACAAAACCGTTGACTACGAGTTGGTGTATTCGGTTGTGCGACAGGTGGTTACGGAAAACAAGTTTTATCTCATCGAACGCCTCGCGTATCTGATTGCGCATCAGGTGATGGCAGACTCGGCGCTGCTCTCGGCCGTCGAAGTGACGGTCAGGAAAGCGAACCCGCCGGTCGGCGGACCGTGCGATTGCGCGGAAGCGGTTTACCGATGTGATTCTCGGCCGATATAGAGAGGGCACCGCGACTGACCGGGTCCCCTGAACTCGGGGCAGTCCCCCCAATTCTACTGCCGAAAATCCGATGACCGAATCAGAAAACACTGCCAAAGACGTACGCCCTGGCCTGGAGCTAAGCGTCAAGAGGGCCGAGGAGCTGCTCAAGGGAGTCATGATCCCGCCGCAGCCGACCATCCTCGTCAACGTATTGAACGAGCGTTCCAAGCCCGATCCTGACCTGGAGCGCATCGGCGACATTATTTCCGCCGACGTGGCCCTGGCCGCCTCCATGCTGAAGGTTGTGAACTCACCCTTCTTCGGCCTGCGCCGCAAGATTGGATCCATCCACCACGCCGTTCGCCTGCTCGGCATCGGCAACGTGGTCAACATTGCGTCCGGACTGATGCTGAAAGCGGCATTTGCTGATCAGCGCGGTCCGTTCATGGACACCTTCTGGAAGCATTCCGCGCGCCACGGTGTCGTCGCAACGATGATCGCCCGCGAAACGCGCGTTTCGACTGCCGAAGATTCCTACGCCGCCGGCCTGTTCGCCGATTGTGGCGTGCCCGTGCTGCGTCGCCGCTTCGCCAACTACAGCGAACTGTACGCCCAGGCTCAGATCGTGGACGAGTTCACCTGGACCGAGTACGAGGAAGAAGAGCTCGGTACCAATCACGCCGTAGTCGGCTACATGATGGCCCATGGCTGGATGCTGCCAGATGTTCTGGCTCAGGGCATCCTCCAGCACCACGACCCGGTCGACCAGTTTCATGGCGCCGGATTCGACGCGGAGCCGGCCGTGCAGCTGCAGGCAGTCCTGCACACCACGCTCCACGTCTGCCGCGCAATCGACGGCCTGCCGGTGAGCAAGGAGTGGGAGGCGTTCGGAGACCGCATTCTTGCGTTCCTGGGCGTCGACGACACCTTCGTGACCCGCATGGTGGAAGAAGTTCAGGCCCTTCCGCCAGAGGCCATGTCGCACCTCTAGATCGGTCTCGGACCATCCGGAAAAGGCGTCTCTCTGCAGGGGGACGCCTTTTTCTGTCTCAGGATTTTCCGGGCGATGGGGTCCGTGCCCGCAACCGAACGGCCGACGCGGGTCCGGTCAGAAGGCGAAGCCCGATCCGATCACCACGTGGCGCTGCTCTTCGGAGAATCCGACCCGGGCTCGGAACGTCAGCGCGTCGAACAGCGACATCCAGGCACCCAGGCCGGCAGCCCGGTGCCACACCCTGGAAGATTCGCCGTCGGTCCAGACCCGTCCGTGATCCACGAATCCCAGCACCCCCCACTGTCCGTTCGCGAGGTATCCGGCAAAGCGCTTCACCCGCGCCCGGGCCTCCAGATTGTGGTACAGGGAGGTGCGACCCGCAAAGCGAGTGCTTGAGAATCCCCGCAGATTGTCCTCACCGCCCAGGGTTGCTGCGTCCCAGAAGGGGAACGTTCCGGTGACATGCTCGGCCCCCGCGCGCGTCGCGAAGGTGAACGGGGTGTCGTCTGAGCGGGAGAAATAGGTCGAGGCCTGGGTCCAAAGCCGCCCGTAGCTGCGAGACTCGTTGCTCAGTCCCTCGTGCCAGGTCGCCGAGGTGCGCCAGTGCAGCCCGCGGCGGGGGAGTACACGGCTGTCCCGGGAGTCGAACACGATCTGCGCCTCAAGGCCCGCGTGTAGTTGGTCGCGGAAGCTGGAAGGCGAAATCCCGGCTTGTGAAATAAATCGTCCCGGGTCGGAGCTGACGCGCAGGTTCTGTGCGAACGGCCTGATCCAGAGGTAGGACGTCGGTGAGAGGGCTCTGCGCAATCCAGGCTGGATGCGCCCCTCTGTGATGCGGGCCTGATAGAATTCGCGGTTGGGGCGATTGTTGACCGTTTCGTTGCCCAACCCGAAGAAGTTGCGGAAGCTTCCGGGTGAGTGGATCTCAACGTCCATCGTCAGATCCCAGGCACCCCAGAGCTTCAGCATCTCCGCGTCGTACAGAATCTGGAATGCCTCAAAACGTGCGGCTGAGGCGGCGCGGATCCGGTGGCGGGCCGCAAAGGGTTCCTTGCGGAATCGGTGCCGCATGATGAGTGGTCCGCCTCCGACAAAGAGCCCATCGTCCTCATTGGCGCCGATCATGGCCACCGCGAGGACGGAATTGAAGCGGAAATCTGTGCGATCGTATCGGTTGACGGTCGGGTTGGTGCTGAGCCGGTTCCTGCTCATGCCCGGCTCCTCGATGACCATGCCCCCGATCGTATCGTAGATGTAGACGCTGTATGGGGTATTCGGGGAGCCGCGGAATTCGTCATCTCCGGTCCCTCCGATGAGGTGGAATCGAATGCCGCGGCCGACATCGTGGGCCTGGAAGCGGTCGTTGCCTCCCATGCCGTACAGCCGCACTTCCTGGGTTCGTCCGGGGTCGAACGTGCGCTGATAGAGCACCTTTCGCCTGGTGCCTTCTTTCGTGGTTTTGTACACCGTCAGCTCGGTCCCGCCGTTTTCGGTCGGCGCCAGGACGAACTCTTCGTGCTTGTCGGACATCACCACGTCGACGGTGCGGTCCAGGAATCCCGTGTAGGTGCGAACCGCTCTGGTGAGTCGGGCGCGCCGTTCGCGCATGATGCGATGGAACTCCTCGCCGTGCAGCGTCTGAATACTCTCCGGCCACTGCGCAATGGCGGCGTCAAACACGGAGTCCGTCAACGCCGCGGTGACAGAGTCTGCGATTGCGGTCCAATCCTCCGGCGTGAGCTCAGAGGTCAGTCGACGATCCTGGGGAAGGCCCTGCCGATTCAGGCCCGCCATAAACCCGTACCTGGGGGCGAATTCCTGGAATTTGGGCTCTATCCATCGGGTTTGCACCAGATTCGGAAACAGGCCGTTCATGCGGTTGAACGCCCAGTCTCTGTCCCGCGGTATGGGTCGAAACCACTTGCCGTTGTCGTCCGGCGGATCGAATTCGGCCCACCTGAACTGGTCCTCATGGCGGTCCCAATCGGCCATGAACATGTCCAATACCCGGGTGCGGGCGAAGAACCGCGCATCGACCCGGTGGTCATTGTCCTCGAGCAGTTCGCTGTACATCTTAGCGGCGCCGACCACCTCTTCCGGAGCTCCGAAGTGGGGCGCATGGGACATGTCGTCGTCCGGGCGTTCCTCCAGCATCATCATGCGGCCGCCAACCACCTCGGTGTAGGGCGCCAGCGCCGGATCGTCGGGCACGAAATAGACCCGGGGCTTGGCGTGGTAGACTCCCGTGGCTTCGGCGAGGGGAGGCACCAGGAGTGCTCCGTAGGGGTGTAGAATCGCCACCTGATCCAGCACGATGTCGCGGGCCACGGTGTCCTGCAACTCAAGCGGCAGGGTCTTGGTGGGATCCTTGGCCAGCGATCGAAGCGCATACTCGTTGCCCGATGCGTCCTCCAATCGGATGGACAGCGTTTGCTGCCCGCCCCCTCGTTGGGTCGGCCGGAGGCCCAGTTCGCGCACGTTGAGTACGGGCACGGTCACGGGCGTGGTCCATGCGTCTCGGTGGGCCTGGCCGAGGAATGCCTTGCGCAGTGGCCCTGCTTCCAGTTCCGGGGCCGCAGCGCCGGAGTAGGATGTTTCAAACGGTGAGACCGGCTCTTCTTCAGTGCGCGGAAGCGCTGTGTCCGTTGGCCGGGGCGGATGGATTACAGCGTCGTAGATGGTGTCCTCGACCGTGTGCGCAATCAGCCTGGAGGAGCCGTCGTTGTAGTAGACCAGCTCGAAGAAGCCGGGGATGGAGCTGGTGAACTCGGCTCCTCGGCCTTTGCCGACATACTTCGGGCGGGTGGAAGACCCGGATACGATGTAGTCAATGGTGCCGACCGGGAAGTGCTGCAGGGAGTGGTCGTGGCCGGATGCGTAGACAAGGTGCTCCTCATGGCGCTCGAAAATGCGCATCAGAGCCTGCCGGTAGGATCGGTAGCGCGGATGCGAGAGGTCCTGTTTGCCACCCGATATGGAGACTGCCAGGGGATACGCACTGCCGATGAGAGGCAACGGCACCCAGGCGTTTTCCCACAGGTCGGTGAGGGGGAAGATGTGCTTTGTCAGCGGAAAGCGGCCCCCGTGCGGGCCGTTGCTGCGCATCGGGTGGTGTCCAACGATGATCAGCCGGTTGTCGTCGCGCCGCCGCAGCAGGTCCGAGAGATTGGCGAGGAAGTCCCCTTCCTCCCGCGTCTCATAGTGCTCGCCCTCGCCGAAGGCCTTCTGGCCCGTGCGCAGCCACCACTCCGTGTCGATGGCGATCAAATCAAGGCCTTCGGCCAGCTCAACCAGGGAAGGACCGGGCAGACCGCCATCGGGCAAAAACGTGTTTCCCTGGTCCAGATACGCCTCGGTGTAGCGCTCCTGGTTCAGCACATTGGCCAGCCCGTTCGGCCCGGAATGATCCCAGTCGTGGTTGCCCGGCACCAGGACTACGCGTCCACCCGTTCCTTTGACTGCATCGAGCTGCTGACGAAGTCGGGCCTCGGCGAGCTGAAATCCCGCGTCCGCTGAGTCCGGCAAGCCCCGCTGGTAGATGTTGTCGCCAAGGAAAACGACCGTGCCGAGTGAGTCCGCGTCAAGCAGCTTTTCCCGCAGCATGGTCAACAGCGGCTCATCAAGGTCGGGGTCGAACCCGCCGCTGTCCCCAATCAGGAAGACTCGCTGGACGATGGACGCCTGCTGTGCGGATGCCTGCAGAAGCGGCACCATCGCGAAAAAGAGAATTAGCAGACGGGCAGAAAAAGTCAAAACGGAAAGTCCGGAAATACTCCAATGACGGCGCGTCCTCCGCGAGCCTCTGTGGCTACGTAGAGCGTGCCGTCTGCCGCCTGCGCCAGAGCCTCAGGCTGCGGAAATACATCCGGGTCAAGTGCCCATGACGCAATCGGCTCGATTTCTGGCAAGGCGTACGCGTGTAGTGTTCGTGACGAAGCCGACAATACCAGCAGATGGTCACCGGCTGCGTTAAACAGCAGTCCCGAAGGTTTGAATAAACCGCGCCGCATCGGTTCATCCGAGCCGAAAACGGTCGGCGGAGGCATTCTCAGTGCGAGCCGAGGTTCTGCCTCGTCGGCGGCATAGAACGGGGAGGCCCAAATGGCGCGCACCCTGCCGACGCCGCGGCCGGGAGACTCCTTGCACGACAACCACAGCTCTCCCGTGGCGGGATGTACCGCCAGTCCCTCGGCGTCACAAGAACCATGCAGGTCGATCCGTTGCCGACGCGCATCGATGTCGCCGTCGGCGTTCGGAATGGCGGTAACCCAAACCCGGGGGTCGGATCGCAGCACGTAGACGCTGTCGCCCGAGACGTCCAGGCCTTCGAAGTCCCCATCGCCCGCAAACTCGGCCCGGAACAGCACCTCACCGTCTTCCGGGTTCACGCCGAAGAGGTCACCCTCCTCATCCTGAACCGCCAGGAGCAGATCCGGGCCCGCAACGGCCAGCCCCGATACCTCGTTGAGGATGCGGGGAAGCGTGATCGTGCGTGCGGGCTGCAGGTATTCGGGAGTCGGTGCTGGTTGCGGCAGCTGGCATGCCGGCGCAAGCAGGACCGGCAGAAGAAAGGCCCCGAACAGGGTGGGCGAGAGGGCGCGGCGCACTACCTTGTGATGCAATTCTGAATCCCGGCGAATGGCAAATCAGGAAACCGTGGCGGCGGCCAGCGAAGAAAAGGAGCGTCCCGCGTGGAAGGACGAAGCGGAGCGGCTGCCGAAGAAGTTGACACGGGGCGTGGAGACCATGTTCCGCACCTCGTACCGGGTGCACATGGATCTGAGTGCGCTGGCCGATACAAAGGCCAACATCATGATCTCGATCAACGGCATCATCATTTCCATCATAATCGCCTCGCTGTCACCCAAGATCGACAGTAATCCCTGGTTGTTGCTTCCGACGTCGATTCTGCTGGTAGCTTGCCTTATTTCGATTGTGTACGCGGTTCTGGCGGCGAGGCCCCGCGTGACGTCGAATCTCGTGTCGCTGGAGGACGTGCGCGCCAATCGCGCCAACATTCTGTTTTTTGGGCACTTTGTGCACATGCCGCAGCAGGATTACCTGACGGGCATGATGGAGCTGCTGAACCGCCCCGACGTGCTGTACAGCCAGATGATGCGGGACATCTACAATCTCGGTAAAGTGCTGACGCGAAAGTTTGAGCTGCTGCGGATCTCTTACACCGTGTTCATGGTGGGCCTCTCAGTGGGCATCGTCATGTTCATCGTTGTGTACATCTGGATTGTGTTTGCCCTGAATGCCGGACTGACATGAAAACCATTGTTCTTGTTCGACACGCCAAGTCTGACTGGAATGCGGACTACGGAGAAGACCATGACCGACCGCTGGCACCGCGAGGGATCAGAGCGGCGAAGCGACTCGGCAAGCTGCTGGCAGCGACCGGTGGTGTGCCCGATCTGATTCTCAGTTCAACCGCCGTGCGCGCCCGGACCACCATAGAGTTGGCGCGGGACGCGGGGGAGTGGGATGTCCAAATCCGGTTGCATCGCGAACTCTACGGTGCTGGTCCCGGCACTATCCTGAATCTGGCCGGTGGATTGCCCGATGCGGTTGACACCGTGATGTTTGCAGGGCACGAGCCCGGGTGGTCCCAGGCCGTGTCTGCGTTTATCGGCGGGGGCGACATCCGCATGCCGACCGCGTGCATGGCGCGTATCGAGTTCGCCGCCGAGCAGTGGGACCGCGTTCGCGTCGGGCACGGGCTCTTGACGGCGTTGATGCCTCCGAAGGCGCTGGACTGACGGGGGGCGCGGCGCGGCGCTTGGCGGATTTGGCCGCGGGCGCGGATTGCTGGGTTGTTCGCGCGGGTTGCCGAGCGCGGGGTCGCCGCTCGCCGGGCGTGTAGCCGGAGTCGTCTCGTGCGCGTGGCCGGAGTCGCCGTCTCGTGCGCGTGGCCGCCGCCGCCGTCCCGTGCGCGTGGCCGGAGTCGCCTCGTGCGCGTGGCCGCCGCCGTCCCGTGCGCGTAGCCGCCGCCGCCGTCCCGTGCGCGTGGCCGCCGCCGCCGTCCCGTGCGCGTGGTCCGGAGGCAAGTCAGCGCGGCCGCGACGTGGAATGAGGGGTGAGGATTCCGCTCAGGGCTGAGGCGCCTCAGCGCGGCCGCCACATGGAATGCGGGGTGAGGATTCCACTCAAGGCTGCTTCGAAGCAGTGGCCAAGTGGAATATGGCGCCCCATTCGACTTGGGGTCCCGTCGCGGTCTAACTAACGTGGAATCGGGGGCCGAAAGTCCACGTTTGCGGCAATTCGTGCCCTGCCGCGCCGTCGAAAGTTCGCCGCCGAACCCGCGCCGCCGCCACCCGCCGCCGCGCCGCCCACCGCCGAACCCGCGCCGCCGAACCCGCGCCGCCGCCACCCGCTGCCGCGCCGCGCGCCGCCGAGCCCGCGCCGCCGAACCTCAGCGCCGAATCCGCGCCGCATCGCCGCGCCGCCGAGCCGCACCGCCGAAACTTCGCCGCCGAACCCGCGCCGCTCGCCGCCGCCCCGCGCCGCAGCATCGCCGAACCGCATCGCCGAAACCACGCCACCGAACCACGCCGGCGGAATCGCCCCAACCAGCCTCAGTCCCGCGTCAGCGCCACAGTCGCAGGCAGCACCTCCACCAGGAAGTCGTCCGACGGCTGAGTCCGTGCTACCGTCACGCGCATGGCGCGCAGGCCGTGCACGCCCTGCAGCGGCTCCAGCTCCAGCATCTCAACGCCGGGCTCAAGGTAGCCTGCACCCTGGAGATACTCGAGGTAACGGAGATACTCGCGCTGCTCGCTGGCAAGCGAATATGCGATGGCAATTTTGCCCGCCTGGGTCAGGCGTTCGCCCGTGCCCCGAATTTCCGCTTTGTCGATGCGCTTTTTGACGATCTCGTAGCGAATGTTGTAGGCGCCGTCAACGTCGAACTTCTTCTCGTCGGGGCGAAAACGGATGGAAAGCGGGTTGGACTGCACCAGAATCAGGTGCGCGACCTCGAGTGCGAGCGGTAGATCCGGCTTCAGCTGCTCCATCTCCCACACACAACCGGCCATGGTCATGAGCTGCCAAAGTCGAAGGTTGCGCAGGTCCAGATCGTCGAACTGGCCGTCCTCTCGCAGGGCAGCGCCAGCGTAGATATTGTAGTCGATGCCGTCGGTGCGGTACTTCTCGAAGTAGTGCGTGGTCAGGCCCTGCGCCACCTCCTCGCGGGCATCCAGGAACCGTGACAGCCTGTCATTGATCAGCGTCAGTGCCACCTCAAAGTCGCGCCGCTTGCGATACACCATGCCCAGTTCGGGGTCGATGCTGTCGCGGTACTCCTCGACGCGTTTGGCTACGGTCGGTCCGAGCTGCGCCAGGGCATCGAAGAGCGGCTCCACCTCCTCACGAAGGAGTCGCATAGGCTCACTTTCCTCGCCCGCAAGCATCTCTCCTCGAAGCTCATCAATCTGACGCCCTAGACGGAAACCGAGCTCGTCCAGTGCAGGCTGCGCCTTGATGGAGGAGGCCTCGATGATTACCGCCAATGCCAGCCCCAACTGCTCGGTCAGGTCGTCCTGAATTGCGTCGGCGCGCAGCGTGGAAGAGTGCCGGATGTCGGACAGTCCGTACAGCGGATACACGTCTTCAAACACAATGGGGCCGATGGGCACCGGAGTGCGCGCGTCCATCTGCTCCAGCGCCGCCCGGCGGAAGCGCCACTCAACGATGGGGTGAATGGCGGTGTAATTCCGTTTGATAAAGGACTGAATGCGGTTCTCGCGTTCCTCGAGCGTGCGGTTCAGTGCAGTCGCGAGCAGTGGTGTCACATCCGCCAGCCGCATTGCGCTGCGCGGGGTGAGATTCTCCGCCTCCCGGGAGACCAGTTCCAGCAGTCCGACGACCCGGTTGCTTTCCCGCAGGGGAAACACAGCCAGGCTCCGGAAGCCCATCTGCTGCACATGCCACTCGAGGCCGGTCATGGCCTCGCTGTGATCGAGATCCTGCACAAAAACCGGCTCTCCGTACTCGATGGCTCGCGCGTAGGCCGAGACGTGAGTCTTGGAGCATTCCGGGAGCGCGTTCTCGGAAAGCACCAGGCTCCGGCCGACCACCCGGCTGTTGCCGAGGTCAGCAACACACTGGCTCTCGAGGGCCAGGATGCCAAGTTCCAGATCCGGCTTGCCGAGAAGTGAGCGGATATGGCCCTGAAGCACGTCTAGCCCCGCATCGGCCGTAAAATCCCGATGATCAAGCAAGTCGTTCTTGATCAGCGACAGAATCTGCTGGTTGGTCACCTCAATGGCGCGCACCAGGCCAAAGCCGGAGAACACAAACCGCTCCGGAGGCAGATGCTCGCGCCAGAGCTTGAGGTTGGTGGGATCATGCAGCAGCTCCCGGATGGTCTCCTCCTTGAGGCGCGGCTTGCCGCCCTTGACGCTGACCTGCACAAACCGGGGGTCAATTTCGATCTGGAAGAAGCGCTCCAGTCCGTTTTCGGGCTGTCGCCGGCCCACCACGAACGGCAAATTGAAGTCTGATCCGGCACCATACAGGCGCTCCAGGATGAGGTGGTACGCCTTCATCGTGCGTGCCTCCGTCATCTCCGTCTGCGTCATCGGGCAGGCGGGATTCGTCTCAGGGCTGAAAAACGCCAGGAGATCCAGCTCATCCCAGGCAGGCGTTGTGTAGAACGGCGCCAGCTCGAACGGCACGATCGCAGCAGCGATATGCCGGTCGATCGTGGCCCACGGAAACACGGCGCTCATGAGCTTGTGAACGAGGTCGGACGGCCCGTCCAGCTCTTCCACTGTCAGTTCCTTGCGCCCGACAACCGGGTGCGCCTTGACCTCCTTCATCAGCGTGCGGATGAAGGAGTCCGCAGACTTGTCGCCCTCTCCGGCCATCGACTTCCAGAAGTCGATGAGCGGCCCAAGGCTCAATTTCTGCGTGAATGGGAAGGTTGTATCCATTATTGTGGCGGCGCCGCGAATGCTAACGGTGCGTCGCAATCTCTTTGTGCGCGTTAACGTCCGGTCATTACAGGAGTTGCGCCAATTTCTCTCTTCCTCGCTCTCGCATGCACATTCTGCTGCTGAACGCCACTGATCAGGAGCGCCTTGAGATCGCGGATGCGGTAGATGCCGGATGCGTGGTTACGGGCCCCGAAACCGCATCGGAGGCGAGGTGGCCCATCGGCGTATTGTTCTTTCGCGATGGGCAGGATGCCCTGGATCAGGTCGCGAAGGCGCGTCAGCAGGTGGGTTCTCATACCATGCTTGTCGGCGTCGGGCGGTCTGAGGTGCCCGCACGTCGCCTCATCGACACGGGCCTGGATGACATTGCGACCTCCACGCAGGCTTTTGCCGGCCGATGCCCCTTCTTCGCGACCCGGCTGACCCAGCGGGTACAGCGGCACCTTCGCCTGGAGTCCATCCTGGACAACACCGTGGACGGCATTCTGGTGATCGACGAGCGCGGACAGGTGCAGTCAGTAAACAAAGCTGTCACTGGAATCTTCGGCTACGCGTCGGAGGAGATCGTCGGACGAAACGTGTCCATGCTGATGCCGGAGCCGGACCGCAGCCGCCACGACCAGTATCTCTCCAGGTATCTGTCAACGGGTGAGGCCCGGATTATCGGAATCGGCCGGGAGGTGGTCGGCCGGAGAAAAGACGGCAGTTTGTTTCCGCTGGATCTGGCGGTTTCCGAGGCGCGCATCGACGGCAAGAGCATCTTCACCGGCGTAGTGCGCGATATTTCGGAGCGACGCCGGCTGGAGAATGAGGTGCTCAAGGTCAGCGAGGAGGAGAGACGGCGCATCGGGCATGATCTGCACGATGGGCTGGGCCAGATGCTCACGGGCATCGGTCTGATCGCCAGAAACATCGCCCGGAATCTGGCTTCGGACGGGCACAACGCGTCCGTAGACGTTCAGGAAATAGCTGACCTGGTGCGCGAAGCAGACGAACAGGCCCGAGCTCTTGCGCAGGGCCTCGTTCCGGTTGAACTGGACCGCAACGGGCTCTCTGCCGCTCTGGATCGACTTGCGTCCCAGGCCCGCCTCCTGTTCGGAGGCACGTGCGAATACACTCGGGAAGGCGATGTGCCCGTGCCGGATGCAACGGACGCGGTCAACGTCTACCGCATCGCGCAGGAGGCCGTGTCGAATGCCTTCAAGCACGGTCTCGCGGAGCACGTCACCGTGCGCCTTTCGGCATCGCACGGCATGCTGCACCTGCGGGTGCAGGACGACGGCGTGGGATTCCAGGAATCGGCGGCAGACAAGGGAGGCATGGGTGTGCGCATCATGCACTACCGGGCCGGTGTGCTCGGCGGCCAGTTGTCGATCCGATCACTTGACGAAGGCGGCACACTGGTATCTTGTGACATTCCGTTTGCTGAATCCGTGCAGGCATGACCCGCATCCTCATCGTCGATGACCATCCGCTGATGCGCAAGGGCCTGGCCATGTCCCTGGAGGCCGAGGGTGACCTGCGCGTCGTGGCTCAGTGCGCAGACGCCCAGGCAGCCCTGGACGCGCTCGGGGAGCAGGAAGTAGATCTTTGTGTGGTGGACGTCTCTCTCCCCGGAATGTCGGGCCTTGAGCTGATCAAACACATCCAGGCTGCAAAACCCGGCCTGCCGATCCTCGTGGCCTCCCGGCACGACGAGGCGCTGTATGCCGAGCGCGCAATCCGTGCCGGGGCCCGCGGCTACGTGATGAAGCTGGAGGCGGCCGATGTCATCGTCAAAGCGGTGCGGCGTGTGCTGCGCGGCGGCATCTACGTGTCTGAGGAGATCAACGACCGCTTGCTGATGGGCATGGCGCAGGGTCACGACCCGCTCGCCAAGTCGCCCCTCGAGGTGCTCAGCGATCGTGAGCTGGAGGTTTTCGAGATGACCGGAAAAGGACACGCCACCCGGGACATCGCCGAAAAACTGCACCTCTCGGTCAAGACCGTCGAGTCCTATCGGGCCCGGATCAAGAACAAGCTGAATCTGCGCAACGCCGCCGAGTTCATGCAGCACGCCGTGAACTGGGTGGAGGGGGAAGGCGCCGGGTAGCCCCGTCCCGCCGCCGTTGGGCACAGGGCGCCGGGTAGCCCCGCTCCGCCTCCGCCGGGCACCGCAGCTGCCGGGTAGCCCCGCTCCGCCGCCTCCGGGCACCGCTGCCGGGTAGCCCCGCCCCGCCGCCGCCGGAAGCCCTGTAGGGGATTTCCCCGCACCATCCCGTTCGCCGCCCCCACATTCTACCGGGGCCCACCCCTCTCCGAGACCCTCGTCCGGGGTCGATACCATCATGTAGAACACCAGATCCGCCAGCAGGCGGGGAGTCGTTCACATGATCCGCATCAAAAACATTCTTGCTGCGCAGGATTTCTCGGATTGCTCCAGGCATGCCCTGGAGGCCGCCATTCGGATGGCAGCAGCGACCGGAGCCAAGCTCCACGTGGTTTACGTGCAATTGCTGCACGACGAGCCCTTCACGCCAACCCTGGCCAAGGAGCACCAGGATCGCATCCGGGATGCAGTCCGCAGCTCGGTTGCCGACCGCTTCAAGCAGGTAGGCGATATCGATCTCGAGTACGACACCTTGCGGGATGTGTCCGCCGCACCCGCCCTGGTGCGATACGCGGAGGCGAATGACATCGATTTGATGGTAGTCGGCACCCACGGCAGACGTGGCCTGCGTCGACTGATGTTGGGCTCGGTGGCCGAGGAAGCTGTACGCACGGCTCCATGCCCCGTACTGACCGTGCACCAGCGGGATACGGTCGATGTGCTCACGCCAGGCCCGAACGCCGAGATTCTGTTGCCGCTGGACTTCTCGTCCCGCTCGCTCGAGGTCATTCCGACGGCCCGGCAGCTGGCCGCAGCAACGGGAGCGCGGCTGCGCGTCATGCATGTGGTCGAGGAGGTCGTGCACCCGGCGTTTTACAACGCGGGCGCCTACTCCATCTACGACCTGCAGCCCGATGTGGAAGAGCGCGCGCTCGAGCACCTGCGCAAGGCCTACTCGAAAGCACACGGACCGGCGGTGCCCGTGGTATTCGAGGTGCGGGTCGGACATCCGGCCGCAGAAATCGTGGAGAGTGCCCACGAAAACGGCGACGGCATGATCGTGATGGCCACCCACGGCCTGACTGGCCTCGGTCACGTATTGATGGGCAGCGAGGCCGAACGCGTGGTGCGCACGGCGACGTGCCCGGTCCTGACAATCCGCACGATGCCGCTCCCGGAAATCGCCTCGTTAACCAGCCACGAACTCGCGGAGGTGTAAGGTGAACACCGCATCCTACAAGACGGAGCCGCCGCCGCGTCGCTCGATGGACCGGCGCGAACCTCGTGCACGGTCCGAGCGGACACCGTCTGAGCACACCCAACGTGGACCCGCGGCTCTGCCGCGGGTGCGCGGTCGGCGCAAGATTACCCGCAGCGACAAGGTCAACCTGAGCAAGAACTACCGCATCACGTTCCAACTGGCACTGATTGCGGCGATCCTGGTCACGATTGGCCTGATTCGGGCACCCATCGGCCAGGAGACGGAAGCGCTGGACTATACGCTCGCCCAGCAGGAAGTCGTGCAGATGGAAGAAATCCAGCAGACACAGCAGGTCGAGCGTCCTCCTCCACCGCCACGTCCGCCGGTACCGGTTGAAGTGCCGAACGATGTGATTCTGGATGATGAGGTCCTCGATATGGACGTCAGCCTGGATCTGGACGCGCCGGCCCTGGTCCTGCCTCCGCCTCCTGCGCCGCCAGCAGCGGAAGTCGCCGAAGAGGTCGAACCCGAGATCTTCGTCGTCGTGGAGGAGATGCCGCAGATCATCGGTGGCGCCGCCAAAGTCTACGAGCACCTTGAATACCCGGACATTGCCCGTCAGGCCAGCGTGGAGGGGCTTTCCATCATCCAGTTTGTCGTGGAGCCCGACGGCACGCCGAGCAACCTGACGGTGGCCCGCTCCGCCTCGGAAGTCCTGGACAAGGCTGCGATGGAAGCCGTGGCGCAACTGCGCTTTGTGCCCGGCAAACAACGAGGCAAGCCCGTGCGGGTCAGTATGGCAATTCCAATTCGATTCCGACTTGAGAGTCGGGGCACTGAACGGCCGGACTGATGAACAGACATGATCCGTGGAAGACGCGCGAGGAAGACTTCTGGACGCTGCACGATCCGGAGGCGCGTGGCCGCTTTCTGCTGAACTACGCCGTGATGGCGCCCTCGACCCTGAACACGCAGCCCTGGTTGTTTACGGTCAACGGGGACACCATCCAGATCTTTGCTGATCGACGCCGCGGGCTCTCCGTCGCTGATCCGGATGATCGGCAGCTCGTGATTTCCTGCGGCGCTGCGCTGTACCACCTCAAGCTGGCGATGCGGCGATTCGGTCGGCAGCCCGCCGTCCAGACATTTCCAGACCTGAGTCGGCCCGACCTTCTGGCGGTGGTCAGAGCGGGCCTGCCTGAAGACCCCGCCCAGGCCATCGTTCGGGAATTCGAAGCCATGAAACACCGGCATGCGCAGGGGTCGGCGCTCGCTGCGCACATTCCGGCGCAGGGTACACTGCTAAACACGCTGAGCCGCCTGGACAACCCGCATGTTCAGCCCATTCTGATTGACGACGGCATGCAGCGACAGCGGCTGGCTGAAGTGGTGTACGATGCGCGGCGCGCCAGGGAGAAGGACCGGAGGTATCAGCGGGAGCGCGCAGCATGGCAGCATCCAGACAGAAAACACAGTCGCGACGGCCTTCCGGTGGGTCGGCAGCACTACCTGCGCGAGACAGGACCGGAGCCTCAGTTTGTGCGGGAATTCGCCGACGGCGGCCCGGCTGTGTTCGTGCTCGCGTCGCGATCCGACTCCCACGCCTCATGGTTGGAGACGGGGCAGGTTCTTGCGCAGCTGCTCCTGGCAGCAGCGGGAGAGGGGTTGGCCGCGACCTTCCACAACGAACCCCTGGAGCTGGGGCGCTATCGCAAGCGCGTCAACGCTCTCATCAAGGATGGGCTCAAGGCTCAGGTAGTGCTTCGCGTCGGGCTGCCGGAATCGAGGGTGATCACCCTGCGCAGACCGGTGAACGAGGTCCTGTTGAACGTCTACTGAGCAGGCGAGGCCGCGAATCCGGCCACGTAGAGCTTGAGGAAGTCATACAGGAGGTGATCCACCTCGGTGGTTTCCCGAAGGCTGTCCACTGCTTCCTGAAAGGCCTCCTCGGACGGCAGGTCTTCCAGATAATGCTCGCGATACGCCAGCAGCCGTTCGCGCTCGCGTTTGGCGTCCAGTTCACTGTGGAACTGCGTGCCGTACACGGGGAGATGCGCCAGTCTGAACGCCTGATTCGGCTGTGAGGCGTTGTCGGCCAGTTCGATGGCGCCGGGCGGCAGCTTCGTGACACGGTCATGGTGACCCATGTTGGCCAGGAACGACTCCGGAAAGCCCCGAAACAGCGGGTCCTTTCTGCCGGCTTCGGTCAGCGTGATGTGGTGGCACCCCATCTCCGCCTTGCTGCCGTCGTGTTCGACTCGTCCGCCCATCGCCCGAGCAATCATCTGGTGACCCCAGCAGGATCCAAACGTGGGCATGCCGCGCTCGGCGGCCGCACGAATCAGGTTCAGGGCGTGCTCCATCCAGGGGTATTCGTTGCACGCAGAAAACGCGCCCGCCCCTCCGATCATGAAGGCCTGTACGTCATCAAGCAGGCCCGGGTGGAGGTTGTCGCGCACCACATTGACGGAAATGAGCTGCTCCGGGCGGATACGACAGCGCTCCACGAAGCATTCCTGCTCCTGGAGTTCCATCTCCGGCTCGGCACGGGCCTGAAGCAGGAGGATGCGTGAGTTGGACTGGGTGACGGACATGGACGCGCAAACCTGCTACGAAACAAGCAGATCCGAGAATTTGGATGCAAGAAGTCTGTACAGACTACGAAGCGGGAGGCCGACCACATTGTAGTAGTCGCCGTCGATGCGCTCAACGAAGAGGGAACCGGCGTCGTCCTGAATGCCGTAGGCACCGGCCTTGTCCATCGGAGACCCGCCGTCCACATAGCGGGCGATCTCGGCATCGCTCAGTTCGCCGAAGGTTACGGCCGTGCGCGTGTAGTCGGCCGACTCCCTGTCCTCAAACGACGCGGCGATGCCCGTATAGACGGCATGCGTGCAGCCCGACAGGCGCCGCAACATGGCCCGGGCCTCGGCAGGATCGCTTGGCTTGCCCAGGACCTCATCGCCCAGAACCACTACGGTGTCGGCACCGATCACCAGGCTTTCAGGGTGCGAAGAGGCCACTTCACGCACCTTGTCCAGCGCCAGCCGCGCCACCATGGAGGAAGGAGACTCCCCGGGCAGGATGTGCTCCGGAGCACCGCTGGGAATCACGGTCAACGGCACGCCTAGTCGCTCCAGCAGCGCCTTCCGGCGCGGGCTGCCGGAAGCCAGGATCACGGGGACGTGGAAGCGGAGAAACATGGGCGGTTGACTGAGGTCCGGGGGGCGGTCTAGATTCGTGTTTCGCTAACGGCCGGTGCCGATGATCCCGATCACGGTTTGTAATCACAAGGGCGGGACAGGAAAGACTACCTCAACCATGATGCTGGCGGCGGCGCTGGGCATGAGTGGGCACCGCGTCTTGGTGGTGGATCTGGATCCTCAGGGGTTTCTGACTCGCATGATGGGGGTGCCTGAGCCGCTTCCTGAGCGGTCTTCGTGCATCATGTTTCAGGAGAGTGCCGAGCTGGATGAGTCTTCAGTCGTCGAGACGGGCAGTTTCAGTCTGCTCCCGGCCTCTACGCGTCTTTCGACCGACCTGCGGCGGCTGACCCGTTCCATCGACGTGCTGTGGGCGCGGGAGTTTGTGCAGGGGCTGGATGACTGGGACTACGTCATCTTCGATACCGCGGCAGCCCTGACGGTGTTCACGCTCAACGCGTTGGCAGCCTCCCGGTACGTGTTGGTGCCGGTGCTGCCCGAGTATCAGCCCGTGGTGGGTGCCGAGCAGACGTACCAGACCGCTGTGACGGTAGGGCGCAAACTCAATCCCGACCTGGAAAGCACGCTGTTCTTGCTCACCATGGTCGACGCGCGAAAGCGAAATCACGCCGCCTACGAGGCCTATCTCCGTGAGAAGTACGGGGAGGCCGTGCTTCAGGCGCGCGTGCGCACCAGCGCCTCGCTGTCCACAACCCGCCACGACGGCCAGACGGCGTTCGACTTTGACCCGCGGGGCCGGGGGGCGATGGACTACGCGGCCGTCGTCGACGAACTGAGCGGTCGCATGGCACCAGCGACGCTCGAGGAAGCGGTAGCTCCTTGAAGCGGCCCTGGATGCATGCCGTAGCGGCGGCAATTCTGAGCGCAGGACTGGTGGTCGGTTTCACAACGCCGCTGAGCGGCGGGCTTGCCCTTGCAGATCTGGCTGATCCAGTTGACGGCATTTGGGCGCTTGCGCGCAGCGCGGAAAGTCTGCCGGACGGCACCCTGGATCTTCCGGACCTGGAGCGATCCGTGGAGGTAGCCTGGGACGAGCGCGGCGTACCCCACATCTTCGCGGAGTCAAATGCGGACGCGATCCGGGCGTTCGGTTACGTGGTCGCGCATGACCGGCTGTTCCAGATGGACTTCCTGCGGCGGGTAACGGCCGGTCGGCTGGCTGAGGTGCTGGGACCCGATCTGGTGGACACCGACCGCTTCCTGCGGGATACCGGTATGGCACGCGCCGTTGCCGAGAACGTGGACGCCATGCGCGCTGAAGACCGGATTGACCTGCAGGCGGCCACCTGGTTCTCGCAGGGCGTGAACACATACCTGGACCAGCTGGACGATGCGCTCCTGCCACTGGAATTCCGCCTCCTCGGGTATCGACCGGAGGCGTGGCGCCCTGAGGACGCGTTTCTCGTGGGCTGGAATCTGATGTTTGACCTCACCTATCAGCGGGAGGGAGCCCTGAATGCGGAGCGCCTGCGCGAGGCGCTGCCCCCGGGAGCGTTCGATCAGCTGTTTCGCGAGGACGAACCGCTTTCCGTGCCAATCATCCGTGATGAGGACCGGCACTGGACGCCGCGCTTCGCGGCGGCAGACATGCCCGGTAGCGGCTTGGCCGCGGTGCCCGGGCCGGCGCCTGCTGAGACTCAACGGGACGGGGTGTCGGGGATTCCCGCACTGGAGGGCTACCTGGACGGCAAAGGGTCCAACAACTGGGCGGTCTTTGGGGAGCGAAGTGCAACCGGAGCGCCGATCGTAGCCGGCGACATGCACCTCGGCCTGAACCTGCCGGCCATCTGGTACGAGGTCCACCTGGTCACTCCGGAGATGGATACGTACGGCGTGACCGTGCCGGGTGTGCCCATTCCCATCGAGGCCTTCAACAAGCACGTCGGATGGGCATTTACGAACACCGGCTCGGATCAGATTGACCATCTCCGGCTGGACCTCAATGAGGAGGGGACTCACTATCGGTATGAAGGGGACTGGCGTGCCCTGGAGATGGTCACCGACACCATCCGTGTGCATGGCGCAGAGCCCATCGCCCATACCACCAGGTGGAGTCATTGGGGACCGCTTTCCACGGCGGGCGATGCGGTCATTGCAACGAAATGGACGGGGCACTCGCGCATCCGCACGTTCGAAGCCATCTGGCGCATGAACCATGCGCGCACCTATCAGGAGTTCGAGGATGCGCTGCGGGTGTGGGACGTACCCATGCAGAACATCCTGGTCGGAACGCGGGATACGGTGGCAATCCGCAGCACGGGCTACCTGCCGATTCGCGCAGACTGGTCGGGATACGGGGTGCGCGATGGCGGCTCAGCCGCTTCGGAGTGGATTGGTCGCGTGCCGTTTGACGAGTTGCCTCATGCCATCAATCCGGATCGGGGTTTTCTGACGTCCACCAACCAGCGTCCGGCTCCGCTGGATTATCCGCATTACCTGGGGCGCAACTGGCAGCCGGTATTCCGGTCCCGACGGATCAATCAGCTACTGTCCTCGCGGGACACCCATGATGTGGGGGAGGTCGGCTCCTATCAGGCGGACGTCCATGCGGCCCAGATGGATCTCTACCGTCCACTGCTGGCCGATTTGGCCGGGTTGTCTCCCGAAGCGGCCGCGTTGCGGGACGTGCTGGTGGCCTGGGACGGCGACACGCATGTCGACCTGCGCGAGCCGGTGCTGTTCAGCGTATGGGATGGGCTGCTGCATCGACTGGCCTGGGACGAGGAGCCCTTCCGTATTCAGCGCCCACGCCGTGCACGGTTGTATGAGTTGCTGGCGCAGCAGCCGAACTCGCCCTGGCTGGATGTGGTGGAAACGGACGAAGTGGAGGACGCCGCCGGACTGTTGCGAGCGTCCCTGCAGGCCGCAGCTGATTCAATGGATCTGACCGGTCCGACATGGGGAGAGGTGCACGGCCTCCTGGTACGCCACATTACCGGCTCCGCGGCGCTGCGTCCGCTCTGGCGCGGCCCACTCCCGTATCCCGGTTTCTCCGAAACGCTCTCGCCCGGGGCTGGTCGGCGAGTTACCCATTCCGCCTCGTGGCGGGTCGTCCTGGATTTCCAGGGGCCGCGCATTGTCGCCACGGGCATTTACCCGGGCGGTCAAAGCGGAAACCCCTTCAGCGACCGCTATGATGGCTTCCTGCAGGATTTTGTAGAGTTTCGGCGGTATGATCTGCACACCCCTGAGGCGCCGGACGACCTCGACACCCCCCTCGCTCGTTTGACCATCAATCCCTGACCCATGGCCGATTCGCAGAATCAGCAGTTTTCCAGCCGGCTGGGCCTTCTGCTCAGTGTGCTCGGTATCGCCGTAGGAACCGGCAACATCTGGCGCTTCCCGCGAATCGCCGCCCAGAACGCCGGGGACGATGGGGCAGGGGCCTTCCTGCTGGTCTGGCTGCTGTTTCTGTTCGTCTGGAGTGTGCCGCTCATCATCGCAGAGTATGCGCTCGGCAAGAAAGGGCGCATGGGCGTGATCGGTGCGTTCACCCGCATGGCCGGGGAGAAGTACACCTGGATGGGTGGTTATGTAGGATTCGTAGCGACAGCCATCATGTTCTACTATAGCGTAGTAGCTGGGTGGTGCATCTATTACTTCATTCAGACGCTGACCGCGCCGCTGCCGCTGAGTGCGGAGTCGGCGTCCATGGTCTGGGACAACTTCCAGGGTGGACTTGGGCCCGTTGGCTTTCACGCCATTGCGATGGGCGTTGGCGCGATTGTCGTCCTCAAGGGCGTCAGCGCCATTGAGCGCGCCAACCGGTTTCTGATTCCCGCGCTGCTGGCCATCGTGCTGGTGGCCGTGGTGCGCACACTCACACTTGAGGGGGCCTGGGACGGCGTCAGATTCCTCTTCACGCCGTCATGGGATACGCTGTCCAACCCGCGCCTGTGGCTGGAGGCTCTGACGCAGAATGCCTGGGATACCGGGGCCGGCTGGGGACTGATTCTGAGCTACGCGGTGTACATGCAGGCGCGACACGGGGCGGTCAAGAACGCGTTCATCACGGGTGTGGGAAACAACATGGTCTCCCTGCTCTCGGCGATCGTGATCTTTGGCACCGTGTTCGCGATCCTCGGTCGCGAGATGCAGCAGGGGGAGATCCTGACGGTCATGCAGACCAGTGGCCCAGCCTCGACCGGCCTGACCTTTCAGTGGATGCCCCAGCTCTTCGCGCAGATGGGCTTCGGGCGGGTACTGGCCAGCCTGTTCTTCCTGGGCCTGTCGTTCGCGGCGTTTTCGAGCCTGATTTCGATGATCGAGCTCGCCACACGCATCGTGGTCGACGCTGGTGTGGCCCGCAAACAGGCGGTCGGCGGCATCTGCATCATCGGGTTCGTGATGGGCATTCCCAGCGCGATCAACCTCAACATCTTCGCGAATCAGGACTTTGTGTGGGGCGTTGGGCTGATGCTATGCGGCGCGTTTGTGGCGTTTGCCGTCATCCGCTACGGTCTGCCGCGCTTCCGCACGGAAATCGTGGACTCCGTCGAAGGAGACTGGAAAGCCGGCCCCATCTGGGACTTCATCATCGGCAAGGTGGTGCCGACGCTCGCCATCGTGCTGCTGGTGTGGTGGTTCTACCTTTCGGCCAGGGTTTATGCCCCGGATACCTGGTACGACCCGTTCGATCCGTTCTCCGTCATGACCATCGTGGTGCAGTGGGCGCTCGTCATCGGGGTATTCGTGGCGCTGAACAAGTGGCTGGCTCGGCGCACGCTGGCCAACGTGCCGCCTGACGCATGAGCGACCCGAAAATCGGCGTCCTGTTCGTCTGCCTGGGTAACATCTGTCGCTCGCCGCTCGCGGAGGGCGTATTCCAGCATCACGTGCGGGAAGCGGGGCTCGAGGAGCAGTTCCGGATCGACTCGGCGGGTACGGGAAGCTGGCATGTCGGCGAGCCTGCGGACCGGCGCATGCGTCAGACGGCCAAGGGCCACGGCGTACTCCTGACCAGCCGGGGCCGCCAGTTCGAGTATGACGATTTCCAGGAGTGGGACCACATTCTGGTGATGGATCGCAGCAATTTGCACGATGTGCTCTTTCTGGACCGCAAGGACCGATTCGGGGACAAGGTGCGCCTCTTCCGCGAATTCGACCCCGAGCCGGAAGACCATCAGGTGCCGGATCCCTACTACGGCGGCCCGGAAGGCTTTGAGCGCGTCTACCAGATTGTCGACCGGACCTGCGCTGCCCTCCTGAAGTCCCTGAGGGCGCACTACGACCTCTAGTGGGCTGGCGTGAGGCCGTTGAAGGCGCCCTGGGAGTGACCGTGCTTCGGGCGGAGCCGGTGGGCGGCGGCTGCATTGCGCACGCGTCCCGAGTCGAGACCTCTGGCGGGGCGGTATTCGTGAAGCGGGGCACGGGCGATGTGGCGCGGGCATTGATTGCGGAGGCTGCCGGGCTTCGCGAACTGAGCGCCGCCGGGACCTCCCTGGTCGTGCCGGAGCCGCTTGCGCTTATCGAGGCACCTGAAGCTGTGCTTGTCCTGCCGTGGATCGAGACTGGCCGGCCGGACGCGGCAGCCTGGAATCGTTTCGGTATCGGAATGGCCGAATTGCACAGCCACGCGGTGCAGCGGTTTGGCCTGAAGGAAGACAACTACATCGGGGCCTCGGAACAGGAAAACGGCTGGATGGCCGATTGGCCGGAGTTCTTTCTGAAGCGGCGCATACTGCCCCAGGTAGCATTGGCCCGATCAATCGGGCGATGGCCGGCGCGGCTTGACGGAGCGCTGGAGAGAGCTGTAGACCGCATCGCCCGCATACTGCCCGATCTGGCGCGCGGTCGCCTTCTGCATGGGGACCTCTGGTCCGGCAATGTCATGTTCAGTCAGCACGGAAGGCCGGTTCTGATCGATCCAGCGGTCTACTTCGGCGATCCCGAGGCGGATGTGGCGATGACCCGGCTTTTTGGCGGGTTCGACGCCAGGTGGCTTGCGGCCTACGACGACGCAGCGGGCGGACCGCCCCCGAATCGGGAAGAGCGGCACCTCGCATATAACCTGTACCACCTGCTGAATCACCTGAACCTGTTTGGCGGTGGGTATCAGGGGTCGGTGGAGGCCTCGCTTCGGGAGATAGGAGGGCGGTAACCTTTCGCGGCTTTTGCGGGCCGAATAGGTTCAAAAGGCCCCCGAAATGGAACCTTTTGCGGCTTTTGCGGGCCCAATAGGTTCAAAAGGCCCCGAAATGGAACCTTTTGCAGCATCTTCGGGCCCAATAGGTTGAACAAGGCCCCGGTATTCAACTTCCGACGATTCCTCGGGCGGTCTATTTCGTCGACGGCTCAATGTGGAGCGCAGTGGGCGTGAAGGACGTTTGCATGCTGGCAGATGCGCCCCCTAGTCGTCCGAACTCACTTCAGTCAGCCTGGCAGGCGTTCCGGCCAGGCTGATGGCGTTGAAGAGCAGCTTGAAAGTGCCGTGCGGCTGTCCGCGCCTAATCACCTCCGGGCCAAACAGATACAGCGTGCCGTCGCCGACCTGCGCCTGCGCCATCGTCACGCCGCCCATAAGGTAGTGCTGGCCCCAGGCCCAGCCACTGCGTAGCGGTTCCCGTGAGTCGAACCAGGCAAGCGGCGTGACCGCATCGCTCGGAGAAAAGACCGGGCTGTTGTTGAAGTGCACATCCAGCTCCGAGGGCAGGCCCCAGGCTACGGGCTGCGAATTGTCCAGCTGCACGCGCACAATCGAGCCGGGCACGAAGTAGGACTCGCGCTCCAGCGCCACGCCCTCGTGGTCCACGAGGTAGTTTTCCAGGCCGAGTTCGAGGTGGCCCTGCAGCCCCGTGGAATGGCCGATGGTGACGATGCTGCCGCCGGCTTCGAGGAAGGCCCGCAGCGCGGGCACGGTATTGTCCGGCGTAATCATGCCCAGACGGTCGTGGTATTCCTCCGGAATGCCGGTGCCGTCCGTGTAGCCGAATGATCGGCCGCCCGGAGCCGGGATGGCCCCGTTGACGAACACCAGGACGTCGAAATCCTCAGCCAGATTGCCGGCGTCGAGCTGTTTCGGGAAGACGACCTCGAAATCGAACTCGAACTGCTCCAGAATCCACCGGGCCCACCCACTGGGCATGGAGCCGCCATAGCGGTCCCAGAGGCCTACTCGTGCCCGGCGCATCGCCACGGCATCAGCCGGTCGACGCGCGGCCGCGCTGAACGCTATACCAAGCTCGGCGGCCAACTCCTGCAGTTCCGCGCGGGAAGCGCCCGTCACATGGAAGTCGCCACCTGACGACGGCAGACGGAAGACGTCATGCCCGGCATCCAGTAGCCGGTTCATGGCCACAAACGAGTCGTTGTTCTCGGCGGGGAACGTGTAACCTCGTGCACGTCCGGAGGCGACCGACCCGGTTCCGGCTTCGGCGAAACCCTCGACGCGGGCAAAGGGCCCATCGAATCCGTCCAGGACCCGATCCACATGTACGCCCATCTGGTACGCCACCGTCCAACCGGTATTGTCGTACGGGGAGATCGGTGGCCCCCCCGGATAGGCGAAATCGTTCGGGTGACGCTGGGGCTCGAACATGTCCAGCACGAACGGCCGGAATGCCTGCCCGGTCATCACGACAAAAGAGCCGGCATCGTAGGCCTTGCCGTCCACCTCGAAGTCCATGGTGGCGCGGTGCACGGCCACGCCATTCTTGATCAGCGTGTTGACAAACTTGGTCGCGGTCGGGAAGTCCGGCTGGTCCAGGGGAATGATGTAGCCCCGAGGGTCGCGCGACTCCGGATCGCGGAAAGCAGACTCAAAAATGTCGTCTGAAAGGCGCCCCGAGGGGTTTGAGCCCGCATCGCGCGCTGCCTGGCTAGCCGCGGCAATGATGCTCGGGTCGGTGCGCCACGTATCGGTCTGCCCCTTGGCGATGTTGTCCCGCCCCATGACATAGATGTTGTACAGCAGGTCGACGCGGTTGCGCGACGCGTAGTTCAGCACGGCGTAGTTGGCCGTCACCGAGTAGTCCACCGATTGCCGGAAGTGCCACACCTGCGGCTCAATCGGCATCGGGATGTCGTTCTTGGGCAGCTGCCGGCGCAGGATGAGCGGAATGCGCATCGGTGTCGGGTGGCCGATGGTCTCCGTCAGCAGCCCGATCTGGTTGTGGAAGTAGGGGGTCGTGCGCAGTCCACCGTTCCACCACGTCGAATAGCTGGCGCCCGAGCGCATGGTGGTGCCGCCCATGCCCTCGCGCACGAACCGGCTGTGCATGGCCGTGCCCACCGCCTCGATGCTCAGCGGGATGAGCGGGTGGTAGTTGTAGTTGAAGGGGTCCCGGAACGGCGGCGCGAACATCACCGTGCCGGCCGGGCCGGTCTGGTGGTGGTTGTACACGATCTGCGGAAACCACTCCCGGTACAGGATCCGGTTCATGTTGATGGATTCCGCCTGCGTCGACATGTAGAAGTCGCGGTTGTTGTCGTGTCCCACATACTTCTGATACAGGCGAGGCACCCGGCTGGAGGACCGCCGCTCCGGGTCCTCTTCGCGCATGTACCAATCGGCCAGCAGATCATGGCCGTCCGGGTTGGCGTGCACGGCCAGAATCACGACATCATTCAGAATGCGCAGTGTTTCATCATCATTGCGCGTGATGAGCTGGTAGACCGTTTCCATGAGCTGCTGGGCACCCAGGAGTTCGCTTGCATGAAGTCCGCCGTCGATCCAGACGACGGCTTTGCCCGCTTCGGCCATGAAGCGCGCCGACTCGTCCGTCAGCTCCTCGGCCAGCGCGAGTTGTCGGGCGATGTCCTGGTAGCCATCCAGATTGCGGTGATTCTCCGGACTTGTCACGATCGCCATGACCTGGGGCCGGCCCTCCTCCGTGGTGCCGATATCCTGCACGGTCATGCGATCCGAGGCCGCCGCCAGTTTCTGCCACCAGGCATACATCTGCTGGTAGTTCGCCAGACTGTAGTCGGCGCCCAATCGGAAGCCGAACTCGTCTTCGGGGCTGGTGATCTCCTGGGCCTGTGCAGGAGCGAGGAAGAGGAGCAGTGCGAGCAGACAGAGGAGGCGAGTCATCAGCGTCGATTTACCGGCTACGGGAGCCCGGTATATACGCAGGTGCTCAGGCCCCCACCAAGTCCAGCAGGGTGTCCGGACGGGTGAAGTCTTCCAGGAGCAGGTCGGGGCCTGCTTCGACCAGGGACTGCCGCGATACGTAGCCGGTACACACGCCTACCGTCACGGCTCCAACGGCTTTTCCGCAGGCGACGTCGTGTGCCGTGTCGCCAATGACGACGAGTTCCCCGAACGTCACGTCCCGTCCGAGGCTTCGCGCAGCTCGATCCCGGGCAAAGCGGGGAAGCTCGTTACGGTCCTCGTGGTCGCTGCCGAATGCGCCGAAGCCGAAACGGCCGTGCAGATCCGCCGCACGCAGCTTGGCCCAGCCAGTACGCTCCACGTTGCCGGTCAGAAGGCCGAGACTCAGGTGGTCATGGCCGCCCAGACGATCCAGCAGGGCGCGTACCCCAGGCAACACCTCGACATCCTGCGGTCGGATGGCAGCCTCAAACCGGGCCGCATAGTCCTCCAGCACACGATCCATGACATGGTCAGGCTCCGCGATACCCGCCATCCCAAGTAGTTCGCGCGCCAGCGAGCGATCGGTGCGCCCGGCAAACCGCACTCCTTCGGTAGAGAGTTCCGCGCCGCATTGTGCCTGCATCGCGCTCTCGAAGTGCACGCGACCCAGCTTGGGCGCCATGAGCAGCGTGCCGTCGATGTCGAACAGCAGGACCATCAATCCATGGTGTAGGGCGAATCGGCCATGTCTTCGTACCGGATCTCGTCCACCGGGTGATTCTTGCCATCCCCGGCATACAGTCGATCCGGGCAATTCAGGATCAAGGCAGGCTGGTCCGACAGGCACCGGTACGCGTGCACCACACCCGGAGGGATGCGGACCGTACACATGAACTCCCGCCCGGCCTCAAACACCTGGCGCACACCGTACGAGTCGGAGCCCTCCCGGCTGTCCCAGAGGTAGACACGAAAGCGACCGTCAAAGAAGGCAAAGAGGTCCGCCTGGTGCTCGTGGGCATGTGGTCCACGCGCTACTCCAGGCAGGGTCTCCGAGATGTACGCCATGACCGGAACGTGCCCGTCCACGGCCTCATCCGTGCGGAAAATTTCACTCAGCCACCCGCGATCGTCGGAAAACGGGCGCAGTGGTGCGACCGGACAGTCCGCAATGATGCCGTCGGTCCAGGTCATGCGTCGAGCTCGGGGTAGGTCAGACCGTCCGCCAGACGGTTGGCCTCATGCCATCCCTCGAGGGTACCCGCATCCCCCCACCAGCCCCGTAGCACGCCGTGGGTCAGGGTGCCCGCGGAGGCGTAGTGGTTCGTCACATCCGACACCTCATATTCGCCGCGGCGGCTGGGATGCAGTCCCCGAATGACGTCGAAGACCTCCGAATCGTACATGTAAATGCCGGTGACGGAGTAGTGGGAAGGTGGATCGCTCGGTTTTTCGATCACCTCGACAATGCGTCCGCTCTCAATGCGCGGCACGCCATACCGCTCGGGGTCATGCACCTCCTTCAGGAGCACGCGCGCGCCGCCGCCCTGGGCCTCGAAGGCAGCCACATCGTCCGTGATGTCGTCTTCGAGCACGTTGTCGCCGAGGAAGACCACCAGCGGCCCTCCTCCGACAAAATTCTCGCACAGCGCCATGGCCTGGGCAATGCCGCCTGGCTCGTCCTGAACCCGAAACGTGAGGTCCAGGCCGAGCTCCCTGCCGGACCCGAGCAGGTTCACCACATCGCCCATGTGCTCCGGGCTGGTCACCACGGCAATCTGCGTGACCCCCGCCCGCCGAAGTCGCATCAGCGGGTGGTAGATCATGGGGTACAGGCCCACCGGCAGAAGGTGCTTGTTGGTCACCTTGGTGAGCGGAAACAGGCGGCTTCCCGTGCCGCCAGCCAGAACCACACCTTTCATGCGTTCGAGGAAGTCTTGAGCCGCTCGCCGTACTGCTCGCGGTAATAGGCGTCGTAGTCGCGGTTGCGCACGCTGTCCATCCAGTCCTGGTTCTCGAGATACCAGCGCACGGTCTCGCGCAGCCCGGTCTTGAGATCTCTTGACGGCCTCCAGCCGAGGTCCCGCGCCAGGCGTGATCCGTCCAGCGCATACCGGAAATCGTGGCCCGGACGGTCGGTGACGAAGGTGATCAGTTCGCGTCCCGTGCCCTCGGGGCGGTCGAGTTCAGCATCCACCAGGTCCAGGAGGAGCGTCACGAGCTCCAGGTTGCTGCGCTCCTCATCGCCCCCGACCAGGTAGGTGCTCCCGGGCGCTGCACAGCGCAGGATCCGGTCGATGGCGTCACAGTGGTCCAGCACGTGCAGCCAGTCGCGCACGTTGTCGCCCTTGCCATAGATCGGCACGGGCTTCAGATCCACAGCGTTCTGAATCACCACCGGGATCAGCTTCTCCGGATACTGGAACGGCCCGTAGTTGTTTGACGCGTTCGAAATGACGATGGGCAGGTCGTAGGTCTCAAACCACGCGCGCACAAGGTGATCCGCGCCCGCCTTGGACGCTGAGTAGGGGGAGCGAGGCGCGTAGTTGGTGTCCTCGGTGAAAAGCCCCTCGGGGCCCAACGAGCCGAAGACCTCATCGGTCGAAATGTGGTGGAAGCGCACGTCTGAGCGCCCTTCCCACGCCCGGCGGGCCGTGTCGAGCAGCGTGGCTGTGCCCGTGACGTTGGTGCGCACAAATGCCAGCGGGTCCAGAATCGAGCGGTCCACATGGCTTTCGGCGGCGAAGTGGAGCACGGTATCAAACTCGTGCTCCCGGAACAGGGCCCGAACGAGTTCCAGATCGGCGATATCGCCGTGCACAAAGCGGTAGTTGTCACCCAGGTCTGCGAGGTTCTCGGGCCGTCCGGCATAGGTGACGGCATCCAGGTTGACCCAGCGCACATCGGGGTGCCTGGCACAGGCCTGCCTCAGATAGTTGCTGCCAATGAATCCCGCGCCGCCGGTGACGAGCACGGTGTTCGGGCGATGGACTTCCGGTCGGTTCAAGCGGCTGGAGGTTGCTTCGGGGCGCGTTGTAGGAGCCGAAAGCGGGGCGGTTCCGGCGGCCGCCTCAAGAATGCAGGTCCGTCCGGTGTTCAAGAAATCGCGTGGTACGGCCGATACCCAAACTCTGGCAACCCCCTTATTCCATGCGTGCGTTTCTCATGACCCTGCTCGTCGGAGCACTGAGCTGGGTCGCATCCGATTCCGAAAACTCGGCCACACTGGTAGCATCCGCGGCAGAAGTGGCCAGCCCCGTGGTGGAAGAGGTCGAGGGCTACCTCCTGGCCCAGCAGGTCCTGGAGGGCATTGACAAGGGCGACGGGAGGTCCCTGACGATTGCCGGCTGGTACCACACGAATCCGTCTGCCATCTATCCGGAGTCTTTTCTGGAGCATCTGGCGCGCGGCCTCGGCGAGCCCGATCCCTTCAGCGCTCGCGAGTTCTACCGTCTGGCGGAGAAAGCCGGGGATTTTGTAGGCAGTATTCGCTACTGGGAGCTCACCGGCGCTCCGGAGCAGGCCGAACTCGTTCGGCGTGCCAACGGTGGCAGTCGTGCCGCGGCCTGGAAACTGATGCAGCAGGCCGGTCCCGAGCCCTGCGCCCAGGCGCCCGTCATCGAGCAGCTGCTGGTCACGGCCAAGTCTGACTCCCAGATCCACGCATTCCTGCTGGATCAGGGCGGAGACCTCGAGACCTTCCAGCGCTGGCAGTCCGAAAACTGTTCGAACTGAGTCGTGTGACAGGGTGACGGCGGAGGGGAGTCGCTACTTTGCGGCCCCACCCACTGCCCATCGCCCGAATTGGCTACCCGCACGCTTTATCTGCTCGATGCGCTGGCGCTGGCGTACCGCGCGCATTTTGCCTTCATCAATCGGCCGTTGATCAACTCGAAGGGGCGCAATACGTCCGCCACGTACGGGTTCGTCAACACCATGCTGAAGCTCATCGAAGATCATGGGCTGGATCATGTAGCCGTGGTGTTTGACCTGGTGGGTGAGGGTGGCACGTTCCGCGACGAGATCTATGCGGATTACAAGGCGCACCGAGACCCGATCCCGGACGAGATTGTGGGCAATCTGGCTTCCATCAAGGAGGTCATGCGGGCGATGGACATTCCGGTGGTCGAGGAGGAGGGCGTCGAGGCGGACGATGTCATAGGCACGCTGGCGCGCAAGGCCGAGGCCGATGGGGAGAAAGTGGTCATCGTATCGGCCGACAAGGACTTCCAGCAGCTGCTGTCGGACCGCATTTCGATGTTCAGGCCCGCCTATCGGGGGGACGCGTTCGATCCCATCACGGAGACGAGCTTTCGGGAGAAGTTTGAGCTGGAGCCGATTCAGTTCATCGATGTGCTGGCGCTCATGGGAGACGCCAGCGACAATGTGCCCGGGGTGCCCGGAATCGGAGAGAAGACCGCCGTCAAGCTGGTCAAGGAGTACGGCACGGTAGAGTCGCTGCTCGAGCACGCGGACGACGTGTCGGGAAAGCGTGCCCGGGAGGGCCTGCAGCAGCATCGCGATGATGCTCTGCTGTCGAAGAAGCTGGTCACGATCCTCACCGATGTGCCGGTCACGGTCGACTGGAAAGATTTCAAGCGCGCGGATGCGGACCTGCAGCGCATCAAGCAGCTGTTCGCCGACCTTGAGTTCACCACGCTGACGGACCGCACGCTGCGCATGCTCGGACGCGGAAGTCATGTAGTGGCGCCGGCGGGACCAGGCATGCAGAGTGACCTGTTCTCGGCGGAGTCGGGGGGAGGCGAGGAGAGCTTTGACGCGGACGCGGTGTCCTACCGTCTCGTCAGGAATCTGAATCAGCTGGACGAGCTGGTTTCGGAGTTGCAGGGCGTGGCGCGATTGGCTGTGGATACGGAGACCACATCGCGCGATCCCATGCTTGCTTCGCTTGTGGGCATCTCCCTGTCCTGGGGAGAGGGGCAGGCCGCCTATGTGCCGACCCCGCTGCCGGACGACACCGCCACTTCTGTGGTGTTGGATCGCATGCGGCCGCTGCTGGAGAGCGATACGCCCATGGTGGGCCACAACCTGAAGTATGACGAGATCGTGTTTGCCAGGCATGGAGTCACGCTTGGTGGCGACCTCTTCGATACGATGGTGGCACATTACCTCGTGGCCCCCGAGGAATCGCATGGGCTGGATGCACTTGCCCTTCGATACTTCTCGTATCGCATGATGCCTATTTCCACCCTGATCGGGTCGGGAAAGACGCAGATCAGCATGCGGGATGTGCCCTCGGAGAAGGTGGCGCCCTATGCCTGCGAGGATGCGGACTTCGCGCTGCGGCTGGCCGATCATCTGGACGGGCTGCTTGGCGAGGACGGCCTCAACGACATCGCCCAGAAGATCGAATTTCCCCTCATGCGGGTGCTGGCTCGCATGGAGCGCACGGGCATTCGGCTGGATACCTCGGTCCTGGATCAGATCTCGGAGGGCCTGGGCGAGGACATCGCTGCGCTGGAGACCGCCATCTATGAGGCGGCGGGCCAGTCTTTCAACATCGGCTCCACGCAGCAGCTTGGCGAGATACTATTCGAGAAGCTGAATCTGCCGGTAGTCGGAAAGACCTCGACCGGCAAGCCGTCCACCCGGGAAAACGTGTTGCAGACCCTGGCGCTCGAGCATGAGTTGCCGGCTCTGATCCTGGACTGGCGCGAGCTGTCCAAGCTGAAGTCGACCTACGTTGACACCCTGGGTGCGCTGGTGCACCCCGAGACCGGACGCATACATACCAGTTTCAATCAGACGGTGGCGGCCACCGGGCGGCTTTCGAGCGCGGACCCCAACCTGCAAAACATTCCGGTGCGTACCGCGCGCGGGCGCGAGATCCGGAAGGCGTTTGTGCCCGAGGAGGGATGGACACTGCTGAGTGCCGACTACGCACAGATCGAGCTCCGCATTCTTGCGTCGCTGTCGGGCGATGAGGCCCTGCAGCAGGCATTCCGGGACGGGGAGGACATTCACACTGCCACGGCGGCGCGGGTATTCGGGTGCGATCCCGGAGACATTGACCCCGACCAGCGGCGCAAGGCGAAGGAGGTCAACTACGGCATCCCGTACGGGGTGTCGGCCTTCGGGCTGGCCCAGCGATTGCGTTGTTCACGCACGGAGGCGCAGGAACTGATCGACGGCTACTTCAAGAGCTTTCCGGGCGTGAGCCGGTTCCTGACCGAGCAGGTGGAGCGCGCCCGCGAGACCGGGTATTCGGAGACCATGCTGGGACGGCGCCGCTACGTGCCCAACGTGCACGCCCGCAACCGCGTGGTGCGATCGGCCGCAGAACGTGTCGCAGTGAATATGCCCATTCAGGGCTCTCAGGCGGACATGATCAAGATTGCCATGATCGCCGTGGACCGGCGCCTGCGGGAGGAAGGGCTGAAGACCCGCATGCTACTGCAGGTCCACGACGAACTGGTGCTTGAGGTACCGCCGGCCGAGGTGGGCACGGTGAAAGCGCTGGTTCGCAATGAGATGGAGCAGGCCTTGCCGCTCAAGGTGCCCGTGGAAGTGGGCATGGACACGGGAGACAACTGGCTGGACGCCCACTGACATGCACGAGATGTTCGACAAGACCGGCGAAAAGGCCGGCATAACTGCGTGGAAGCACCGGGGCAACGGCCTTGAAGTTCTGGTGCTTCCCGACCACACCGCACCCGTCGCGGCGTTCATGGTGACCTACCGCGTGGGCTCCCGGAACGAGTCTGCTGGACTGACTGGCGCTACCCACTACCTGGAGCACCTGATGTTCAAGGGCAGCAGCCGGTTCAACAAGGAGCTCGGCACGACGATTTTTCAGACCCTGCAGCGCGTCGGAGCGCAGGTCAACGCCACGACCTGGAACGACCGCACAAACTACTACGAGGTGCTGCCGAGCGACCGGCTGGATCTTGCCATGCAGGTGGAGGCGGATCGCATGCGCGGTGCGCTTCTGGACGAAGCGGACATCGAGAGCGAGCGAACGGTGATCCTCAACGAACTGGATCGAGGCGAGAACGAGCCGATCCGCAAGCTCTACCAGACCGTCTGGAGTGTCGCCTATGTGGCGCATCCGTACCACCATCCTACCATCGGCTGGCGGCACGACGTGGAAACCGTTTCGCCGGATGGACTGCGGGGGTTCTACAACACGTACTACTGGCCAGACAACGCGACAGTGTCCGTCATCGGCGACACTTCAGTGGAGGCCGCGCTGGAGGGCGTGCATCGGCATTTTGGAGGGATCAACAAGGCCCCCGAGCCGATGAGTCAGATCGCCACCCGGGAGCCGGAGCAGGTAGGCGAGCGCTCGGTGGAGGTGCGCATGCGCGGAGAGTTGGGGGCGACGATGCTTGCCTTCAAGAGCCCGCCCGGCACGACGACGGACGCGGATGCGCTCTCAATGCTGGGGGCGATTCTCTCCCGGGGCAAGGGCAGCCGGCTATACCGGAGTCTCGTCGATACGGGCACGGTGACCAGCATTTCCGCCGGTTCCAGCCGCTTCAGGGACCCCGGCCTGTTTTACGTGCTCGGCATGCTTGCTCCCGGCAAGACCCACGAGGAGGTGGAGGATACCATTCTCGACGTGCTGGCGAGCGTCGCCGAGTCCGGTGTCGAGGAATCGGAGATTTCTCGGGCGATGAGCAACGTGCGCGCTCAGGAGGCCTACCTGCGGGACGGGCCCTTCGCGGTCGCAGCCCAACTCAACGAAGCAATCGCGGCTGGGGACTGGACGCTGTATCCGGACCATCTGGCCCGCATGGAGGCGGTGACGGCGGCCGATGTGCAGCGGGTGGCGGCGCAGTACCTGGTGCGCATGCGCATGACCCGCGGTCGATTCGTGCCCTTGGCGGGGTAGGGCGCGGCGGCTGGGGGCGCGCTGGGGCGTTTGCGCCGCCGCCGGGGCGTTTTGCGGCCGTCGCGGGCCGCTGGACCGGCGTCAAACGTGGACTCAGGGTGCGGTTTTACACCTTGGGGCGGTTCGAGCGGCCGCAGACGTGGAGTCAGGGTGCGGTTTTACACCTTGGGGCGCCTCGGATGGGCGCAGTCGTGGACTCAGGGTGGGGTTTTACACTTCCGGCCGCTGGGCCTACCGGCAGGGCGCACTCCGGGCGATATCGTTCGGCCGACCACAAACGTGGACTCAGGGCGTGGTTTTACACCTTCCGGCCGGCACGTCGGCGCCCAACGTGGACTCAAGGCGCGTATTACACCTTCCGCCGGTTCAGCGGCCCCCGAACGTGTAATCCGACGGCAGCTTTACATGTGCGCCGCGCTCAGCGCCCCGCGCCGGCGACCCTGGTGCGGCTCCGGCGTCTCCGGTGCGCCGCGCCCAGCGCCCAGCGCGACTGCTCGCGCGCCGGCGCCCAGCGCCGAGCAAGCCCGCGCTCGAGCCGTGCCCGAGGCCAGCACCTCCCCACAAAAAGCAGCCCTCACGCGTCCAGGAGCGCCTCCAGCTCGTCGCGCATTTCCTCGAACGGAAACTCCCCGACCACGCGGTGCACGATCCGGCCTTCTTTGTTCAGGATGAACGAGGACGGCATCGCATAGACGCCGCCGAATTCGTCGGCGAGGGCCCCATCGTCCAGGACCATGGGGTAGGGCACCTCATAGCGTTCCACAAAGGGGCGAATCACTTCGAATCCCTCATCGTCCAGGGACACACCGACAATCTCAAAGGGCCGATCCTGCCATTCATTCGCGAGGTCCACGAAGGCAGGCGTCTCCCGGATGCAGGGGCCACACCAGGTGGCCCAGAAGTTGACGATCACCACCTGTCCCTTGCGGTCGGCCAGCCGGTACGTGGTGCCGTCCAGCGCGGGCCGCTCAAATTCCGGTGCGGGGCGCAGCTGCTCGGAAGCCACCACTGGTGCCTCCTCTTCGTAGGGCAGTTCGGTCGCCTCGCCTGGGGGCACATCGCCCCGGCCGCACGCCGTCAGGAGAATCAAAAGGACCGGGAGCAGTCTCATGCCGGGTTGAGGGCTTCTCGAATGGATTCGGCGAGCACACGGCCATGGGACGCATCCCAAATCGCCGCGTGATCGCGCACCAAGATAACCTGCGGACTCTCGTGGCGGATCCCCAGATCCCGGGCGATGCGGTTGCTGACCGGACGGGCCCGTTGCACCACGACCTCAAAGACGGAAACGTCCCCCGCCTCGGCCACTTCTTCAATCTCGCGACGGGCAAAGAAGGACACGCCGCAGTAGGCGCTGTGCTTGAAGAGCAGAACGGGCTGCGTCTCGGATTGCCGAAAGGCCTGGTCCAGGCTGTGGTCGCTATCGATGTTGGTGATCATCCAGACTAGAAAAGTGCGTAAATCGGCGCTCCGAGGCCACTGAAGCTGGACCCGGGCTCCAGCTCTATGGTTGCAGCCGCCTACAAACAGTTACAGCCGCTGATGAGCCAGGACCTGACGACCGGAGCCGAAGACATCACCTGGGATCTCACGGATCTCTATGCCGACTCGGATGCATTGACGGCATCGGTGAAGGAGGCCGCGACGCTCGCCGGTGATTTCGAGGAGCAGTACCGTGGCACGGTCGCAGAACTCGACGCTGCGGCACTGGCGGCTGCCATGTCGGACCTGGGGGCCATCCAGGACATGGTCGGCCGGGCCTACACTTACGCGTACCTTGCCTGGTCCACGGACACGGCCGACGAGAAGACGGGCGCCCAGCTCCAGGCGGTCCGCGAGGCGTACACGGGTATCGCCAAGCGCATCCTATTCTTTGACCTGGAATGGGCGGAGGTGGACGATGAGAAAGCCGGCTACCTGTTGGGCGATGACCAGCTCGGTGCCTATCGCCACTATCTGGAGGTGCTCCGGCTGACCAAGCCCTACCAGCTGTCGGAGCCGGAGGAGAAGATTCTGGTCGAGAAGTCCGTCACCGGCCGCAGTGCCTGGAACCGGTTCTTCGACGAGACGATGGGCGCAGTGCGGTTCGACTTCGATGGGGATAGCCTGACCCAGCAGGAGTTGATGGCAAAGCTCTACGCATCCGAACGAGACACCCGGCGGGCGGCGGCGCTCTCCTTCACCGAAGGTCTGAAGACGAATGCGCGCCCCCTGGCGTTCATTTTCAACACCATCCTGGCCGACAAGGCCTCCGACGACCGGCTTCGCGGCTACCCGCACTGGCTCAAGAGCAGGAATATCTCGAACGAGGTGCAGGATGAGGTTGTGGACAGTCTGATTGAGTCCGTGACGTCCCGATTTGACATCGTCGGCCGGTTTTATCGGCTCAAGGCCCGCCTGCTCGGCCTGGATGAGATGATGGACTATGACCGATACGCGCCGGTGGGCGAGGCGGACACGCGCTACGCGTGGGACGAGGCCCGATCCCTCGTGCTGGACGCCTATGGCGAATTCCACCCCGACATGGGGGCCATTGCGTCCGAGTTTTTCGACAAGCGCTGGATCGATGCGCGGCTCGCCCCGAACAAACGAAGCGGCGCCTTCAGTCACGGCGCGGTGCCGAGTGCGCATCCCTACGTGCTGGTCAACTACACCGGAAAAATCCGCGACGTGCAGACGCTGGCCCATGAACTGGGCCACGGCGTGCACCAATACCTGAGCCGAAAACAGGGGGTCTTCCACGCTGACACCCCCCTGACGACAGCCGAGACCGCATCAGTCTTCGGGGAGATGCTGGTCTTCCAGCGGCTCATGGCGGCCGAATCGGATCCGAAGAACCGGCTTGCCATGCTGGTCTCCAAGATCGACGATTCCATCGCCACCGTCTTCCGGCAAGTGGCGATGAACCGGTTCGAGGATGCCATACACACAGCGCGCCGTGAGCAGGGAGAACTCTCGGTCGATGGGCTCTCGGAGGCGTGGATCGGTACGCAAACGGCCATGTTCGACGGAGCCGTGACGCTGGGAGACCACTACCGCTACTGGTGGTCCTACATCCCGCATTTCCTGCACACGCCCGGGTATGTGTACGCCTATGCGTTCGGCGAACTGCTGGTCCTCGCGCTGTATGCGCGGTACCAGGAGGAGGGCGCCGGATTTCCGGAGAAGTACCTCACGCTGCTTTCGGACGGAGGCTCGGACTGGCCGCACGTCCTCGTGGGCAAGCTGGGCATCGACCTCACCGACCTCAGTTTCTGGAGTCGTGGTCTGGATGCAATCGATGCGCTGGTGAGTCAGGCCGAGGAGCTGGCTGCATAGAGCGGCCCCCGCGGCCCCGGCGCCGATCCAGCCGCCGCGGCCCCCGCAACCAACCTCCCTATCCTCCAGCCAGGACCCGCAACATCTCCGCGGCCCCGTACGCCGCGTAAATCCCCAGGATGTATCCGGCCGTGGCCATGAGCAACCCGACGGGTGCCATCGCCGGCAGGTACACACTGGCCACAACCGGCGCACTGGCCGCGCCGCCGATATTGGCCATGCTTCCCGTGGCGACGAAGAACAGCGGCGCACGGATGGCGCGTGCCATGATGATCAGGATGCCGATGTGGATCGAGATCCAGACCACCCCTGCCAGCAGGTAATACGGGGCATCCAACACCGCCATCAGGTCCGCCCGCGCCCCAATGGAGGTCAGAAGCAGGTAAAGCGCCAAAAACCCGAGCCGGGACGCGCCGACCTGCTCGAGGTCCCGCATTTTTGTGAACGACAGCACGAGGCCGAGGGTCACAATGATCAGGATGGCCCAGGTGGACGTGCCGATGTACTGGGTTTCCGGCATGACGTTTTCCGCCACCCAGATGCTGGCCACCACCAGGATGAAGCCGAGGCCGACGATTTTGGCCAGATCCGCCAGGTCGGACGGCCGGCGCGTCGTGTCGATCTCCGCCAGGCGCTTGTTCACGTCCTCGATCATGGTCATGTCGGCGTTGACCCACTTGTCGAACTTGTGCTGCATGGTGCTCAGGAAAATGAGCACCCCCATCCAACCGTAGCCTACGACCGTGTCGACCACAATGATGGGACCCAGCAGAGAGTCCGGAGCCCCGACATGGTTCTGGATGAAAAGCAGGTTGGCCGTGCCCCCAATCCAGCTGCCCGAAAGAGCTGCGAAGCCTTGCCAGGCATCTTCCGGGAGCAGGGATGCGAAGATGAGATAGGCCACCAGGGCCCCGAGCACGATTCCGAACGTGCCGGTTACCATCATCAGGAGCGCTTTCGGCCCCAGTTTCAGGATGGCCTTCACATCCACCGCAATCATCAGCAGGAAGAGCGCCAGCGGCAGCAAATAGCGCGACATCCAGGAGTACGTCTCGCTCGAGTCCGGCGTCACGCCTGCGGTGGTCAGAAACATGGGCACGAAATACGCCCAGATGACCGGCGGCAGATACTCAAAAAGCTTCTTCAGCCCCGGAAAGGTGCTGAGCCAGAAAATCAGCCCCAAAACGCCCGCAAGGACGGCAAACAGTGTCGTGGGTTCGGTGATCATGGGTGTCTAGGCGTCTTCTGGGTCTTCTTCCGCGTGCGGCAGCGTGACAGTAAATGTGGAGCCCACACCCTTCTCGCTGTCGACGTCAATCCGGCCTCCGATCAACCGGCACAACCGTTTGGTGATGGCCAGGCCGAGGCCGGACCCCTCATGGGAGCGGTCAAATCCGCTCGATTCCTGCGTGAACTCATCGAAGAGCTCCGGAAGGAACTCCTGGTTGATGCCCCGACCCGTATCAATCACATGGATCTGCACGAGCTCATCGTCAGACTCCACGCGCACCGTCACCGAGCCGCTGTCCGTGAACTTGATGGCGTTTCCGATGAGGTTGTTCAGGATGCGGCGCAGGATGGTCGGATCGGCGAAGACCGTATCGTCCGTACCCACGTGCTCCACGTGCACCGGGAGGTTCTTCTTCTGCGCCAGCGCCGCCAGCATGCCGACGGCTTCCCGTCCCACAGCCGAAGCCTCCACCAGCCTCGAGTGCGCCTGCACCGCATCGGCATCCAGACGGGTCAGGTCCAGCACGGAATTGATGGTGTCCAGCAGCCGGTTTCCGCCGGAAATGATGCTCTCGGCAAACTCTCGGAATTCGTGGTCGTCCAGGCCGTCGCGAATCAGCTGCGCGAACCCGATGATGCTGGCCAGCGGCATGCGCAGTTCGTGACTCATGTTCGCCAGGAAGGCCGTCTTCAGGTTCGCAACACGGAGCGCTTCCTCCTTGGACCGACGAAGGTTGTCCTCAAGCGCCATCTGCGCGGTGACGTCGCGGAAGGTGACGAGCGTCGCATCGCGCCCTTCCCAGGTAGACGCCTGAACCTGCACCTCCAGCTGAAGTGGTTCATGGTCATGCGAAAGAATTTCCACCATTCCGCTCCCGCGCGGCAGCTTGAAGCCCAATGGGGCACCGAGCATTTCGTAAAGCGGGCGGTGCAGAATGGCCTCGGCGGCCGGGTTCGCAAACAGCACTGTCTGACTGTCGTCCACGATGACGATGCCGTCCGAAATCCCCTCGACGATCGAGCGTAGCTGACCTTCCGCCTCCTGGAGCGATCGCAAGCTCGCGTATCGGCGTGAGGCGTAGTACAGAATGCGCTGGAGCGCGTGCGCGGTGTCGCCCTCGCGGTCCACGTAGTCCATGACGCCCTCGGGCAGGGCGCCGGCCAGTTCGCTGTCCTCCTCAGGATCCAGGGCGACCACAATGGGAAGCGCCAGAAGAAGCGGGGACAGGGCCAGAAGGCCGTGTTTGAGCCCCTGCGCAAGGCGGGCATCCAGCACCAGCACATCGAACGACTGGTCGCCGGCTAGCTGGGCGGCATCTCGAAGGCTGGTCGCCTGGCTAACGGCCAGCGGGGGTCGCTGGCATGCCGCGAGGCGCCCCATAAATCGCTCTGTGTCCTGAGCTTCCGGGGCTGCCAGGAGAATATGCAGGGTGTCCGAGCCCACTCAGTCCTGGGGGATCGGCACCACGGCGCGCGGCATATCACTCAGACTCTCGGCGCCGGAATCCGTGATGACCACATCGTCCTCAATGCGCACGCCGCCTTTGCCAGCCAGGTAGATCCCTGGCTCCACGGTAAAGGTCATGCCGGGCCGAAGCGTCTGATTGTTGTCGTCCCGGATGTACGGTTCCTCGTGCACCTCCAGACCGAGTCCGTGGCCGGTGCGGTGCATGAACTGCTCGCCGTACCCGGCGTCTGCGATGACGGTCCGGGTGGCTCGGTCGATGGCCCCCGCAGCGATACCGGGACCGGCTGCGCGCCGTCCCGCCGAATTCGCCGCGTGCACAAGCTGGCCTATCTTCCGCAGCTCTGGATCCACCTCGCCGAAGGTGAACGTGCGGGTCAGGTCGGAGAAGTAGCCGTGATGGTTGGCGCCCCAGTCAAACAGCGCCAGGTCGCCTTCCTGCAGCGGCCGCTCTGTGGGTACCGCGTGCGGATTGGCGGAGTTGGGACCGAACGCCACAATGGGCTGGAAGGGCAGCTCGCCCTCGCTGCCGTGGCGCAGCAGATTCTGGATGAGCTCGGAGGCCGCCTCACGTTCGGTGACGCCCGCCCGGAGCTTGGGCAGTGTGTCCTTCAGGGCATCCTGGGCGATGCGGGTCGCGGTGCGCATGAGCTCCAGCTCGACCTGGTCCTTGTGCATGCGCAACTGGGCCACGGCTTCCTCTCCCGATACGAAGTCGGCCTTTTCCGCCGCGGCGTTCAGGAATCCCATCTCGAGGAAACGCAGCCAGCGCGGCTCTACGCCGACGCGCGCCGAACCCAGCCCCTTGAGCGCCGCCGAGAACGCCGGCTGCCACGAATCCAGGCTCTCGCTGTAGGTGTGCAGGTCCAGATCAAACGCCGCCTTTTCAAACTTCAGCGACTCCAGTTCGGGCACCACCATCTGCGGCTTCTGGTCCGCGGTGAAAAGCGCGATGACCGGGCGTTCCGAGAGGTGGAAACTCAACCCCGTCAGATAGCCGAGGGTCGGGCCGGCGTTGATGGCCAGCGCGTGCAGGCCATGGGCAGAAAGCGCGGCCCGAAGCCGCTCGTGACGTCCCGCGATGGCCTTGGCCAGGGATTTGTCTGAACTCATAGTCTGGGAGGGGATTCAAGAGGCCGGAATATAGGCGGTCGGTGCCGGCCTGACCGCCCCGGAATGCCCCCTTCGACCCGACACCGTGAATCGGCTCCAGGACGCCAAATCACCCTATCTCCTCCAGCACCAACACAACCCTGTGGACTGGTTTCCATGGGGCGACGAGGCATTTGAGGAGGCGCGGCGGCGTGATGTGCCGATCTTCCTGTCGATCGGCTATGCGACCTGCCACTGGTGCCATGTGATGGAGCGGGAGTCGTTTGAGGACGATGAGGTGGCGGCGCTCATGAACCGTCATGTCGTGAGCATCAAGGTGGATCGCGAGGAGCGCCCCGATATCGACGACGTCTACATGACGGTCTGCCACTTGATGGGCAAACAGGGTGGCTGGCCGCTTACGATCCTCATGACGCCGGAGAAACGTCCGTTCTACGCGGCGACCTATCTGCCGAAGCAAACCCGATTCGGCCGCATGGGCATGATGGACCTGATTCCGAGGGTCTCTGCACTCTGGCGGGAGGACCGTGAGCGGATTGAGGCGTCGGCGGCCGACGTCGTCCAGGTGCTGGAGCGCCAGGCCGATCCCCAGACCGCCAGTGGCAGCGGCACAATCGAACCTGCCTGGCTGGACACCGCATTCCGCGAACTCACGTCACGCTATGATGCCACGCACGGCGGATTCGGTTCGGCGCCCAAGTTTCCGAGCCCGCACAACCTGACCTTCCTCTTTCGCTACGGACGCGAGCCGGGTGTGACTGCGGCACACCAGACGATTCTGAGCATGTGGCGTGGCGGTGTATTTGATCAGGTGGGCTTTGGATTCCATCGCTACAGCACCGACGTGGAGTGGCGGCTGCCGCACTTTGAGAAAATGCTGCACGACCAGGCCACCATGCTGCAGGCTTGCGTGGAAGGCTGGCTGGCAACGGGCGATGACCTGCTGCGCGAGGTCGGCCTTCAGACCGCCGAATACGTGCTCCGCGACCTGAGGCATCCCGATGGGGGCTTCTATTCCGCCGAAGACGCAGACTCCGAGGGCGAAGAGGGACGATTCTACGTCTGGTCGGAAGAAGAGCTCAAAGTCGTGCTGGGAACTGAGGCGGCGAAAACCGCAACAGCCTGGTTCGGCACGCGTCCGGAGGGCAACTTTCTGGAGGAGGCCACCCGCGAGCTGACCGGGACCAACGTATTGCACCCGGCCTCGCAGGATGACGAGCCGGTCGATCTGCCCAAGATCCGGGCCCGCCTCCTCGAGGCCCGCGACAGCCGTGTGCGCCCGCTCCGCGATGAGAAGGTCCTCATGGACTGGAATGGACTGATGATAGGCGCCATGGCCCGCGCTGGTCGCGTCTGGCAGTCCGAGCACCTGGTCGAGGCCGCCGCTGCGGCGCATACGTTCCTGAGGACAAACCTGCGCGAGCCCGGTGGGTGGCAGCACCGGTGGTTCGCCGGGCACGCCGGTGTGGCCGCCATGCTGGACGACTATGCGTTCACAGCCTGGGGGCTGCTGGAGCTGTTTCAGGCGACTTCCGATCCTCAGGCGCTGGATGATGCCGCGGAGCTGACCGAGGCCATGCTCGCGCACTGCTCGGCCGAAGGCGGAGGATTCTACCGGTCGTCTACGCAAGGGGAGGCACTCCTGGTCCGCAAGCAGGAGTGGTATGACGGGGCTATGCCCGCCGGAGTGAGCGCGGCTCTCGGCGTTCTGCTCGATCTGGGAAGGTTGCTTTCCCGGCCGATCTGGCTGGAACGGGCGGCCAACCTTATCGGCGCCGCTGCCCCCGTTCTGGGGGAGTCTCCTGGCGCGCTGACCGGATTTCTGGCCTTTGGCGCGTCACAGTGGCGCGTCGCCCGCGAAGTCGTTGTCGTGGCGCAGGATCAGGACGATGCGCTGGTTGCCGAAGCCCGGCGTTCCGGTGAACTCGCGTTCTGGTTGCCGGCATCGGGCGAGCGTCGGTCGCGTATCGAGCAGGTGGTGCCCGGCGTCGCAGGCATGGGGCTCGTGCAAGGCAAGGCGGCCGCGTACGTCTGTCGCGATTTCAGCTGTGACCGTCCCGTAACGACAAAAAAAGACCTCCGCGCCGCCCTGGGCGACACGGAGGTCTGAGAAATCGGGCGCTGATTCGGCCTAGCGGTTGCGCAGCGAGATGTCGCCGTGCGACGTGGCGATCTCGACGTTGACTCCGCCGCCATTGAGAGCCCCGTAGGCCGACTTCTTCTTGAGCTCGCCGTCGAAGTTGGCGGACATCGGCAGGTTCACTTTGGCAGCCCGCAGATCCAGGTCAGCGCGGAAGTCTGAGGGCACATGCAGGCTGACGTCTCCATGTGAGGTCCGGATGTCCATGCCGTCTGTGTTCTGCACGCGGATGCGCACGTCGCCGTGTGTGGTCCGGATTTCCGAGCGTCCGGTGAGCTCCTCAATTTGCACGTCGCTGTGCGTGGTGGTCGCGCTGAAGACATCGCTGGTCACGTCGCCGAGGTCGATGTCACCATGCGTGGTCCGGATTTCGAGCCGCTTCACCATCAGGTCGCCGGACTCGACATCGCCATGCGTGGTGCGGATCTCAGCCCGGTCTCCGTTCAGGGAGGCCAGATCCAGATCGCCATGGGTGGTCTTGATTTCGGCGTTGCCCCAGAGGCTTCCAGCGGACACATCACCGTGTGTGCTCTGAACATCCAGGTTGAAGTGGTCGGGAATCAGCGCGACCACATCGATTTTCATTTTCAGGTTCCAGTTCGTGCGGCGGGGCATCTCCGAGCGTACCACCACGCGGTCGCCATCCTTGTAGGTCTTCCAGTCCATGGCCTCGAAGCGTTCCATCGCACGATCCATGTTGCGAGAGGAGATGGTGACGACAATGCGGGCCTGGTCGGCCCCGGACCGCGTCTCGATCTCCACATCGGCGTGCTGCACGTCGATAAAGAGATCCTGCCCCTCGGACACGTTGAAGCGCTCATCGATCACGATCTCCCTGGACTGATCCGAGGCCGAGACCGCTTCATCAAAGTCAAAGTCGAAATCAAAGTCGAAGTCGAAGTCGAAGTCGAAATCCTGGGCGTCCACGTCGGCATCTGACGAGGCGCTTGCGATGGCATAGGCGCCATGATGCTCATCGCCTCCGAATGCCCGGGCAAACGCCTGATAGAGATTGACGGCGGCGAGGCCGGCCAGGACGATGAGGGCGATGCCGAGAATGCGGGTTTTCATGGGGAGATTCCTTCTGATTCCGTTTGGCGGTCTGACACACGAATCGTGCTGGAGGTTTGCTACGGTACGAAATCCATTAAGGTTACGCCCGTGCTAAAAATACAGCATGGCGATTTCGAGCGCGATTTGCCGTGATCTTGAAAGGGGCAGGGGCCCATCGCCCGTATCTTCCGCGACCCGTTTTTTCATACCAAAGGGCCCGATTTCGGCTCCCTCAAACGCCCCCGGTACCGCCATGAGCCTCACGGCAGAACAGATCCGCACCGACTTCCTGGAGTTCTTCAGGGAGAAAGGGCACGAAATAGTGCCCAGTGCCTCGATCGTGCCCGAGAACGACCCGACGCTCATGTTCACCAATGCGGGCATGAACCAGTTCAAGGATGTGTTCCTTGGCGAGGGGTCCCGGCCGTACCTGCGCGCCGCCGATTCGCAGAAGTGCCTGCGCGTGTCCGGCAAGCACAATGACCTCGAGGAGGTGGGGTACGACACGTATCACCACACGCTCTTCGAGATGCTCGGCAACTGGAGCTTCGGGGACTACTTCAAGAAAGAGGCGATCGGTTGGGCCTGGGAGCTGCTCACGGAAAAATGGGGATTGCCTGCGGACCGGCTGTATGCCACGGTCCATGCCGGCGATGCCAAACTGGGATTGGATCCGGACGATGAGGCCGCGGGCTTCTGGCGCTCGGAGACGGGCATCAACCACGAGCACATTTTGTACTGCGGTAGCGAGGACAACTTCTGGATGATGGGCGACACCGGGCCGTGTGGTCCGTGCTCCGAAATCCACGTCGACCTGCGCACGGACGCCGAGCGGGCGGAGACGCCGGGGCGGGACCTGGTCAACATGGATCATCCCATGGTGATGGAGATCTGGAATCTGGTCTTCATCCAGTACAACGCGCAGACCGACGGCAGCCTGAAGGCGCTGTCCGCCAAGCACGTGGACACCGGGATGGGCTTTGAGCGCATCGTATCTGTGTTGCAGCAGACGGCCGGCAGCACGTACGACACGGATCTCTTCCGTCCGATACTCGATCAGGTGGCCTCGCTGTCGCCGATCGGCGGGCTGACGTCCTATGAGGAGACCGGCGCGTCCGGCGAAGACGCGGACCGACTCCGCATTGCCATGCGGGTCATCGCGGACCACGTGCGCACGATTGCGTTTGCCATCGCCGATGGCGTCATGCCCGGCAATACCGGCCGCGGCTACGTCATTCGGCGCATTCTGCGGCGTGCGGTGCGCTATGGTTACCAGACGCTGGAGCTGCACGAGCCCTTCCTGTACAAGGTGGCCGGCACGGTCGTCGACATGATGGGCAAGCAGTTTCCCGAACTTGAGCAGAGCCGCGACTACCTGCAGCGGGTTACGAAGGCGGAGGAGGAGAGCTTCCTGGAGACGCTGGGCACCGGATTGGCGCTGTTTGAGCGGCTGTTGCCCTATCTGAAAGGACAGGCAGGCCCGGTTGCGCACGATTCGAAGGCCATGGATCTCCTGGGCAAGGCGTACGGGGGATCCGACGATGCCCTGCGCCGATTCCAGGGTGCGGCGGAGCGTGACGAGGTCCCCGGCGAGGTGGCCTTCCTCCTGCATGACACGTACGGATTCCCCATCGACCTCACGCAGCTCATGGCGCGCGAGGAGGGGCTGGCCGTGGACATGGCCGGGTACGATGCGGCCATGAAGCAGCAGAAGGACCGCGCCCGGGCAGCCGCTAACTTCAAGGTGGACCAGTCCGAAGCGGATGTCTGGACGGACATTTCCACGGGCGATGAGGCCTTTGTCGGCTACGACCATTCGCGTGTGGAGGGCGCCGCAGTGCGGTCGGTGCGCACGGTTGGTGAGGACCGGTTTGAGCTCGTGCTGGACCAGACCCCGTTTTACGCGGAGTCCGGTGGGCAGGTCGGTGATACCGGCACCCTCCAGGTGGGCGATGAGTACATTGCGGTGCTCGACACCGTGAAGCGGGCCGGCCGTGTGGTGCACGTGGTAGACCGGCTTCCGGCAGCGCCGGACGCGCCCGTGGTGGCTCAGGTGGATACCGCCCGGTTGGCGCGCACGAAGAAGCACCATTCGGTGACCCACCTGATGCACGCTGCGCTACGGGAAGTGCTCGGCCCGCACGTGCAACAGAAGGGATCGCTGGTCGCGCCGGACTACCTGCGGTTTGACTTCAGCCACTTCGAGCGGGTGACGCCGGAGGAGCTGCGGGCCGTGGAGCAGCGCGTCAACGAGGTGATCCAGCGCAACATCGGGCTGCGGGAAGAGCGCGCGGTGCCGTTTGATGAGGCCGTGGCGCGAGGCGCGATGGCGCTGTTTGGCGAGAAGTACGGCGACACCGTGAGGGTGATCACCTTCGATCCGGACTACTCAGTGGAGTTGTGCGGCGGCATTCATGTGGACGCGACCGGCGAAATTGGCCTCTTCCGCTTCCGGAGTGAGGGTTCGGTGGCCGCCGGCGTGCGTCGCGTCGAGGCTCTGGCCGGGGCCGATGCGCTCGGCTATCTGCACGGCGAACTGGATGAACTCGGGCGTGTGCGCGGGCAATTCAAATCGCTCCAGCGGCCTTCCGACGAGGAGGTAGCAGACCTCATTGATGCCAATAAGCGGCTGGAGAAGGAGCTGGATCTTGTGCGTCAGCAGGCGCTGGCCGGGCAGCTCGGGGCGTTCATCGACGGTGCCGTTTCGGCGGGCGATGCGCGAGTGGCGGTGGGATCGGTGGGCAATGCCGACATGAATGCGCTGCGCACCCTGGGTGAGGAGATGCGGTCACGCCTTGGTGACGGCGGCGTCGGCGTGCTTGGCTCGTCGGACGGTGAGAAGGCGTACCTCGTGGTCACGGTGGCGGATGATCTGGTCGGTCGCGGTCTGCAGGCCGGAAAGGTCGTCGGCACCCTGGCGAAGATCGTCGGCGGCGGTGGCGGCGGGCGGCCTCAGTTGGCTACTGCCGGTGGGCGTGATGCGTCCAAGCTGGGCGATGCGCTTGCGGCGGCCCCGGGCGTTGTTGGGGAGATGCTGGGGTAGGTGGGGCGCGGTTGGTGCGGCGGGGTTGGTGGTCGCGGCTCGGTGTTGCGGGCTTGGCTGCCGCGGCTCGGTGTGGCTCAGCCGGCCCGGATCGCCCCTCGCGGCGCCGGTGCGCGGCAAGGCCCGGGGGCGTCGCTGGCTCCGGCGCGGCGGGCTTGGCGCCGTGGACCTAGCGGTGTGGCTCAGCTGGCCCGGAGCGCCCGCGCGGCGCCTGTGCGTGCCAACTCCCGGCGCCGGCTAGCCGCGTGCGCGCGCTGGTTGTCCGCGACAGGCGGCTGGCCTAGTTTGCGGCGCTCGCCGAGCCCCTGAAATGATTCACCGTTGACGGCCGGGCCATTGCACTCTGTATTCGACCGTTTGCTTGCCGCGCGCGATCGCCATGGAGCAGGATTTGTGCTCCTGGTGGATCCGGACGACACCCCCGAGGAGCGCCTGCCCGAGGTGGCCGAACGCGCCGCCGCGGCCGGTGTCGATGCCTTCTTCCTGGGCGGCAGTCTCGTGCATTCGACCGAGCTGGATCGGTACGTGGCAACACTGAAACGCCACACTGAGCTGCCGGTGATCGGTTTTCCCGGCGCGATTACCCAGGTCGTGGGCAATCTGGATGCGCTACTCTATTTGATGGTCATCAGCGGGCGCAATCCGGACTATCTGATCGGTCGGCACGTGGTCGCCGCTCCGCTGATCCGGAAAATGCGGCTCGAGACCATATCGACCGGATATATGCTGGTTGAAAGTGGGGCGCTGACCACGGCGCAATACATGGTCGGCTCATTGCCGTTGCCTCGGGAGCGCACGGGCGTGGCCGTGGCGACGGCCATGGCCGGGGAGATGCTCGGCCTTCAAACGCTCTATCTGGATGCGGGCAGCGGTGCCGATCATCCCGTGCCGGATGCCATGGTGTCTGGGATTCGGGACGCGGTCCAGGTACCGATTATTGTCGGTGGTGGGATGCGCACACCCGAAGCGGTGGCTGCAAAGGTGGCTGCGGGCGCATCGTTCGTGGTAGTAGGAAACGCCTTTGAAGAGCGTGGCGATGAGGCGTTTATGCGGGAGATGGTTTCCGCAGCACACTCCGGGGTATCGGTATGAAACTGGGCGCGTTTTCGGTGAGCCTTGCCGTCAAGGACATCAAGGCCTCACGGGCGTTTTACGAGACGCTGGGCTTCGAGCACGTGCACGGTGAGGAAGCCCAGAACTGGCTGATCTTGCGCAACGGCGATACCGTGATCGGGCTCTTCCAGGGCATGTTTGAGAAGAACATCCTGACGTTCAATCCTGGCTGGACACAGCAGACGGAGACGCTCGAGGAGTTCGAGGACGTGCGGGCCATCAAAGAGCGGCTGCGCGCGGCCGGCCTGGAGATCCTGCAGGAGGGAGGCGATCCGGAGTCAGGGCCCGGGAGCTTCGTGGTGGTGGATCCCGACGGGAATCCGGTGCTGGTGGACCAGCACGTTTAGGGGAGGGTCGAGCGTGCTCGTTGGGTCGAATTGGCGGTTACGTGGAATGCGGGGGCCTCATTCCATGTATGAGGCCTCGCGAACGGGGCGTAAGTCGAAAACCGGGGGGCTATTGCACGTCGGGTTGCGGCGCGGCGGCCGCCAGGTGGAATAGCGGCCCCGGATTCCATGTGGGCGGCAAATCGCGCATGCCGGGCGCGCGGTGCCGCGGGGTCGAATTGGCGGTTACGTGGAATGCGGGGCCCCCATTCCATGTTTGCGGCCTCGCCGACGGGGCGTAAGTCGAAAACCGGGGGCCTATTGCACGTCGGGGTGCGCTGCGGCGGCCGCCAGGTGGAATAGCGGCCCCGGATTCCATGTGGGCGGCAAATCGCTCATGCCGGGCGCGCGCGCGTGCCGCGGGGTCGCTTTGGCGGTTTCGTGGAATGCGGGGCCCCCATTCCATGTTTGCGGCCTCGCGAACGGGGCGTAAGTCGAATACCGGGGGCCTATTGCACGTCGGGGTGCGCTGCGCCGGCCGCCTGGTGGAATAGCGGCCCCGGATTCCACATCGGCGGGCAAATCGCGCCCCCCGGGAGCGAGGCCAGCACGCAAAAAAGCCCAACAAGCGCGTGCTCGCTGGGCTTTCCTGGCGGAGAGGGAGGGATTCGAACCCTCGGTACGCATAGCGCACAACGGTTTTCGAGACCGCCCCGTTCGACCACTCCGGCACCTCTCCGGCGCGAATATCGGGCGCTGGGGTGAGTCGCCCAAAAGCGAGACGCGGGAATTACGGTGAAGCGGCGCGGGCTGTGAGGGCCGGGGCACCGAGCCGGCGCGCGCCGTCCCCGAAGTGCGCCGCAGCGCCGCCGCGCCCCCAGCGCCGCCCTACCAACTTTCTTCTCCACCCACTGTCGTCATCCTGACAGTAATTCCGTTTCTCAGAGTAGCGGGAGCATGCCAGGAGGCCGGAGACGGTGCCCGGCAGAGGGGTGACTCCTGCCACGGCCGCGCGGACGTCGTGACCCGGTGCCAGCCAATGGGGGCACGGCGTTCGCTGCGGTCGGCTATCTTCGACGCGCATCCGTCCGGCCGCACAACCGGAAGGTCCGAAGGCCGCCTGAAAACACATCGACCACTCCTGCATGCGTGCGACCCTGGCGCTCCTCTCTGCGCTGATCCTGGCCCCAATCACCGTTCCGCCGATGGCGGTGTCGGCACAGGTCATTCCGGTGTATTCCGTGGTCTACCGACCGCCCGGGGTCAACTACCTGGTCATGCGCTCGGCGCACTTCGACGTTATCTATCAGGAAGGCACCGAAGAGCAGGCCCGCGAAATGGCGGCCGTGCTCGAAGCGAGCATCCCCGATGTCTCCCGTCTGTTCCCGATCAAACCGGACTATCGCCTCTCGGTCGTACTGAACCGATACGGCGACCGCGGCAACGGTTTCGTCGCCACCGTACCCACGAAGTCCGAAATCGAGGGAGTTCCACTATTCGGCCGCAGTCTGTCCGTGCGACACGCGGACTGGCTGATGGCCGTTGCGCCGCACGAGCTCGTGCATGCAGCGCAAGGTGACTATAGCGCAGGGTTCGGGGTGAACAGCATCCTCAAACCCTTCGCACCCGACATCGCCCGGGCACTCAACATGTGGATCCCGCCGGGAATCGCCGAGGGCGCGGCCGTCTACGTGGAAAGTCGTCTTGAGCCGGGTGCCGGACGGTTGAATCATCCGTGGTTCGTGATGCAGTACCGCGCCGCGGCCGGCAAGGGCAAGCCCTGGACACTGGCCCAGATGCTTGAGAACCCGTGGTATACGCGGCCGACAGACCGATTCTATAAGGGGGGCGCCATTCTCATGGAGGCCCTCGCCGACTCCACGGGTGACATTCCCGCCCTCCGCCGGGCGACTGCGTTCCACAACCGATTCCCGTTCTTTGGCTACGGAGCAAGCTTCTGGTACGGCACCCGCACGTTCCCTCGCACCTTCGGCAAACGCCAGCGGCAGGAGGCCATCGCCCGGGAACGCGCGCGCCAGGAAGCGCTGGGTACGCTGACACAATCCCGCACCGTCGCCGGTGAGAAAGGCCTGGTAGTGCGGCGGCCCCGTTGGAGAGACGACAACACGGTCATCGCATACATGACTGCCTACAATCGTCGACGCGGGCAGGTGGCCATCGACATGAACACCGGGCGCATGACGCCGGTGGCCCACGAGGAGTTGAACGAGGAGCTGGAATTCAGCTTCAGTCCTGACGGGAAGTCGCTCATCGCCGGCCGATACATCAGCAACCGATTGGCCGGCCGGGCGGCGGACTCGGACATCTTCCGCATCGACCTCGAGACCGGCAACTCAGAGCGTCTGACCCGGGGCGCGGGCCTGATCGGGCCGACCGAACTTCCGGACGGGTCGTTTTGGGCCATTCAGCTGGATGGCGCGTTCAGCAACTGGGTGCACGGTAGCCCCGAATCGGGCTTTCAGCCTGTGCTGCCGCCGGCCCGCCGCCGGTTCGTGCAGATCGAGCCGAGCCCTGACCATGACCGCGCGGCGTTGATCGTGAACACGCTCGGGGTGCAGGGGCTCTATCTGAGCGATGCGGCCGAGCCCGCCCTCCGCCCCGCGGTGGTCTTTAACGGCGCCTCGGTGTACGATGTCACCTGGTCTCCGGACGCACGCTGGCTACTCTTTTCTGCTGATCCGACCGACGTCATCAACGTGTTCGCGCACGAAGTGGACACCGGACGCACGATCCGCCTGACCAACGTGGCCTATGGGGCCTTCGAGCCGACGCTGTCGCCCGACGGCAGCACGCTGGCATTCGTCGAGTTCCAGGATCAGCGGTTTGACCTGAAGACGATTCCGTTCGATCCCTCCGGCGCGCCGGAAGCGGAAGGCACTGACGCGGCGACCCCCGCGCCGGGCGGCTTTATCGACACGACAGGCGTCGCCGCATTAGCGGGCACGTACCGTGCCGTAGACCACATTCGCCCGCGCCTGCTCTATCCGACCGTCTACCTAGAAAACACACCGACCGCGCGGCCGGGTGCCGATCTCGGAACGGGCATCGGTTTGGCACTCCAGGGCGTGGACCCGCTCGCCAAGTTTGCCTACTGGGGCGAGGGCTTCCTGCAGGACAGCAAATTCTGGGGGGAGGTCGGCATCACCACGGGAGTCACAGCGATCCGCCCGGCCGCGCGGCTGTATCGCCGACCGGACCAGTTTGTCGCCCGCGTTGGCCAGGACACGCTGCGTGTGATCCGAGACGAGCGCGGCGCCGAGTTGAGCCTCAGCCTGCCGGTGACACTCAAGGACAACATCCATCGCAGCACGGCCAACTTCGCGCTGTTCCTGGACGCGCAGCAAAACCGGCTTCTCGGTGCGGACGATGCGCTCGTGCGCGACTGGACACGCAACATCGCTTTCACGCCTGTGGCCAGCTTTCAGTGGGGCCTTCAGGCGGGGCTTCGAGATCTGGTCTGGAGCCGCGGAGTCACGTTCGTTTCAGCCACCGAGTTCGAGTTCACCGAGGAGGCGTTTGGCGGCAACGCGACCGCCAGTTACAACGAGCTAGGCATCTATCTGCCGTTCCTGAGCCGCATCAACAACAGCATCAAGGTGGAACTGGCGTCCCTGTCGCAAACGCGCGGCTTCGTCTACAACACGGACTTCTTCATGCCGCGCGGGCACGAGGATGTGATCCCGGGACGCGGCACGTTTGTGCGGGCCACCCTGGAAACGGTGCAGCCATTCTGGTTTCCGGAAAATGGGTCGCTGATGATCCCATCGCTCGTGCGGGCCTTCTATATCTATGGATTCGCGGAGCGCTTCAATTCCACCGAGACGCTGGATCGCCACGTCAGCTCGGTCGGGGGTGGGGTGGGTGTGCAGTTCAATTTCCTGCATGTGCTGGAGTTCAATCTGCGTTGGGGCAAGGCGTATCGCACCGGGCAGGCCAGAGATCTGGGCTGGGTCACCGTTCGCCGCTGATTTTTTCCGATCCGTACGTAACTCACGGCGACTCGTGTCGTAGGTGGGAAAAAATTAGCACTCCCGACTTGACGGGCCTGAACCGTACTCGTAAGTTAGTGCTAACATTTTAGCAGTACAAGAGAGCTGACATGGGAGAAACGTTGCAAACGGACCTGAGCCGGCGCGAACGACAGATCATGGACGTTATCTATCGTCTCGGTGAGGCAACCGCGGCGGAGGTGATGGACAATCTGCCGGATCCGCCCAGCTACTCGGCGGTGCGAGCCCTGCTCCGCATTCTCGGAGAGAAGGGCCACGTGAAGCACGAAAAGGTCGGCCCACGCTACGTCTACCAACCCGTGGTCCCGGCTGACACCGCCAGCGAACACGCCCTGAAGCACGTGGTCGCCACTTTTTTTTCAGGCTCGGTATCCCAGGCGGTGGCGGCGCTACTGGAAGCATCAGACAGCCAGCTTTCTGACGAAGAACTGAAACGCCTGGAATCCCGCATCCAGGAAGCCCGCGAGGAGGGACGCTAAACATGTTGGACACCCTGTTTTCACCTACGCAGGCCGTTCCGCTGGTCGCCGCGCTCGCCGACCTCACCATCAAGGCAGCCCTGATTCTTGCGCTGGCCGGTATTGCGACCTCGCTGCTGCGCAAGCGTCCCGCATCCGTGCGCCACGCCATCTGGCTGGCTGCGGTGACGGGCATTCTTGCAATGCCGGTTCTGACCGCCATGCTCCCGAACTGGCACGTATTGCCCGCGGGGAGCACGTTCCACGCGGCGGCGATCGAGCAGCACAACGCCCATTACGATGCCGTTGTCGCACAAACGGAAGCGGCAAATCCCTGGACCACGGACACGGGCGATGGGCTCGCTGCCGAGTCCGAGGCGGGTGTGCCCCCGACCAACGGGTCCGCGACTACCCGAGGAGCCGCGAATCCGGAAGCCAGCGCAATCACACCCGGCGCCTCGGCGGCCCGCACTGAGGCCGCCGGCACCGTCGAATCCGCAGCGCCCGGCACTGAGGTCGCCGGCACCGCAGCCCCCAGCACGGAAGCCCCCAGCACCGCAGCCCCCAGCACGGAAGCCCCCGGCGCCGCCCAACTCGCCGAGGAGCCCGCCGCCCCCGCCATCCAGCCCGCCCGCAATGCGGTCCTGGCCGGCATGGCCGACATCTGGAGCACCCTGCGCAGCACACACTGGTCCGTGATCCTGCTGGGCATCTGGCTGCTCGGCGTTCTCGCCATCATGGGCCATCATTTCATCGGCGCGGTAGGCCTCTACATGGTCGCCCGCCGCGCGCGGCCCATCCGCGATCAGGAGTGGCTGGATCTGGCAGACGAAATCGGCGATCGCCTCTGGATCACGCGCGAAGTGCACCTGCTGAAATCCCACGTTACAACCATGCCCGTCACCTGGGGCGGCCGCAAACCGGTTGTGCTGCTGCCGAGCGATGCCGACACGTGGACCGACGAGCGCCGCCGCTACGTCCTGACCCACGAATTCGCCCACATCCGGCGCTGGGACTGCACCACGCAAGGTTTTGCGCAGCTGGCCTGCGCGCTGTACTGGTTCAATCCCCTGGTATGGGTCGCGTCCCGTCGCCTGCGGGTGGAGCGGGAGCGGGCCTGTGACGACCAGGTACTCATGGCTGGGGGCAAGGCCTCGAACTACGCCGAGCATCTGCTGGATATCGCAAGGTCTCTGCGCGCGACGATTGCGAACCCGCTCGGCGCGGTGGCCATGGCCCGGCCGTCACAGCTGGAAGGTCGTGTGCTGGCCATCCTGGATCCGGATCGCCGCCGCCGCGGCTTTACAAGGGCACACACCACCGCCGTCATGATCGCGGCTCTGGTTGTAGTGCTGCCGATTGCAGCCCTGGCGCCGCAGTCTTCCGCCACCGATTTCGCCACCACGCCTACGGAAACCGAGGCGCCGGCGTCCTGGGACAGTGCGGACGTCCAGGCACCTGAGGCCGCTCCCGAAAGCCCCGATCCGGCTCCGGAATCGGAGCTCGCAGAGAGGGCTCGCTCATTCTTGCCGGCCGTCGCGGATCGCAGACCGAACGTGGCGCTGCCGGACACCATCGACACCCGCAAGCGCAAGGTGGTCGATGCGTTCATGAAGGCGCTGGGCGACGAGGACGAGGAGATTCGTCGCCAAGCGGCCCATGTGCTGGGCGAAATCGGCGATGCCCGCGCGATCCCGGCCCTTCGCAAGGCCATGTCGGACGATCCTTCGAACGATGTGCGGCGCGCCGCCCTCTGGGCACTTGCCGAGATGGATGAGGACGACGTCATCCCGGTCCTGATCAACCAGGTCGGATCCGAGCGCGACCCGGAATCACGCCGTCAGATGGCCTACATGATCGGAGACAACGCCGATGACGGTGATCGCCGGGCCGGTCAGGCGCTCATGTCCCTTCTGGACGACAGCGACGCGGAGGTAAGAGCCACCGCCGCATGGGGACTGGCAGAAATCGAGTACACGCCCGCCCTGGACGCGCTGCTGGCGCTGGCCGAGGATCCGAACGATGACGTCCAGGAGCGCGCCATCTGGGCGATCGGCGAGATCGCCGAAGAGGCAGACTCGGGCCGGGCCGTGGAGGTACTGATTGGCGCGCTGGGCAGTCAGAATGCCAATGTGCGGGAGATGGCCGCGTGGTCGCTGGGCGAGAGCGAAAGCCCGCGTGCCACCGAAGCCCTCGCAGCCGCACTGAATGCGGAGCGCTCACCGGAAGTGAAGGCCAAGATCGCCTGGGCGCTGGGTGAGATCGAAGACGATCGCGCTGTGCCTGCACTGGCCGTTGCCATGCGGGACGCAAACACGGAGGTGCGAACGGCTGCTGCCTACGCACTTTCCGAGATCGACACGTCAGAGTCCCTGCGCGCCCTGGCGCTGGCCGTGGACGACGATGACGTCAAGGTGCGCCGACAGGCCATCTATGCGCTGAGCGAACTCGAAGATGTGGAGTCCATTCCGGTCCTGGAGCGCGCTGCCCGGGACGGCGACAGCCAGATTCGCAAGGCTGCCATCTATGCACTAGCGGAGCTTGAGGACGAACGTGCCATCCCGGCGCTGGTCGCTGCCCTGGACGACGGCAATGCCCAGATTCGTCGGCAGGCCATCTACGGGCTGGGCGAACTCGAATCCGACAACCCGCGCGTGATTGAAGGGCTGCAACTGGCCCTGGGAGACGAAAACGCGGAAACCCGGCGCGCTGCCATTCACGCGCTCGGCGAGATTGAAGACTCCGGGTCCGCCGATGCGCTCATCGATGCACTGAGTGATGGCAACGCGGATAACCGGCGGGCCGCCGCGTGGGCCATCGCCGAAATTCTGGAGGACGAGCCAAACGAGCGTGCTCTGAATGCCCTGGCAGAAATGCTGCGTGCAGACGGCAACGCCGAAAACCGAAAAGCTGCCGCCTACGCGCTCGGCGAGATCGGCAGCCCGGACGCGATCGATGCGCTACGTGCCGCGCTGGACGATGAGAACCGCGATGTGCGCCGTGCAGCCGCCCATGCGCTCAGCGACATCGACTGGGATGACGATGAGTGGGACAGCAACTGGGACGACGGCAACAAGGAAGAAGGCGACTGGGACAACCAGAACTGGGAAGAGGGTGACTGGGACAACGCGGGTGCATCGATCGACGTGCACGTCGATCCAGGCACCGTGCACATCACCGGCCTTGGCGCCGCCATCGGCGACATCGCCGAAACGGCGCTGTCCGCCGCCGGCTCGGCCCTGCGATCAATCGACTTCGAGAATGTGCTCTGGACCATCGAACACGAGTTGTCCTCGGTGGATGTCGACGCCTGGGTGGATCATGTGGAGTCGCAGATTCACCACCTGGACCACGAAATCGAATCGTCCGTGCGCTTTGCCATGATTGAGGCTCTGGAGGGTATCGCCAAGGCACGGCCGAACTCGGCCGATTCCCGCGCCGCCGTGCGCGCTCTGAAGCGCATGGACACGAAAGAGTCGCACAAGGCCGTCAAGCGCATCAAGGACTGCGACTGCCACTAAGTGCGGGTTACCGGGCCGGGGGCCCGGCAACGCGCAGCCGTCGCTCAAGCGAGAACGCGATCTCAAATCGCCCGACCGGCCTGTCCAGAGGACCGGCCGGGCGTTTGAGTTGATGCGCGACCTTCAGGGCCAGGCGATGACCACCCCGGTCGCGCTCGAGGAGCGCCCACACCCTGCGCCCGCCCCCCGCCAGGCGGGCTACAGGAAACTGGTGGGCAACTCCTGGCTCGTAGACTGCCAGTTGGGGGCTGCCGGATTGTGCCGAGAAATCCGTGATGCCGATGCGGATTCCTCGCCAGGCCGCGGTCAGTGCGAGGTACCATGACCTGGCGCCCTGTCGATCCTGCAGCACGATGGCCAGATGCGGCATCGCAAGCAGGAGACGAGCCTCCCGCACGGGGGTGCTGGTAGTCAGCCGGCCGGCAGGCCGCGCACGGCTTCGGCTTCTGACGACAAGCCTGCCTCTGAGCGACCCGCGACGTGCCTCTACACGGGACTCGGCGACGACGGCTGCCCGTGATCGAGCAGCATCCGCGCTCATCTGGACGTGTGGAACCCGGATCAGCATGGAAATCCCTGCTTCCGGCCCCGAGAACGCGCGCAGAGGGGAGGCGCTGTCGGGCAAATGACCCAGCCAGCGAACGGCAACGCGCGCCATCGGTCTGCCGCGCCGCTCTTGCAGCGTCGCCACGGCGATCACGCCGTCAGGGCTGACCGCAGCGGCGACGGGTCCGGCGCTCACGCCAATCTCAGCGAGGCCGGCAGATGTCGTGGTGAGCTGCATGGGTCCGGCATGGGCCACCAAGCCCGACCCGCTGCCGGTAATCCACCCCGAAACGCGCCGGGTGACCAGGGCCAGCCCGGTGTAGGCATTCCCCGCCGTGCCCGCATATCCGCGAACGCGCGCCATCCCAAGGGCCGATCCTCCTGCCGCCGGCGAGCCAAAACGCGGCGTGCCAGTGACCAATCCGCCTGGAGATCGCACCCTGAAATGCCCCGCCAGAATCGGACCTGCCTGCAGGTATCCGGAGGGCTGGTCCCGAAGCACCAATGCACCCCACTCGCCGGAGGCTGCAGTGCGCACCTTCCCGCCGCGACGAACGGAAACACTCCAGGCCGCGCTACCGCCGAACGTCTCCCATAGCGCTTCCGAGAAGTCCTCGGCACCGATCAGCGAGTCCGGCAGCGACTGCATCGCCAGAAAGAGAATCAGCGCCATGCTACCCCCACGGCCTGACTCCAGCCAAGCTCTACGTGCCGGTTCACCGCGATGGCGAGCAGAAGGGGACCGGTCTGCAGGAGCATGCCCAGGCCCAGCCGCTCCGGATTGATGCCCGTTGAGCCGAGCAGGGTGACGGCGGACACCCTGTAGAGCCACGCCACGCCGCCGTCGAGATGGCCGCGGTCCGTGGAGATGTCAGCGAGAAACGTCCAGGGCGGTACCTCATACACGCCGCCGAAGGCGAACCCGGACGGAGAGAGGACCACGCCAAACGGAGGGCGAACTACGCCGAGCTCCGGCCTCAGGGACGCCTGGGCTCTGAAGCCCGGCAGCCGGGCGTGTCGGACCCGAAGCCGCAGGCCGGCAACCCCGGGAAGGCGAGCCGCCACATCCAGTGTGGATTCGTGATAGCCTTCAAAGCCGAGTCGCGCGAGACCGAATCGCACGTATTTGCCCTCCAGAACGGCGGCAATCTCGGTCAACTCCGGGATGGCGTATGCGCGCGCGGAGGTGATCTGCATGCGGCCCGGGGCGCGCACCGCCGGATTGAGTGCGTAGGCCACGCCAACACCGGAGAGCGCCATGCGCAGCGGGACCTGCGCCGGCACGGGCGCGCTGCTCATCGCCAGAACAGAACAAGCGGCAAGGATTCGTGGACAGGTCATACCAGGAGAGGACCTGTGGCCGGAAACTGTAACGATGGGGGCCTGTAGGAGGCTGCGTCGAGCGAAAACACGACCGCATGCGATACCTCCCGGCGTTCCTGCTTCTGATTCTGTTGGCCGTTCCGGCCCAGGCGCAGGAGCTCAATTGTTCGGTGACCATCAACTACGCGAACCTGTCCGGGTCGGACTACACGTACCTGGACGAGCTCAGGGAGCGGGTCGCCGAGTACATGAATGACCGGCGATGGACGGAGGATCGGTACGAAGAGACCGAGCGCATCGAATGCACGATGCAGATCGTGATGATGGAGGCGGTGTCGCTGACGAGTTTCCGCGCGCGACTCATTGTGGCGACCAGGCGGCCGATCTACGGGACCGCGCAGCAGTCCACGGTGGTCCAGTTCTCCGATGAGGATTGGCGGTTTGATTACCCGCAGGGCACGCCGCTGGTGTGGGAGCCCGACCGCTTTCACCCTCTGACGAGCGTGCTGAACTTTTACGGGTACCTGATTCTGGGGTACGACTACGACACGTTCTCGGAGTACGGGGGCACGGCGCACTTCGAGCGCGCGCGGCGCATCGCGGAGATCGCGCAGTCGTCGGGAGCGCTCGGCTGGCAGTCGCTGGGGGGAGATCGGAGCAAGGGTGAGCTGATCTCGCAGATCATGGATCAGCGGTATCGGGACCTGAGAAAGGCCTATTTCGACTACCACTACCACGGGCTGGACCGGTTTGTCGCGACCACGGAGCGGTCCCGGGCGGCCATCCTGCAGGTGATTCAGGACCTGTCCGGGCTGTACACGGCGAGCAATCGCATCTATTTCCTGGATCAGTTCTTTGCGACCAAATACCAGGAGCTGGTGGCCGTATTCAAAGGGTCGCCTGTGGCGTCCCAGGCGTTTGATCTGCTGCAGCAGATGGATCCGGCCCACTTGTCGGATTACACGCAAATGATGCAATGAGCCGGGATCTTTGGCCCGCAGGCATGATTTGCGCGGGCGGAACCCCTTGATTCAGCCCGGCCCGCTGCCGATTACACCGGTATGCGTCGACTCCTCTTTCTGCTCATCCTCAGCCTCTGCGCGCTGCCTGTGGCGGCCCAGTGGTCATTTGGCCCGCAGATCGGTGGACTCGGGGTGGGCGGATCAGTCACCAAGAAGACCTTCTTCCGGTTTCTGAGTGTGTCCGGGGAGTTCGGGTTTGCGCCTGTCGGCACCACGAACGTGGACTTCGAGGGCAACCGGTACACGCTGGAGCCCACCGTTTCCGGGGGACTGGCGATGGCCTCTCTGCATCCCTTCAGGAGCAACTTTGCCCTGTCCGCCGGCTATTTGATCGGCGGGTATGAGGCCCTGGCCGCGACTCCGGAGGATGAAGGCGCCTACGTCATCGACGGGATGACCTACACCGCGGACCAGTATGGCAAGCTTTCCGGGCGGTTTGAGCTGTCCGGGCCCGTGCCGGCACTGATGGTCGGCTGGCGAGGCGCCGGGTTCAACTTCGGGGTTGGCGTGGCGCTGACGGAGCCGCTGGTGGAGTTGTCGGCAGATGGGCCGCGGGCCTCGGAGGCGGAATTTCAGGCGGCTCTGGAGCGGGAGCGGGTTGATTTGGAGGAGGCGCTGCAGCTGGAGCTGTTTGGGCTGCAGGGGGTGCCGCTGATTCGTCTTGGGTGGGAACTCGGACTTTAGTCGCACCGCGGGGTGTGGTAGGCCTGGTGGTTTGTGCTCCCGACTGGTTGGTGGGGGGCTTAGGGGGTTCCGGGCGGATTAGGCCGTCTTTGGCGATGGGCGGCTAGGCGATGGCGACTTCCTGGACCCTTTAGCGGGCTGTTTTTCGGGTGTCTTGGATTGAGATAGCTTCGGACATGCCTGGAAAATGAGGCGACGGAGAGGGGTGGGGATGCGACATCCGGGGTGGGGGCGCAGCGCCCTGCGGTCTCAGAATGGGGCTGAATCGATTGTTTTCGGCCATGGGCCTGATACAGGTCGGACACGACGTGGGAGGATTCGGACGAATTGAACCACAATCGCGCCGCCTGACCGAAATCCGCGGGAAGCGTCCGTTTTCCGTGTCTGGTTAGCGGTGCGGAGTGTCGCGAGTCCCGGCAACGGGTCAGTGGCAGCCGCCCGGCAATGTTGTATCAACAACAGCAGGTAAGCTGTCATGAACTCTGTTACTACAAACTCGCGCATGAGGACGCTGGTCAACACCGTAGTGGGGTTGGTCATTTTGGCGTTTGTGTCGGTGCTTCCGGCGTTTGCGCAGGAGGCGGGATTCAATCCCGTTACGGCCACGGTCACTGAGGGCAACTCCGTTACGCTCACGGTCGAACTCTACGACGCCGGGATTACGAATGCGGGCACAGCCAATTATGTGGTTCAAACGGTCGCCTGTACGGCGCCCGCGAACTCGGCGACCGCGGGCGACGATTTCGTGGTTTCCGCCGGGACAATCACGTTCCCTGCCGGCTCGGCAGCGGGAGCTACTCAGACGATTTCCGTTGCAACCGTCGAGGACTCGATTCGAGAGAACCCATCGCAGGCGAAAGCTTCAAGCGAGTGCTTTGAAGTGGAGATCACCGGAGTTGGCGGTGATCTCATGGGGACGAAAATAAACCGAAATGACGTCGAGGTAACCATCATCGACGATGAGGACAATCCGACTATCGCTCTCGCCGACGGCTCCGGCAACGAAAACGCCGGCGTTATCCCGATGGTGGTCACCCTCTCCAACGCCATCGACGAGGATTTGGCGTTTTACAACGACGGAGCAACGGGATACAATCTCGACTTCGTGGATGTGAGTGCGACGGAAGACACGGACTACAACGGTGACGGCGCGACTGACTATCTACTCGGCACCATCTCTGCCGGGGACCTGTCCGCCAGCCTGAATGTCGTCATCAACGACGACAACAAGTACGAGGGCGACGAGACAGCCAACGTCTCTCTTCCTGCGGACGCCCGCTACACCATCAGCGATGGCGTCGGCATTCTGACGATCGTCGACAACGAAGGCGTTCCTAAGGTTGCCATCAACGATGCGACCGCGATCGAAGGAAACAACCTCACCTTCACCCTAACCGCTGACATCGAGGCTGAGGACAACTACGATGTGGCTCTCAGCTATACGGACCTGACCGCGACGACCTCGTTGGACTACACACCGGACGTGTTGGTCACGATCGCCAACACGGGCAAGACCGGGACGGCTACGGTCGGAACCACAGGCGACACCGACGTCGAGGGCAATGAGAACTTCATCGTGACCGTCGTTGACGGCGCCGACTACGATCCGGACTCTGGCAACGAGAACGGTCTTGGCACGATCACCGACAACGACGGGACTGAACTGCAGGTCACCGTTGCAGTCGCAGATGAATCCATCGATCTGGATGGGACGCCGGCGACGACTGTCGTCATTACGGTGAAAAACAATGGCGTTCAAACTCCCGCTGGTGATGTTACGCTGAGCTACCCGGCCGGTGGTTTCTTGACTGGTGCAGCAACGCTGACAGGCGGTGGCTACTCGGGCTCGACGACTCCGGCTGATGACTGCGGTACAAATGCGACGATTCAGGACGGTTCTAAGTGTGACATCCTCGCCAGTGACCTGGAGGCCAACGAGTCTGTTACGCTGGAACTGGCGGTGACGGCGAGCGGGTCGGCCGGAGACGTTGTTGTGCTTACCGCCTCAGTCGCCGACTCGGACGACACGGACAACTCCAACGACTCCGACAGCGATTCCGCCACGCTGGTTGGCCTCGACTACGGTGACCGCAGCGGAGCAGCCTACGGCGGAACGGCTCCCACCCACCGTATCTCGAGCGATCTCAAGTTGGGCGCGACTGTTGCCGCGGAAGCCTCGAATGACGGCCTTGACACGGCTACCGACGATGACGGCGTCTCGCTGCCCGTCGGCAACCTCGTGAAACCGGCTGCCGGCACGTTGACCAACTACATCGCAGTTGACGTGCAGGGAGGATCAGGCTATCTCTCAATCATTCCGGAAATCGGCGACATCACCGCTGTGAACGACTATGCAGTGAGTGAAGGACTGAACTTTGTGCCACTCGACATCGCCTCTACTGCGGGCGGCAGTTCGACGCTTCGCTTCCGTCTCTGCGCGGCCATCGACGACTGCGACGACGGGACCGAGGCCGCACAGACTGGCGAGGTTGAGGACTGGGACTTCAGTATCGTGCTTGAGTCAGCTGTCACTGGATTCACCCTGCCTGCCGGAACGGTAGAGCCCGTCGTGTTGTCCGAAGACGCCGGTGGAGACCTTGTCCTTACCGATGGCAATGGCAACACCATGCTGGACCAGGACTACACCTCCGTAGGCTCCACGACCGATTTCACCATAACTGGCAACGACAATCCTAACACCCTTGTGGTGGACCTCGCCGACATCGACGATGACTTTGGCCTGGTCTTCAATGGCGGTGCCGGTGCCGATGCCATCGAGATCAACGACACCGACAACGGCTCGTGGGCATTCACACATGCGGCCACGAATGCCAGCGATGGTGCCATTGACCTGGAGAGCACGGCGGCGGTGACGATTGACATCGATTACACGCTGCTGGCTCCAGTGCTGGCGACGGTCACGATCACGACGGCAACGTTCACGTTCTCGGATGTAATCAATGACAACATCGTGATCCGCGACAACGGTTCGTCCGTGGACGGGATGTCGTTCATCGACTCCAACGGCTCGGAAGCCATTACCTTCACCACCCCGACCACGGCTTTGGTCGTGAATGCGGGCGGCGGTAACGACACGATTGACTACGACGGCCTGGATGAGACTAACACACCGTCTCCGACGCTGACCTTCAATGGCAACGCCGGACAGGACACGTTCGTAATCCTCCCGACCGCCAACACCAGCTCGCTTGGTGCGATGACGGTTGCCGGCGGCACCCCTGCGGTCTGCCCGGGTGACGTGCTCGACATCGACACCTCCGGTGGTGCGGTCATCAACAACCTGACCACGACGCCGGTGACCTTCACCAGCGCGCACAACAGCATCACCTACTCGGGCATCGAGGCCTTCGCCGACCAGTCCGCCGACGTGGCGATCTCCGCTACCTCGACGGCCGGCACCGACCTCAACGCCGGCGACATCACGACGATCACGCTGTCCGTGACGAACAACGGCACCGACACGGCCTCCTGTGTCATGGTGAACGACATTCTGCTCGACGGCGCCTTCACGCTGAACTCTGGCCCGACCTTCAGCGTCGGCTCATTCACCAGCCCGAAGTGGACCGTTGGCGCGCTTGCCTCTGGCGATACGGCTACGCTGACCTACACGGTCACGGTCGGCCAGACGTTCAACGGCGCGGCTTCGATCACGGTGAACTCTCCTGAGAGCGATCCGAACGAATCGAACAACTCGGTGTCCTTCAACATCGAGCCGGCCTTCGAATTCCCGACCAAAGCACAGGCCACGGCCGCCGCATGGTTCGGCACCGGTGCCAATGAGCACCTGGTGGTTGGTCTCGCCAACGGCTTCGCTGGCCTGAACAGCTCGGTCCTGTGCCGCGTGCCTCCGGCGACCGGTTTCCCGGCCAACCTGTGGCGCGAATGCGGTAACGGCCTGCCGTACCCGCTGTACGTCAACGACCTGTTCCTGGATGACCAGGGCACGCCGGCTGACTCAACGGACGACAAGCTGTACCTCGCGTCATGGGGCTCCGCCGGTCTCTACGTCTCCGAAGACGGTGGTGAGAACTTCACCGCTCTGGAGCCGGACCTCGGCGACCACGGCGCGACGGGTTGGACCAACGTGTATGCCATCGTAGAAGATGTGGATGGTTTCCTCTACATCTCGACCAACCACGGCTTCGTATACCGCTCCCTGAACAACGGCAGCACCTGGCAGAAGATCGGTGACCTCCCCGAGGTCGATGCCGACACCCCGTGGAGCCTGGCCACGCACCCGACCGAGAACGGCCGCCTCTATGCAGGCACCTTCGGCCGCGGCGTGTACACCTCGGATGACTACGGCTTTACGTGGTCCTTCCTGGGCGGCTCTGCAGTGAACCAGCTGCTGATCAACAACCAGGGTGGTCACATCTTCGACCTCGAGCTCACCCCGTCCTCGAACGCAACCAGCGGATTCCTCTTCGCCGCGACCGGCGGTGGCGTGTTCCGCATGGCACTGGACGGAGACGGCAATGCTGCAGGACTCTGGAGCCAGCTTGACACGGACGTGACCCTCACCAGCGGCACGGTGACTCCTGAGGCCCGCGCGCTCGCCTTCGATCGCGACGAAGACCTCTACGTCACCACCTGGGGCCATGGGGCCTTCTTCTCCTCCGGTCCGACGACCGCAACGAGCATGACGCAGATCGTCCTTCGTGGCGCCAACGTCTCCTTCGTGGCCGTCAACCCGGCTGGCGATCAGGTGATCTTCGGTACGGAGGCCCAGGGCGTGCTGATCATGCCTGTGGCGTCCTCGACCGACACCGAGCCCATCGCCGGTGAAGAGACCACGCTGCCGAGCGGATACGTTCTGAATCAGAACTACCCGAACCCCTTCAACCCGGTAACCACGATCTCCTTCGCACTGCCCGAGTCTGGCCAGGTCCGCCTGTCGGTCTACGATGTGCTGGGTCGCGAGGTCAAGGTTCTGGTCAACGGTACCGCCCAGGCCGGACAGCACGAAGTGCAGTTCGACGCCGCAGGCCTGCCGACCGGTACCTACATCTACCGGCTTGAGACGGACAAGGGAAGCTTCGCCAAGCAACTAGTCCTGATGAAGTAATGAGTAGCCCTGCGCGACCCCGAGTGACCCGGCCTGCTCCGCTACGCTAGGTCGTTCACTCGATCGCCGAAACCCCGGCCTCCCATGTGGAGGCCGGGGTTTTTTTGTCCGGTTTGTTTTCGGGCGATACGCGCCGCGACCCGCCGCAACGCCGCGCTCTCCAAGCGCTAATCAGACGCGTTTTGCTGGCCTCGGACGAATCGCACAACCAATCGGACGCGCATTCTGAATCAAATCGGAAGGTCCGTTCTCCGTCCATGCATGGGAGCGGACGTCGCGCAGGGCTAAACCGTGACAGCCGCCCCTCCTCGTTGTTTCAACATCAGCAGGTAAGCTGTCATGAACGGTGTTACAAAGGCCGCGCGTCTGCGCGTGGCTGACACATTTTCAAGCGCCGCGCGCTCACTCATTTTCCTTCTGGGCCTGATGTTCAGTGTGAGTGTCGCGTCGGCGCAAACGGTCGGGTTCTCAGTGTCAACTGACGGCCCTGCTGGCTCTGTCGGACGTCGTACGACGCTCAACGAAGGTGCCAGCAAGACCGCATATGTCGAACTATCTGGCGGCGGGACCCTTGGGGCCAACGCCACGGTCGATTACGTGGCGCAGGCGGGAACGTGTACAGCGACTCCGGTTGTCAACGACGCCACCCTGAACGCGGACTACCCGCTGATCTCCGGTCAGCTGACGTTCCCTAAGAATTCAGGTGCCGGTGTGAAGCGACCGATCTCGGTGCAGACCCTCGACGACGCCATCCGCGAGAACGCGACGAACGGCGGATATGAGTGCTTCGAGATCAAGCTATTCAACCCGGTAGGCTTCTCGCTGAATGCAAACGACGCACTGACGGTCTTCATTCTCGACGATGAAGCCAACCCCAGCGTCAGCATCTCGGATGCGAGCATACTGGAAGGTGGTTCGGCGGCCCTGACACTGAGCCTGTCCCACCTCTCGGACGAGGCCATCGTGTTTGACACCCAGACGACAGCAAACTTGGCGTTCCTGGTAGGAAACACGGAGAATGGAGCGGGTGCCGCGGAAGACGTCGATTTCTACGACGGAGACGCCACGGCAAACGCCATGACGTTTGCGAGCGCCGCTGAGTTTGGTTCGACGATCTCCGCTATGTCCGCTTCGTCTGTGCTCTACGTGCCAACTTGGCCAGATAACATCTACGAGGGTGACGAACTCTTCTCGGTTCAGTTGCTAGTGCCGGGCGGCGCCAACTACACGGTCTCCGATGCCATTGGCGCCGTGACGATCGAGGATGACGAAGACGTCCCAACCGTGATCATGGTGCAGGACGAAAGCGGCCTGGAAACTGCGGGGAGCTTCACCTTCAAGGCACGTCCGAGCCATCACTCGGAGCAGGCCTACAACGTCCAAATCGCGTATCTCGATGTAACGGCCCTGAAGAACCAGGACTACACACCCGGGCCTGCCAGCATCAACGTCGCGGGAGTGTCCTTCGGCAACCCGGCCATTGTAGACGAGATGATTCCGGTCTCCATCATAGACGACCAGATTCCGGAAGACGGCGAGATCTTCGTAGTACAGCTCCAGAACGGGACTGGCTACAATATCGATGACGAGACAGCTGCCGGCTACATCACCGACGACGATGGAGTCGACCTCACAATCGTGGCTACCAGCACGACCGGAACGGTCAACGACGCTTCTGTCGCGCTCATTGGTGGTGCTCCGGCCGTAGTGTACGAGTTCACAGTCACCAACAATGGTGCGGCGGCCGCAACAGACGTTGTCATCGACTATCAGCTAATTGGGCTATCCAAGACGACCCAGTCTGGTTGTGGTGGCTCAGTGAGCGCAGTCGTCGACGGTGCGTTCACTTGTGGCGGAGGGGGCGCTGTGACGATCGGTGCGGGCTCGTCCCGGGTGTACACTGTCACTACTTCAGTGACCGCTGCACACGGCGACCACGCGTCGATTGAGGCGCTCGTCCAGGACCAGGGTGCCGGCTCTGTCGAGACCAACCCTGGTGACAACGAAGATAGAGTCATCACCGCCGTCTACGGAGCTGACTTCGGCGACCGCATCGCCGCGGGATCGCACGTGATGTCGGATGACCTGACGCTCGGCGTGCTCCGTGATGCCGAAACCTCGGTGACGGGATCGCTCGCAGCGGACACTGATGACACGACCGGTGAAGCTGATGAGGATGGTGTTGGTTTCCCACTGCCAGGCGGTCTCATTCAGCGAGGGGGCGCTGGCGCCCCTGTCGAGAATCTCCTACCCGTCACCCTGTCCCACGACGGTTATTTGTCGGTATTCGCCGAGTACGATGATGGCTTGGCCGGAGTGGTGTGGACAACCGAGGTGGATGACCTGCCCGTGAGCTCAGGCCTCAACTGGGTCTCCATCGACGTGGATGAGCTTACCGGTGTTGCGACCCCGGGAACGCTCCTGACCCTGCGCTTCAGGGCGTGTACGGTCCAAGACGTCTGCGATTCGCCGACGACTGGCGCGGTTGCCGGTGGCGAGATGGAGGACTACAGCGTAACCACGCAGTTTAGAAGCGCTGCCAAGACCTTCCAGATGCCGGAAGGTGTGGTAGAGCCGGTGCGAGTTGAGTTCACCGCCACGGACATCCTTCTCGTTGATGGAAACGGAACCATCATCTTCACCAACGACTTGGTAGCCATCGGAACGGGTGCAACCACTGATTTCCTCATTGAGGGCAACAGCGGTCCCAACTCCTTCGTCGTTGACATTGAGATGATGCCCTCCGGGTTCGATTTGGATGTCGACGGCAAGCTTGGCGACGACGCACTTGTGTTGGTCGATGAGAGTGGGACGGTGCACACCACTGTCAACCATACGGCACTCAACGCCAGCGACGGCGATGTTGAGATTTCTGGCGGATACACCATCCGTTTCAGAGACTTCGCACCCGTTCAGGACAATCTCAGTGCGGCCAACCGCGAGTTTGAGTTCTCCGACCTGATCGACGACAACATCGTCATCCGTGACAACGGAGCAGACGCGGACGGCTTCACGTTCATCGACTCGAATGGGTCCGAGGAAATCACCTTCAAGAACCCGACTACGACCCTCAAGGTTTGGGCAGGGCTGGGATCAGACTCTTACGCCTTTGAAGGCGTGGATGAGACCGATGGCAACGGCAACCCGGCCTCGTTTGAAATCTCTCTCTATGGAGACGACGTGGCTGAGGGGATCACCGATGGTCCGGATCACTTCCTGATTGCTCCGCTAACAACGACGAGCTCGTTGACTTTCGGCGACATCGAAGGTGGCCTTCCCAGCACTTGTGTGGGCGATGTCCTGGATATCGATACCTCACTGGGAGCGGTGATCGACACGATTGACGAAGCTGGCAAGCAGATCAGCTTCAGCAGCTCGCATCAGCTGCTGACCTTCGACGAGATGGAGCACTTCGCCGACTACGTCGCGGACGTCAAGCTCTCGCTGATCCTGCCGCCGACCCCGTCGACCAACCCGGGCGATATCCTGCCGGTGGAACTGCTGGTCGAGAATCTTGGCCCGAACACGGCGGACTGCATCAAGATCAACGACACGCTGCTGGACGGCGCGCTGACGATCCTGGACGGCCCGACGTTTACACAGGGGTCCTTCAACTCACCGATGTGGCTGGTGGGCTCCCTGGCACCTGGTGCCACGGCGACTCTGAGCTACACGGTGGAGGTTGGCTACCAGTACAACGGTGAGGCCACGATCACCGCGCTCGCTCCCCAGGAAGACCCGAACCTGCACAACAACTCGGTGTCTCTCGACATCGAGCCGGCCTTCCCGTTCCCGGTGAAGGCGCAGGCTACGGCTGCCCTGTGGTACGACCACGACGGCGATCCGGACACGGACAAGCGCCTCATCGTCGGCCTGGCCAACGGCTTCGCGGGTCTCAACAGCGCCGTGCTGTGCCGCGTGCCGAACTTCGACGGTGTCTTCAGTGACGACTACCCGCTGTGGCGTGAGTGTGGCGCGGGCCTCCCGTACCCGCTCTACGTGACGGACCTCGCTCACGTCGAGACCACCGACCCCGACGATCGTGACCTGATCTACCTCACCGCATGGGGTTCTGACGGTCTCTACGTCTCGCGCGACGGTGGTGAGTCCTTCACGGCGGTCAACCCGGGCGTCAGCGATACGCACGTAGCTGGCTGGACGGCGGTCTATGCCTTCACCGAGGATGCGGACGGTTTCCTGTACATCTCGACCAACCACGGCTTCGTATACCGCAGCCTGAACGGTGGCGAGACCTGGCAGAAGATCGGCGATCTTCCGGAAGTCGATGCGGACACGCCCTGGAGCCTGGTGGCCCATCCGCGTGAGAGCGGTCGCCTCTATGCCGGCACCTTCGGTCGTGGCATCTACACCTCCGAGGACTACGGCTTCACCTGGGAATTCCTGGGCGGCCAGGCTGTCAATGACCTGCTCATCGCCAACCGAGGTGGCCATGCGTTCGACCTGGAGCTGGATCCGACGAATGACTTCATCTTCGTAGGCACCGGCAACGGCGTCTTCCGGATGTCGCTCGCCGGTGACGGATCGAGCACTGGCCTGTGGCAGTCGCTGGACATGGAGGTCACGCTGAACAACGGCGACGTGGTCACCCCCGAGGTGCGCGCTCTGGCCTTCGACATGAACGGTCACCTGTACGCCACCACCTGGGGCTTCGGCGCCTTCCGCAACCCGGCTCCGACCCTCACGCCGAGCGTCGACTTTGTCAAGATCGCCCTGCGTGGCCAGGAAGTGGCCTTTGTCGCCATCTCCGAAGACGGCCAGGACATCGCCTTCGGTTCGATGGAAGGTGGTATCGAGTTCGGAGAGCCGCTTGCGGCCTCGGCGACCTCCACCGAAGACGAGCCGGTCGATGCCGAGCTGCCAAGCGGCTACGTGCTCGAGCAGAACTACCCCAACCCCTTCAACCCGGTCACCACCATCGGCTTCGCGCTGCCGCAGTCCGGTCAGGTTCGCCTGGCGGTCTACGACGTGCTCGGTCGCGAAGTGGCCCTCCTGGTTGACGGTTCGGTCCAGGCCGGACAGCACTCCGTGCAGTTCGACGCCCAGGGCCTGACCACGGGAACGTACATCTACCGTCTGCAGACGGAGTCGGGCGCTTACGCTCGCCAGCTGGTACTTATGAAGTAGCCCTGCGCGACAAGCGCCCGGCCTGCTCCACTACGCTACCCGAAGCACCTGGCGCTTCGTGCACAGACCCCCGGTCTCCGAAAGGAGGCCGGGGGTCTTTCGATGGGAGGGGGCCACAGGGGCCGCACAGGGGCCGCAGAATCGCAATCGGACGAATCACAACACAGATCCGCCAGGGGGCGCAAAAACGCGCCTTTCCCACGCTTCTAGATGCGGATAGGTATCAAAATGAGACGGTGGCCTTTCCGTCTCGAAGGAAAGCTGGTTTTGTCTGGAAAAGTGAAGGTGGCACTCGCGTGCTGCGCGCTGACGGTAGCCTTGGCTGGCGCCACGCCGGCCGTCGCTCAGGATTTTTGCCCGGGTGCATCTGCTACGATCAATTCGGTGACGGAGGGCACTGATCTGCAGGTGCAAGTCGTGGTCAAGGAGTACAACGGGACAAGTTGTGCCTCAAGCACCATTGACCACACGGGGCCACATACGGTGTTTTATACCACCACGAATGGATCGGCGACAGGTGGCAGCGACTTCACCGTGACGACAGGCTCGATCATGGTGTCTGCGGGCGGGGGTTCGGCGCTTGTCAACATCCCCACCACGGCGGACATGCTCTACGAAGGGTCGGCGGAGACCCTCACTTTTGAAGTCACCTCGATTACCGGTCCCGGAAACAATCTGGGCACGCTACCGACCGTCGGCCTGACTATCAATGACGGTGATGCGGTGCCCACGGTCGAATTCTCTGCGGGCGCGCAGTCCAATGACGAGTCCGTTTCGCCGACAGTGACGGCAACGCTTTCGCACAAGACAGTTTTTGCGGTCACTGCGCCCTTTACCCTGTCAGGATCGGCGACGGAGGGTAGCGGCAAGGACTACGAGGCGTCGGCGGGACAATTCAGCATCGCGGCACAGGCGCTAAGCGCGTTCGTCACGCTTACGGTCAACGACGACGCCATCGACGAAGACCCGGAAGACATGATCTTGACGTTGGGCGCGCCTGCCAACGCCACGCTCGGCACAACGACCGTGCACACAGCGACCATCCAGGATAACGATGTGGAGCCGAACGCATCCTTTACGGCGGATGTGCAGTCCGGTGTCGAGGGGGCAGGAAATATGACGGTGACGGTGACTCTCGACCGACTTAGCGAGCGGGGGGTGGTGGTTCCGTACGCCCTGTCCGGATCGGCGAGCCAGGGGGCGCTTCCCAATGACTACACCATCAGTCCGGCGAACTTCACATTTGGGGCTACCTCAGCCTCAGAATCCGTGACCATCACCGTCAATGACGACGGCGCGGACGAGAACGACGAGACCGTCGTGCTGACCATGGGCGCGCCCACAAACGCGGGCACGACAGGCTTCACTACCCATACCGCGACGATTCAGGACGACGATGTGCCGCAGGTTTCATTCGACGCGGCAACTTCAAGCGGGGACGAGTCAAACAGTCCATCCCTCGACATTACAATATCCCCGACGCCGATAAACGACATCACCCTGAACTTCTCGTACGGTGGTACGGCTTCGGGCGGCGACTACGCGGCCAGTACGACCCTGATGGTGACAGCCGGAACAAGCTCTACCACCCTGCCAATTACCATCACGGGTGACAGCGAAGACGAGGCTGACGAGGCCATTGTCGTCACAATCGCGGCCGGCACCGGGTACGCGCCATCGGGTCAGACGACCCACGAATACACCATTCTAGACGACGACGCGGACCTCTCCATCTCCAAATCGGCCGGCGCCACCTTCAACGCAGATGACGGCACGCTGACGTACACGATCCAGGTCAACAACACCTCCACGACGACCGACGCGACCGGGGTCACCGTCACGGACGCAAAGCTCGGGTCAACCGACTACTCAGCAGTCGCCTCCGCCCAGTTCGTGGGCACCACGTGGTCCGGACTCAGCATTGCGAGCGGAGGAATGGTGACGGCAACGGTAGCCGCGACCCTGGGCGTAGAGCACACGGTCACAAACACGGCACTCATCACAGCGGCCGACCAGGCTGACGATGATGCCGGCAACAGCACCGTCACCATCACCGTCAATCAATACGACTACGGCGATGTCCCTGCGACCTATACGGCCGCCACAAGAAGCGCACGCCACGAAATCCTCTCGGGCGGGCCACGTCTGGGCCCAACTGTGGACTCAGATTCTGGCAACCAGGCCTCGGCGACGGCCAGCGGCGATGACGGAGACGCTGACGGAGACGACGAAGACGGCATCGCTGTGCCTCCCACGATCTATGCACTCGGTGCGACGGAACTGGTCACCGTCAATGTTGACGGGGCAGGGGGGTTCATCCACATGTGGATTGACTTCAACGCCGACGGGGAGTTTACGCAGGCCGCCGACTATATCGGAGTCACTGCTGCACCCGCAACCGGCGACTACGTCATCGCCGTCACTCCTCCGAGCGGGTCCGCCGGCGAAACGTTCGCGCGCGTCAGAGTCTGCTCGGTGACGACCTATTGCGACGATCCGGAAGAAGACGCGGCCGACGGCGAGGTGGAGGACTACCCCGTCAAAATCGTTGGCATGGACTACGGCGACGCGCCTTCGGCAAACGGGTATCGCACGAAAAAGCTGAACGATGGGGCCCGGCACGGTGTCGAAGCTCCGATCACGCACTACATGGGGGTCCAGCTCGACATCGACCTGGATGCACAGGACACGCCGGCGGACGCGACCGGTGACGACGTCGACGGAGCGGACGATGAGGACGGCGTGACCTTTCTGAGCAGCCTCATGATTCCGGCATCCGGATCGACGATAGCGACGGCCGATGTCCAGGTGGTCGGAAGCGGAGTGCTGTATGCCTGGATTGATTTGAATATCGACGGCACCTTCGACGATGCGAGCGAAGAGGTCATTACCGCTGCCCCGCTCAATACCGGCTTGACAACAGTTCAGTTCACGATCCCCAGTGGCACAGGTGTTGGTGCCAGCTTCGCTCGCTTCAGGTATTGCGACTCCGGGTGCGACAAACCATTCGGCTATGTCGCCAAGGGAGAAGTGGAGGATTACGCGGTGGACCTGGTCAACGCAGCCAGCACGCCGGACGTGACCGTGACCCTTCCGTCCGGGACGAATGTCACTGGCACGATCACGCTCTCGCTGACAGGCACCACGCTGACGCTGGGAGACGGAACGGTGACGTTGTTTGAGGCCCCAGCGATCTCGGGGATGAACAGTCTGACCATAGAGGGCCTGGACACGGACAATCTGCTGCTGGTGGATCTTGCCGGCGGCGTTCCGATCCCGACCGGAGGCGTTGTCTACAATGCAGGCGATGGCGACGACGAACTGCGCATCGACCTGCAAAACCAGGCGTTGACCAGTGGGACCATCACGTTCAATGGCGGTGATCCCACCACTGGCCCGGGGGACTTTCTGACCATTCAGAATTCCACCATGGGGGCCACGACGTACGATTTCCTCTCCATCCACACGGACGAGGATTCTGGCAACTTCCTCATCGATGATGACGACCCCGTGGTACCCGGAGCCTTTGATGACCTGAACATCATCTACGACGGCCTGGAGCCCATTTTCTTCACGGCCACGCCCGCCAAGGCCATTTTCCAGTTCAACGACGACGACAACACGATCAACCTGAACGGTTCCGGTGACGCGGGTGGTCTGGGCGATGGGTTCTCGTTCATCGACTGCGTGACCTGCGGCGAGGATGTAACCTTCACCACACCGACCGACTCCCTGATCGTGCGGCCAGGGGGCGGGGACGACACGATCACGTTCCCCAACCTCGACGTTGCTGGCGCGGTCATGCTCAACGTCCTGATCCAGGGAGAGTCCGGCAACGACCGGTTCATCGTGACCCCATCGCCCTTTTATGATCCGCATATCATGGGAGAGGACCCGGTGCTGCCGAGGTGCTACGGGGACATTCTGGACATCGTGACCGAAGGCGGCATCACGGACCATTCCCTGGTCTATGAGCGCGTTGGAACCGGCAAGTGGACGTTCACGGCGGCGTCCAACCAGGATGTGACGTTTGACTCCATCGAGTCGCAACTGGACGCCAGGACGGAAATTTCGGTGGGTGTCACGGCTTCTGCCAACGAGTTCTACCCGACGGACCCGATCACGCTGACGTACTCGGTCACGAACAACGGCATCGAGCACGCCACCTGCGTGATTCCCAAAATCACGATTCCGGATGCCGTGAGTCCGACGCAGCCGATCGTGCCCAGCCGCGGCATCTACTACGATGGCTCGCCGCCGACGCTCTCGCTGCCGACGCTGGATGCGCCCGAGAAATGGGTCATTCCGTGGCTGCAGTCCGGCGTGACCGCGACCATGGAGGTCACCGGCATCATGGATGCGCACATCCAGGATGTCTACTACGCGCTGCTGAAGGGGATCGTACCCCCGGATTCCACCGAAAACGCAGGCCTGGTAATTTCGGTCGACACCGTTGCGACGGACAACGCCGACAGCGTGCGGGTCTCTCTCCTGCCGACCTTCCCGTTCCCGGCCAAAGGCCATGGTGTCGCGGCCCTGCAGGTGAACCTGCCGAACGGGCTGGAGCGTGTGCTGGTGGGCCTTTCGCAAGGCAGTCCGGGCCTGAACACGGGTGTGCTGTGCCGCATTCCGGACCCGGACGGCGTGCTCTTCACCCAGGTTGGCGTGGGGAACCGCTGGCGTCCCTGCGGCACCGGCCTGCCGCATCCGGTCTACGTGACCGACCTGTTCCTGGACAGTCGGGGCACGCCCGCGGACTCGACGGACGATTGGGTCTGGGCCGCCACCTGGGGCTCGGAGGGCCTGTACTACTCCACAGACTTCGGAGAGACGTTCGCCAGCGCGGCCGCTGTCTTCCCGGGCGAAACGCCGGGATGGACGACCGTCTACGCCATCGAGGAGGATGCGAGCGGCATCATCTACTTGTCAGCCAATACGGGCACGGTCTACCGCTCGTTCGACCGAGGTGCGAGCTGGCAGAAGGTGACTTCGCTGCCGGGCGCCAGCGCCGATTTGCCCTGGAGCCTGACCGCACACCCAACAGAGCCGGGCGTGCTGTACGCGGGCGTCTTCGGGCGGGGCGTGTACCACACGGAAGACTATGGCTTCACCTGGGAGCCGCTCGGCAGAGTCGCCGTGAACGACTTGCTGATCGATGCGTCGGGTGGCCACGTGTTCGACCTGGAGTTCTCTCCGGACTCGAACGAGTATCTGTTTGCCGGCACGGGTCGGGGCGTCTACCGCATCACGCTCGATGCAGGCGGAACGGTCGTCAGTTTGTGGGACGAACTCGATGTCCGCGTGACCCTGGATAACGGCACCGTGGTCACCCCGGAGATTCGCACGCTGGCGTTTGACCCGGACGAGGAGGACGTGGACGATGACCTCCTGGTCGGCAGCTGGGGCTTTGGCGCATTCGAGCACACGGCGCCGATCACCGTACCAAGCCGCGACTTTGTTGAGTTTGCCCTGAAAGAGGGGTACGTCAGCATGCTTCTGCCGCTGCAAAACGGCGATATCCTGCTTGGCAACCGGGGCGGGGGCGTAGAGATGGTCCCATCGGCCGGATCAGTCACGTCTACCACCATTGAACCGGTCCGCGACCTGCCGACCGCATTTGCACTCGCGCAGAACTACCCGAACCCGTTCAATCCGTCGACTACGATCGGCTTCGATGTGCCGACCACCGGGCGGGTGCACCTGGCTGTATACGATGTGCTGGGCAGGGAAGTGGCCGTTCTGGTTTCCGACGTGGTGGAGGCCGGCCGGCACAGGGCCATGTTCGACGCCGGGCGTCTGACTAGTGGTACGTACCTCTATCGCCTGCAGACCGAGGCAGGCGCGTTCACCAGGCAGTTGGTGCTCATGAAATAAGCAGGCCGCCGATGCACTTGGGCACGTTCCCCGACGCACACGTCACCGGTCGTCGCCAGCGGCCGATACCTATCCATCCGACGAACGCGTCTGTGCCCTCAGCCCCCGATCGAAATGCCGGTCGGGGGCTTCTTTCTGGCACAAATCAGACTCCGGACCCCATCGCCAGAAAACAGACAACAGGCAGTAGATAAACGCAGCACAAATCGGACACGCCCCCCGAAATCGGTCACAGAGCCCGTTAATATATCCGTAACGCGACCTAACTCACGCCTATTAAGACACGCTACTACCCCGATGCAACAGCGTAAAAGTTGGATTGCCGATCTGTTCACGATCGCGCTCCTGATGGCGATGCTGGCCGCTCCTGCCTTTATGGCTGTGGAGCGCGCTCTATTCGCCCTCTAGGTCCCCCCCAGCTCGACTAGCCGCAAAAAGGATCGGCGTTTTCCCCCGGACGCCGCCCCGTAGTCAGCCGAACTGGGACCGCGCGAACGATTCCAGTGAGGCAATTCAGTTATGAGCCGCCGACATACTGAAGGGGATCTCCATTCCTCTACTGACCCGCCCGGATATCCACTTGTGGATGCCGTGCTTGCAGCCATCTGTGCCGTGTTCCTCGTGATCGCGCTGCTGCTCGCACCCACGGGCAAGAATGATGGAAACAGCTTATCAAAAGGAAAAGAAACGGCAGGAAGCGTCGAGACTGCGTCTCGGTGACCTGTTTGTGCTTGCGCTGACTGTGTTCGCGCTGGCCATTACAGCCTTCATCCGTTAGAAATCGGTCATCCGGCTGCAACACGCCGGACATATCTCTACGCCGATTCTCGCTTGTCGGACGTCCGATCGTGACGTGACCGACTTTCTGTGCATGTGAGCGGACGGGCCTCCCGAGGGCCCTGAACGGCTCCGTTATCCGTGTTCGGTAGATCGCGCGCCCTGCGTGGCCTGCCGTGCACCTAATCAACGGATAACCGTTCGCTGCCATGTACGCCGCAAACACCCCACGTGCCCCATACTCGGCTGGAAGCCCCTATCAGCGCTTCTCACCGGTCCCGGCACCTCGATCCCGCAAGAGCTCCGGCCCGAGCTGGATCGTCCCGGTCCTGTCCTTTCTCATCTCCGTCTTCCTGACGCTGCTCCTGACGGCCGACAGTGTGTTCGGTCAGTACTACCAGAAGCAGGCTGACGTCCAGGTGGAAATCGAGGCGGACAAGGAGCGGGTCAAGAAAGGTGAAACGGTCGAGTTCACGATCACTGCGACCAACCTGGGTCCCGATGCGGCTCCGACCGTGTGGGTCTGGTTCGACACCTACGACACCCAGCAGTGTTTCGAGGTGAAGAAGATCAACGGCACGGACGTCGATCCGCACTTCAAGCTGCCCATCAAATGGGGGGCGTCACTTGGCGCGCCGACCCATGTGAATCACGTCTATACCTACGACGACGTGGAGTTCACGGTCGAGGGCAAGGTCAAGTGTGAGCCCAAATTCTGGTTCAGCGGCAATGCGCGCATCACCGAGGTGATCGGTGCCATCGATCCGGATCTGTCCAACAACGGCCCTGCTGTGGCCGAGGTGCACAATACAAAGGCAGATCTGGAGCTTGAGGTATATCCGACTCGGGCGAAGTTGATGGTGGCGGGCCAGAACCAGCGTATTGACCTGGAAACCGGCATGTCGGTGCACAGCGGTGACCCGACCCGGGACCTCCGCTTCTCGCAAGTCAGCAGCCCGTTCAGGATTGTCACAGAATTGACCGCGGAGGGCGTCATCCTGGAGGACACGCCGTTTGAAGATGTGAGCTTCGCGGACATCGCCGGCCAGACCTTTGTCGCTACGCAGCTGCCTGGAATTGAGGCCGACGACACCGTGCTGATCCGCACACCAGACGGCAACGTATTCAAGTTGGGGAGCTTCTCCGAGAAGACCAACGCCGTCGGCTTCGAGATAGAACAGCTCTTCGAGGTCGAGCCCAAGGTGAAAGGAGACATCCGCTTCCGCGTCAAGCTCACCAACCTTGGCCCTGACGGTTCACACGACATCAAGGTGCTGATCAGCGAGTCTGATCCGCACGGGTGCTTCGAGCCGGTGGCCTCCATGAATCCCGCCTCCAGCGCGAGCATGGCCGTGCCGGTCAACCCCTTCGGGCCGATGGGCACCCATCTTTCCCTGCAGGATCACGCCGCCTACTACCCGTTCCCGGTGGAATGGAAGCTGAGCCTGGACGCTCCCGCCGGTCCGCACAAGGATATCTTCGACATGGAGTTCGTCGAAATCTCCGGTCGTGCCACCTGCGGCGACGATTTCGGCATCAAGGCTGAGGTCATCGACACCGGCTCTGCCGCCGATCACAGCCCGCAGGGCATCGTGGAAGGCAAGGTCGAGGGCGCGGGCAACGCCGATCTGCAGATCACCAAGGAGGTCGTCTCCTTTGACGCGGACAAAGACCGTGGCGTCGCCGAGTTCGTGATCCGGGTCAAGAACCTGGGTCCGGAGCCGGCCACCTGGGTGCGCGTCAAGGACATCTACAATCCAAACAAGATGACCTTCGACCGCGCGTACTGGAATCTGGACGATGAGCAGTTCGCCTTCACGCCGCCGACACAGGCAGATCCGAGTGGTCCTGATGTGCTCCCGGACGAGCACACAGCCGTCTGGAAGATCAACAAGATCCTGCGCGGCGAGACTCGCGAGCTCCGCATCAAGTTCTTCTGCGACATCAAGGATGACCTTGTAAACACGGCCATGTTGGCCCACGTGGACCAGTTCGATACCAACCCGGACAACGACATGTCCGTGGCCACGGTAGTGAAACTGGACTTCGGCGATGCGCCGGCGCCATACAAGACACTGCTTGAGGACAACGGAGCGCGCCACCGTCTGGTGCCGACGGGTCCGATGCTTGGTAACCAGGTGGATGTGGACAACGACGGCGCTCCCAGTGACGAGGCCCTCGGAGACGACGATCTGGACGGTACCGACGATGAGGACGGCATCCTGGCCCCCAGTCCGCTGACGCTGATTGCGGGTACCACCGAGCCGTTCTCGATCCGCTACGCCGCTCCCGTTGACTCGGCTCGGCTCAACATCTGGATCGACTTCAACGACGACGGCGACTGGGACGATTGGGGCGAGCACCCCATCCACAACGCAAGCCTGCCGCCGACCGGGACCACCAATGGCGTCCCGAATACCTCCGACGTCACGATCAACGTGCCGGTTCTGCCGACCTCCGTCAATACCAAGCAGACCTTCATGCGTCTTCGCATCTGTTCCAACAACATGATGTGCAACGCCTACATCGGCCTGGCTGACGACGGCGAGGTAGAAGACTATCAGGTCGAGATCCTGTCTCTGGATTTCGGCGATGCCGACACGGACGGGCAGACCGCCGGTCCGAACGCCGCGCGCCACCCGCTGACCGACCTGTTCCTTGGCGAGATGATCGACTCCGACCCGGACGGCCAGGAGTCCGCCGATGCTGACGGTGACGACACCGACGGTGACTTCGACGGCAACGGTGACGACGAAGACGGCATCACCTTCCTGATCCGGGATGCTCACGGCAAGGAGTCGCTCTACAGCAGCGCGCTGAATACGCTGGTGGCCAATGTGGCCGGCAACAAGGGCGGATACCTGAATGTGTTCGTCGACTATAACATCCAGGACAACAAGTTCGGGACCGGAGCCGAGCACGTGGTGGATGACCTCTGGGTCAACCCCGGAGACAATCTGGTCTCGTTCACGCTGCCGGAAATCCCCGGCACGCTGACCAGGAACGCGAATGTGCGCTTCCGCCTCTGCGCCAAGCCGGACGAATGCGACGTTCCGACCGGCAAGGCCAAGTCGGGCGGTGAGGTTGAGGACTACGTAGTCTGCCTCCTGGACGAGGGCACGGACCTGATCGTCAAGTCTGACGGCCAGCTCGGTTCGGTCACTCGAGACGGAGACAACATCGTGATCGCCAACAAGGACGGGGACATCCTTTTCCAGGATGCGATCGCGGACGTGGGTCGGGTCACCGTTATGGGCACCAAAGCCGACGACTACCTCTACGTGGATCCGGACGCGATTCCCGTCGGCACGCTCATGGCGATGCTCGGGGACGGACACGACACGGTCGAACTCGGCGAAAACAACGATCGCTGGGACCGCGTCAAGCATCTGTTCGATGGGCCCAATGACGGATCCATCGAGCTACGCAAGCGCGACGGCCAGACGGTGATCAACCGCACGCTGTTCTACAGTGGTCTGGACCCGATCATCGACAATATCCTCGCCACTGACCGCGTATTCGCGTTCAACGGCGGCGCAGAGGACATCATCATCAAGGATGACGACTACTTCGCGGACGGCTACTCCTTCATCGACTCGGACCAGGCCGAAGAGGTAAGCTTCTACGGCCCAAGGAATTCGATCGAGGTCATGGCCGGAACGGGTGAAGACACCATCGACTTCCAGGGCCTGGACAAGTCCCTGGGCGATGGGCAGGCGGGCAATCCGTTCCGCAACTTCGACTCCGTGCTCCTCGCCGGCAACGACGACGCCGACTACATCGTGGTCACCCCGGTCAAGCACGACCTCTTCGACCTGCGCGTCGAGGGTGATGCTCCGCTCATGTGCTACGGTGACGTGCTGGACATCCGGGACGACTGGAAAGGCACCATCGCCAGCCTCGGCGAGATGAACGGTGGCATGGGAACGGTCAAGTTCCACCCCTACACGCACTTCGGCGACATCGAGTACACGGGAATCGAGGCGCTGGCCGACTACCAGGCCGACCTATCCATCGTGACGATCGTTGATCCGGAGTGGAAGATGGTCTATCCGGGCGATGCGATCGAGGTCACGGTCAAGGTCACGAACCTGGGCCACGACAAGGCGCAGTGCGTGAGCGTTCCGGACATCCTGGATCCCAAGCTCTCGGTCTACGCCGGTGGCACGCCTTCGGTGGGCATGTTGGCAGACGTTGCGCCGCGCTGGTTCGACACCAAAGCGGGCGAGAACGACCCGGACCGCGACGACTGGGTGATCCGCAAGCTTCTGCCGGGTGAAATGGCTGAATTCACGGCCAAGGCCGTGGTCAACTCACAGATCGTGGGCGACCTCAACAAGCAGCACGTGACGGCCTTCACCACTGATCCGGAACTCTGGAACAACCACGCGGATCTCGCCCAGATCAAGCCGACCTTCCCGTTCCCGGCGAAGGCTCTGGCCCAGTCCGCCCTGTTCTACAAGACCAATCTGGGTCCGGTCGGTCCGAACATGCACCTGGGCTCTGACGTGCAGCTCGAGCGCATGATCGTGGGCCTGTTCCAGGGCACCCCGGGCATCGATGCCTCCGTGCTCTGCCGCATCCCGGATACGACGAATCCCATGACGGGTGAGCTCTACTACGAGGGCTATGACATCGTAGGGCTCGGCAACCGCTGGCGTCCGTGCGACGACGGCCTGCCGTACCCCCTGGTAGTCACCGACCTGCATCGTGATCCGGAGACGGACCGTATCTGGCTCTCGAGCTGGGGCTGGGCGGGTCTCTACTACAGCGACAACGGCGGCCTGACCTGGGAGAAAGCCCACGCCCAGCTGGGTGCAGGAAACGGCCCCTGGAGCAACGTCTATGCGATTACCCAGGATGTGGACGGTTTCCTCTACATCTCGGCCAACAACGGCAACCTGTTCCGCTCCCTGGACAAGGGTGAGACCTGGCAGCAGGTGGGCAGCCTTCCGGGTGTCTCTGCGGATACGCCGTGGAGCCTGGTAGCCCATCCCATGGCGCCTGGCACCATCTACGCCGGAACGTTTGGCTACGGGGTCTACGTGTCGGATGACTACGGATTCACCTGGCGGGAGCTGACAGGCAACAGCCTGCTGCTTGCCAACAAGGCCGGTCACATCTTCGACCTCGAGTTCGATCCGGACATGATGACCCTCTTCGCCGGCACCGGCAAGGGTGTCTATCGCCTGGATGACCCGAGCCCGACGAGCGTGGATATCTGGAAGTTCGTCAACTCGAACGTCGACAACCCGCACCACGACTGGAAGGGTCGTCCGGAGATCCGCGATCTGTCGTTCGACATGATGGGCAACCTGTACGCCGCCTCGTGGGGTCAGGGCGTGTTTGTCAACAACAACCCGACGGAGGCCTGGCCGCCGGACTTTGAGCAGTACCAGCTCAGGGAGCAGCAGGTCAGCTTCGTGGCGGTCTCGACTACGGGCCAGGTGTTCGCGAATTCGGCCAGTGAGGGCATCGTGAGCTTTGACATGGCGGCCTCGGGCACGTCCACGTCCACCGAAGATGCGCCCGGCACCGCCGCGGCCGAACTGCCGGAAGGGTTCGTGCTCGAGCAGAACTATCCGAACCCGTTCAATCCGGTAACGACCATCGGCTTTGCACTTCCGGAGTCGGGCACGGTCCGTCTGAGCGTCTTTGACGTGCTCGGCCGCGAGGTCAGCGTGCTGGTGGACGGACACATCAATGCCGGTCAGCATGAAGTCACCTTCGACGCGGCCGGTCTCCCGACCGGGACGTACGTCTACCGGCTGGATGCCGGAAGCTTCGCGACCACGCGCACGCTGGTCCTGATGAAGTAGGTACGGAGCGCCCCCGGAGTCCCTGCGACTTCGGGGGCGTTTTGGTTTCGCGGCCCGCCCAGTCGGTCGGGCATGGTCTTCTGATTGCACCCTGACGGTATGTACGCAGCTCCTGCCGCCCCCGGGGCGGACGAGTTCTCGGACGATCTTCTTGCATTCTGGCGCGTCGGCGCCGCGCTCCTGGCCGGTTTCGTGCTTTGGTTTGCGGCCTTCGGCAACACTGAACGGGCGGGTATGGCGCGCATGGCGGGGCTCACACAGGCCCCATCGCCCGGACCGGCGTTTGTGATGCCCCTGCCGTCCCCGCTGGAGCAGCACGCTTCTGCCCACACGGCGACTGCGGGGGACAGCCCCGACGACATCTACTGGCAGGACGGCTTCGCTTTTCCGTACGCCGGGGTCTCGGGCGATGTGCATGCTGTGGTGCCCGACGGTTCGGGTGGGTTCTACGCGGGTGGCGCGTTTGAATTCGCCGGGGGCACGCGGGTCGGCAACGTGGCCCGCTGGGACGCCGAGTCCCGCTCCTGGCACGCACTGGGCACCGGTACCAACTCGGTGGTTACCTCGCTGGCGCTGGACCCCTACGGCCGGCTGTATGCTGGCGGGGCCTTCACGGAGGTCGATGCGCTTCCGGCTGTTGGAATCGCCCGCTGGGATCCGGTATCCCAGTCATGGGCCGGCCTGGGAGCCTCACCCAATCAGGCCGTGGACGCACTCGCGACGCTGCCCGACGGCCGCATAGCAGCAGGAGGGGTGTTTACCCGCTTTGGGGCGCAGGAGGCGCGCGGCGTAGCGGTGTACGATCCGCTCGGAGACAGTTGGACGGGGCTGGGCGCCGGTCTCGAAGGCCATGTACGTGAACTGGCCGTGTCTCCCGCAGGTGTGCTGGTGGCATCCGGTCGCCTGGAAGCCCATGGACACATCGCCCGATGGGAGGGAGGTGCCTGGCAACCCTACGGAGACGGAGCCCCGGGCCCCGTGGAGGCCGTAGCGTTTGACGGGAGCCGCATGATCATCGGAGGCCGATTTGAATCCGGCCCCATCCCGAATGAGCGCATTCTTGGTTGGGATGAGGGATCGGGAACGTTTGAGACCGTCGCTGAGGGGCTGAATGCCAATGTGGACGATCTGGTCGTGCTTCCGGACGGCCGAATTGCCGTTTCCGGAGCCTTTTCGCGGGCCGGCGCAATCGATGCGCGCGGTCTAGCACTCTTCGACGGGGACTGGCTGGAAGGCCCTCAGGCCAATTCGCGGGTGCGCACCCTGGCCCAGCTGAGCGCTGGTGGACTGGTGGCGGGCGGCGCCTTCACAGAGGTCTCCCAATCGCACGCAGACGGTCTGGTAGCCTGGACGCCCGGGGTGGAGGCGGGCGCCTTCCTGGAATCGGACGGCGGAAACGGAACTGACGGCGCCATCTTTGACCTGCTCGCCGCCCCGGAGGGCGTTTATGCGGGCGGGGTGTTTCTGCGGGTCGCAGGCGAGAACGCATCCGCTGTGGCCCGATGGAATCCGGAATCGCAAGACTGGGAGCACCTGGGCGATGGGCTCGACAACCTGGTCAAGGCCCTCGCCCGAACGCCGAACGGTGACGTATTCGCGGGTGGTTACTTCACCGCCTCCGGGCAGACCCCGCTGCGTTTCGTCGCGAGATGGGACGGCACGGACTGGCGTCCTCTGGGGGCCGGCGTGAACGGCGCGGTCGAGGACCTGGCCGTGGATGGTGCCGGTCGCCTTGTGGTAGGTGGCTACTTCTCCCAGGCCGGGCAGGAGCTCGCGCCGGGAGTCGCCATCTGGGATCCGGCTACTGAGTCCTGGTCTTCCGTGGGCACTACCATGAATGCGGGCGTGGACGCAGTGGCAATCGGACTGGACGGCACCATTTACGCAGGTGGCAGCTTTACTACCGCGGACGGAGTCGGCGCGGCCGGCATCGCCCGATGGAAGCCAGGAGCGACCTCCTGGGAGCCGCTCGGACTGGGCAAGAACAGCATCGTTCGCGCCCTTGTCGTCGCCGAGGATGGGGATCTCTATGCGGGTGGGATATTTACCCGCGCCGGTACCGTCGCCGCGGACTACGCGGCGCGCTGGGATATTGATCAGGAGATGTGGCACCCGCTGAGCACGGGACTGAACTCGGCTGTTCGTTCGCTGGCCCGCGGTCCGGCAGGCACGGTGCTGGCAGGCGGCGTGTTTACGCACGCCGAGGGCCGGGAGGCGCCGCACGTCGCCGTTTGGGACCCCGCGGATCGAAGCTGGAGCGCGCTGGGCTCCGGAACGAACGCGTCGGTCCGCGGAATGGCACTCGCCGAAAGCGGAGAGATTTATCTGGGGGGATTCTTCACCCGAGCCGGAGGTGTGACTTCCTCACACTTTGCGGTCTTCGATCGCGGCAGTACCGGTACCGCGTCGGAGGATCCAGCGGAGACCCCATCGCACGTGACGCTGCATCAGAACTACCCGAATCCGTTCAATCCAGTGACCACAATCCGGTTCGAAACCGCGATTTCGGGCGATGCCCGCCTTGCGGTGTATGACCTGCTGGGCAGGGAGGTAAGCCTGCTGATGGACGGACCGATTGAGGCCGGAAGGCATGCGGTCACCTTCGACGCCCGGGCCCTGCCATCCGGAGCGTACATGTACCGATTGAGCACCGCGGATGGCACCGTGAGCCGCACAATGACGCTGATGAAGTAGGCGTCACAAGCACATATCGGACACGGGAATGGACACGATTGCGACACCGCGAGCGCAAATCGGACATTTCCGTGCGTAATACCAACTCGGAGGAGGTAGTCTGCGCAGGCGGCCTGCCATGGCGCATTTGTGCTACTCCGCCGATGTATACACCCCCTTAGCGCCCGGATCTGCTCTCAGGAGCGAGTGAAGGCCCGGCCCCCAAGCCAGGCATCCACCCACCAAGCTCATCATCCTGAGAAAGCCATGAAAGGCTGGGCTACTACTTTAGCTTCTCGTGTCACGTCGGCGCTGCTTCCACTGCTGGCGATTCTAGTTCTTCTGCCGACGACGGCCTCCGCGCAGGACCTGTTCGTCTCCAAGTCGGGAGACAATTCGGACGGCCTGACCTGGGCCAAGGCGTTTACGACGCTGGAGGCAGCCATCGCGGCTGCAAGCTCGGGCAACACCATCTGGGTGGCTGCCGGCACGTATACGACGACGACGACGCACGACATCGACAACAAGGATCTCACCATCTACGGTGGATTTGTCGGTGGGGAGGCCGCCCTGTCCGAGCGAGACGTCAACGCCAATCATGCTGTGCTGAAGACGTCCAGCACGTCTTCGCCGGTGGTCACCATTCAGGGGGCGTCTACGGTCATTCTGGATGGTCTGACCGTACGCGATGCGGCCCGGTCGACGGGCACCACCGGAGGCGGACTCCGCATGCTTCCGGACAACGGGGAAACGGTCACGCTGCGAAGCATGCTGTTCCGCAACAACACGGTGTCGACCGCCTCAGGCCTCGGCGGCGCTGTGTACGTGCAGAGCGGCATCCTGGTGGTCGACAAGAGTCGTTTCCAGGACAACTCGGCCTCTTCCGGTGGGGGCATCTATATCGCCGATGGCGCCAGCGTGGGTAATGCCAGCGTCACGAACAGCATCTTCGACACGAACGCCGCGAGCGCAGGCGACGGCGGCGGAATCAATTTCGTGGATGCGACCGCTTCCATCACCGTCGTTCACTCCACGTTCTACGCGAACACCGCCACCGGCTCCGGCGGCGGCCTGTTCGAGAACGTGGCCGGGTCCAGCACACTCAACAACTCGGTGTTCAACGGCAACACCGCCGGCGCGGCAGGCACGGAATCATTCGATGTGGATTCCGGTGACTACAACCTGTACCCGGCCTCCACGGCCACGGGAACGGGCGGCAACGACATCACAGCATCGGATCCGGAGTTCACGAATGCATCCGGCGATGACTTCACGCTGAAGGCGGAGTCGTTGGCGATCAATACCGGCAACAGCTCCACCACGGAGGACATCAACGGCAATACGCGCGATGCTGCAGAGGATCGCGGGGCTCACGAGGCGACCTTTACGTACGACTTCGGTGACCTGCCGTCTGCTGCCTATAACGAAGAGACGTTGCTGGTCAACGATGGTGCCCGTCACCAGGCCACCGGCGTGTTCCTCGGTGCCCTTCGCGACACGGAGACGGACGGACAGTCCAGCGCCTCTGCGGACGGAGACGACTCGGCCGGCTCGGACGATGAGGACGGTGTGGTGTTCTCGTCGTTCACCAATGGACAGACCGGAAGCATCCAGCTCTTCCTCTCGGGAGGCACCAACGCCTTCGCAAACATCTGGATTGACTGGAACGGCGACGGCGATTTTGATGACGTCGGGACAGATCTGCGCGATGTGGACAACCCCATTGTTGCAGGCCACAACGTGATTCCAATCGCTGTGACCGGCGCAAACGCGTCCTCCTACAACGTGCGCGTTCGGGTGACGTCTTCCTCGGGCACCAGCGAAAGCTCCGGCTACAAGGGCTATATGGCCGACGGTGAGGTCGAGGACTATCAGGTGGCCGTCGTGGCCGCTCCAGCCAACGTGGTCGTCGCTATGGGCGGCGGTGGTGGTGACATCACTTTCGTGGGGTCAACGCTGACGGTAGAGGACGCCAACGGCGTGACCATCTACTCCGGCGTAGCTGGTACGACCTCCACCACGGTCTCCGGGTCGAGCAACAACGACGTGTTCACGTTCGATGGGGACATCAACTCCAACCTGACGATCGCCATTGACGGCGGATCCGGGGGCACGGACTCGATTGTCCTGTCGCCGACTCCGACGCTGACGTCGATTGCGCAGACGTATACCAACGAGACGGACGGCTCGATCGTGATGACCGATGGTGGCGACATTCACACCATCACCTACACGAACTTCGACCCGATCACGGACAACTCCACGGCGCCGACCAAGACGTTTACGTTCGCCACGAGTGGCACTGTAACGTTGAACGCTTCGGGCGATGGGGCTACCAACAACAACTATTCCTGGATCGACTGTGACGGTTGTGGCGAAGCGACAAGCTTCCGGAATCCGACCGGCGGGGCTCCGAATACCCTGACCATCACGACGGCCAGCGGTGGCGACACGGTTAATCTGGGTCTCCTGGATACCTCGGGCGGCGCGCTGCCGACAGTAAACGTGACTGTAAACGGTGGCGATGGCGCCGACCTGTTCACAGTGACTCCGGCGACCGGTAGCACGGGCTACGCCATCACGGTCAACGGCGGTGATCCCACGGGGACGTGTCCCGCGGACGGACTCCTGGTAGACAGTGCCGCAGGTGCAACCGTGTCAACCCTCGGCACGCCGCCGGCGTCAACGATCGACTTCTCGTCGACGCACCAGGACATTACCTACACGGGAATCGAGCAGGTGGGCACCCCCAGCGTGGATGTCACACTGAACCGTTCAGCGCTGTATGCCACGGACGTGCTCTCCAGCAACAATACGCTGGAGATAACCGTCACCAACGACGGCTCGACGGCCGCAAACTGCGTGACGGTGACCCTCGATCCGACGCTGGCGACCTACGTAAGCTCTGCGAGCACAAGCGGCCCGGGATCGTTTATCGATCCGACTTGGAACGTCGGTACGCTTGCAGCCGGCGCATCGGCGACGCTTACCGTCAGTGACGGCTTTGTGACCACCAACGTGGATCGCACGGTGACCTTCACCGCGAGCACGTTGCCGAACACCACCGACGACGACGATTCCGCCTCGCTGGAAGTCACGATGGGCTTCCTCTTCCCGGCAGGCACGCAGATCAATTCTGCGATCTATGTGTCGCAGACGCTCACCGTGGGTGGTACGACGTATCAGCCGTTCAATCAGCTGCTCGCCGGCATCTACCAGGGTGCTCCCGGCAAGGACGGCGCGGTATGGTGCAAGGTGCCGACCCTGATCGACACCGATAACAACGAAGCCACAACGGCGGACAACATCTGGCCGCCTTCGCCACTGACTTCGGCGGCTCTGCCGGACCTCTGGCGTCCATGCGCCACCGGTCTACCGTTCCCGCTGGTACCCAACGGTCTGTTTGAGACCTCGGGCGGCCGGGTGTGGTTGGCCGCATGGGGCTACGCAGGCCTCTACTACTCCGACGACAACGGACAGAGCTGGACGGCCTCCTGGCCGGCTCTCGGGCCGGGCGATGCTTCCAACAGCGCCTACTGGGTCAATGTGTACTCCATCACGGAGGACGCCGCCGGCATCCTGTACATCTCCGCGAACAACGGCAAGGTGTACCGGTCGCTCAACAGCGGGGGCCTCTGGCAGGACCTGGGCACGTTGCCGATGGGCTCCACGGATACAGCGTGGTCGCTTGAGGCGCATCCCAGTACCTCCGGTTTGATCTACGCAGGTCTCTTCGGCAAGGGCGTCTACTATTCGGACGACTTCGGCATAAGCTGGCAGGTACTCGGATCGACCGCCGAAAACGGTGTGCTGACCGGCGCCACAGCGGATGCGACCGACAATCCGAATGCACGTAAGGGCGGCCACGTGTTCGACCTGGCGTTCAGTCCCGACAACGACTGTTCCGCCGGTGCTCCCACGCAGTGCTTCATTTTCGTGGGCACGGGTTCGGGACTGTTCCGTGGAACGGCAAACACCGCCACGACGGACCCGGCCTGGAAGTTCATGGGACCGGTCATCTCCACGGACAGTGGTGTGACCTGCACCCCCTCGAGCACGAACTCCGCGTGCCTGACGCCGCAGGTCAAGGCGATCGCGTTCAACGAGAGTGCAAGTGACGCGGACGACGACATCTTCCTCGGTCTCTGGGGCTTCGGTGCCTACACCGACGATGATCCAAGCCGTGCGCTGGCCGCTGCCGACGACGACTTCGCCGAGTTCAGCCTGCGCGCCGATGAGGTGCTCTTCCTGGCTGCGGCTGACGGCATCATCACGGTGGGCTCTGCCGATGGCACGATCTCTACCGGACCGGCGATCCCGGCATCGTCCACCGACACGGAGGACGCGGCTGAGTTGCCGACAGAGTGGGCGCTCGAGCAGAACTATCCGAACCCGTTCAACCCGGTGACGACCATCGCGTTTGCCATGCCGGAGTCTGCCGATGTACGCCTGGCCGTGTACGATCTGCTCGGCAGGGAAGTGGCCCTGCTGGTGCATGGCGTGGTCGAAGCCGGTCGGCACGAAGTACGGTTCGATGCGGGCGGATTGCCCTCCGGCACTTACCTGTATCGCCTGGACTCGCCGGCGATCAGCCAGAGCCGAATCCTGACCCTCGTCAAATAGGGCGCCATAGCCCTCTGGCCTTCCGTTATGCACCGCTAACCACCCACCGCTAAGGAAGGCCCGCCACGCCCACGTGGCCAGACCCCGACTTGCTTCATCCGGCAGGTCGGGGTCTGCTGTTTTCGAGGGCCCGATTTCCGGCACAAATGCGAAAAAACGGACATTGATGGCCGCAAATCGGACATTTTGACCCGTTCTCATAAGCGGGGGATCGGCGCCGATGTACATCGCCGCCCCCGCTTTCTGCGCCCCGGTCCGAAGGCCCGCCACCCACCGCCAAATCCTTCCGGCCAATGAGGGCACTCATTTGCTCGCTCGTTCTGAGCGCGTTCTTTCTGCCGTACGCGGCGCTCGGTCAGACTATCCTTGTGGACGCCGGGGTAGTTACGGACGGGTCCTCGCAGGCTATCGGATCGGAGGACGTCGACGACCTTGTGACCCCTACGCAGCGCACCTTCGCCGTGACCAACGGCGGCGCTGGTACGCTCAACATCGCCTCGATCACGTCAAATGGAGCGGAGTTCACGGTGACCGCCGTCTTGCCGTCGGGTCCACCTTACGACAACAACGCCGGCAGCTTCACTGTGGTGTTTGACCCGACTGCGGTAGGCGCACGGTCAGCCACCATCACGATCGTGTCCGGGAATGCGGGCAATACACCCTTCTCGTTCACGGTTACCGGCACGGGAACGGAAGCAGATCTGTCGCTGACCAAGTCGATCACGGCAAACCCCAGCCCAACCCCGGCCTCTCCGACGGTCACGTTCCAGATCGACGTGCTGAACCAGAACAACGGGGCACAATCTGCGGCGTCTACGGGCTTCACACTCACCGATACGGTGCCCGCCGGATACGATCCGGCGACCACGACATTTGGTGCCTGTGTGGGGTTCGTGACTGGGGGCGCGGGCTCGGCCTCGCTGACCATGACCCACCCTGGGCTCATTGTGGGGGCGTCGGCAAGCTGCACATTTACCGCTGAAGTAAAGGACGACCCCTTTTCGGACAGCAACAGCTATCAGAACTCGGTATCCGTCACATCGGCCAGCCAGCACGATTCGGATCCCGCGGACAACACGGCAACCGCGACGGCGACTCCCGTCGAAGCCGACCTCCGTCTGTCCATTGAAGCGGTGAGCTACAATCCCGACACGGGCGCTCTGGACATGACCGTTCGGGTATCGAACGATGGGCCCAGTGCCGCATCTGGCGTGACCGTAAGCATTCCGGAGCTGGACGCGACACCGTTCGGTGGTACTGCGCCAGTGCTCACCCCATCCGCGGGAAGTCACAGCACCGGCACGCAGATCTGGACGGTGGGTGCCGTCGCGAGCTCTGGCTCCGAGACCCTGCAGTTCACCTCGACGCTCGGTGATCAACACACCTTCACGCTCATTGCGGATGTGGCTGCCTCAGCGCAGTTTGACGGGGACTCCACGCCGGGGAACGGCAATACTGGTGAGGATGACTATGCCTCGCACACGGTCAACCAGTACGACTACGGGGACCTCGTCGGATATGGAGACCCCCGCCACGAGATCATCAGCGGCGCTGCAACCTTCAGCGGGTCTGTCGACTCGGAGTCGGGCACCCAGGCGCCCAACGCCACCGGAGACGACACGAATGGCATCGACGACGAAGGGATCATTCTGCCCACCTACCTGGGAGCTGGCGTCCCCGGCGTGATCGCCGTCAGTGCAAGCGGCGGCGCCTTTGTGAGCGCCTGGATCGACTTTGACAGCGACGGCAACTTTACGGATGCCGGGGAGGATTTCTTCTCCGGACCTGTGGGCGGCGGATCGACGAATCTATCCGTCACGCCGCCGACCACTTCGGCAGGCACCCGCAATGCCCGCTTCCGGATTTGTTCGGTGCAGACGGATTGCGACGACCCGACTGAGAACGCTCCGAATGGTGAGGTGGAGGACCACGTCGTCACGATTATAGGCGTGGACTTCGGAGACGCCCCGGACACCGGAGTCGGGACGGGAGCCGGCAACTATGAAACGGACATCTCCAATGATGGTCCGCGCCACATGACCGGAACGCCAGTCTATCTGGGTGCGGTGGCGCCGGACGCCGATCCCGATGCGAGGGACGACGCGACGGCAAACGGGGACGATGCGGTCGGGGACGACGAGGACGGGGTAGTCTTTCCCCACACCCTGGTGTCGGACGCCACGGGCACGACGGCCTCCTTCACGGCGACCAATGTCGGCGCCGGTTATCTCAGCGTCTGGGTTGACTGGGACGCGAACGGCGTCTTCGGCAACAACGCCAATGAGATTCTGACCAACAACACGGTGGTCGCCGCCACAGGATCGGCCATGTACCCGTTTTCGATTCCGGCGTCACAGGCCACCGGCTCCTATTTCGCGCGAGCCCGTTTTTGCAGCACCAGCATGGCATGCAACTCCCCCACCGGTTTTGCGAGCGATGGGGAAGTGGAGGACTACCAGGTGTCCGTGCTGTCGGCCACCAATGCGGATGTCACGTTTACCGCTCCGGACGATGGATTCCCCGGTAACCCGACCTTCGAAATCAGCGGTGGCAACCTGCGCCTGGTCGTGGGCGGCACGACCTTGTTCGAGGTCACCGGCACGCCACTGAACTCGTTCACGTTTACCGGCAACGCCAGCAACAACGACCTCACCGTCAACATGGCCGGGGGAGACCCCATCCCGAGCGGAGGTCTGACCTTCAACGGCGGCGCGGGAGACGATCACCTGATTGTCGATCTCGCCTCCGCCGCAGGACCAAACTCCACCATCACGTTCGTCGGTGGCAGCAATGTCAGCACCAATCCGGGTGATCAGATCACCTTCACCGACACGGTGGCTCCGACCCACGTGACTTCGAACGTGCACACGAGCGCGTCCGCTGGTACCGCGTCGGTCGACGAGCTGGATGTGGTCTATTCCGAGCTTGAGCCGGTCACTTTCGCCCTGAGCGCGACGGTCGCGACCTTCACGTATACCGGTGGTGCGGAAACCATCACCCTCGACAACGGAGGCTCCAATGACGGCTCTTCACGACTCACCTCGACGTTGGGCGAAACCAACCACTTTGTCAACCCGAGCGAACGCCTGATCATCAATGCGGGCACCGGCAACGACGTGGTAGTCGTGGGTGAACTGGATACAGGCGGTGGCCCGGTATACCCGACAGCAGGCGTCAATCCCGGCATCTACGTGAACGGCGACCTCGCCGGGGACCGCATTACCGTGGATCCCAGCATCAACTACGAGATCTACGCCGACGGGGGCGACCCGGCAAGCTGTAGCGACCCGGACATCCTTGATATCAGCCTGGATGCTACCAACAATGAGAGTTTTTCGACCCCGGTAACCGGCCTGAAGGTCTCGCCGCTTCCCATCACCGGCACCACGCCGCCCCTGTCCGTCTACCAGGAGGACTTTGAGGTCTTTGCCTTTGTCACCGCCGAACTGGCCATCACCCAGTTCACCGTGGAGGACGAACTCTCATACCCCGGAGAGGCGGTACGAGTCACCGTGCATCTGACCAACAACGGCCCGGATACGGGACAGTGTGCATCGGTCAATCTGACCTCGCTGACAAGCGTGCTCGAGGTCGATGCCAACAGCAGTTCCAACATGACGGGGCCGGTGGAGTCCGAAGGCACGCTCAACCGCAGTACCATGCTGTGGACCATGGACGAGATTCAGGCGGACGCCACTGAAACGCTCGTCTTCTACGGCGTGGTCAACACGTCGCTGGCAGACACGACTGCCTTCACCATCTCAGCAGTCGGCGAGAACACGGATCCGCTGGCCTCCAACAACATCGCGGTAGACACGCTGATCGTGGGGCAGACGTTTGTGATTCCCGCAAAGCTGCATGCCCAGTCCGCCGAGTGGGTCACGCCCGATTCGGGACTGGAGCGCATGCTGCTCGGCCTGTACCAGGGATCGCCCGGTCTCACGTCTGCCGTGCTGTGCCGAACGCCTGCCCCCGACGGTGACCTGTTCACCCAGCAGGGCCTGGGTGATACCTACCACGAGTGTGGTGAGGGCCTGCCCCACCCGCTGTATGTCGCGGACCTCTGGTTGGACGATGACGGCACCAACGAGGGTCGTGTGTGGCTCGCCGCCTGGGGCTCCGGAGGGCTCTACTACTCTGACGATGAGGGCGAAACCTGGACGGCGGCCGAGCCCAATCTGCCAGGCACCACCAACAGTTGGCTGCTGGTGTACTCTATCTCCGAGGACGTCAACGACGGCACGATGTATCTATCGGCCAACAATGGCCTTGTCTTCCGCACCTTTGACGGAGGGGCCAACTGGCAGCAGGTCTCCTCACTTCCGCGGGGTTCGGCGGAGACCGCCTGGACGTTGGTCGCTCACCCCAGCAATGCCGGAGAGTTGTATGCCGGCACGGCCGGGCGCGGGGTCTTCCGGTCCGTTGATTTCGGCTACAGCTGGGATCAGACGTCCGCGACGGAAATGGCCGCAAAGGATGCCCTCCACATTTTCGACCTGGAGTTCGGCACCAACGGGTCCCTGTATGCGGGCACTTCGCGAGGCATTTGGGTAACGAGCAACTCCGGCACCAGCTGGGCAGAACTTGATGCCAACCAGGGCTCGCTGACCCCGACGGGCGTCGCCCCGGAGATCCGCAAGCTGGCCTTTGGCGGCGATATCGCCAACGACGGCCAACCGGACCTGTATGGTACTGCGTGGGGCTACGGCGTTGTGGTCAACCAGACCCCCTTCACTGGAGGAGCGGGCACGCTGGGCCTGTTTGCCTTGCGCTCCACGCTGGTGACGCTGCTGGCGCCGACGCCCGACGGAGAACTCCTTCTGGGAGACCAGGGAGGCGTCGTGGAGCAGCACGACCCGAGCGCGCTCAACGTCAGCCTCTCGGTTGCAAATGAGCCACCTTCAGAACTTCCGACGACGGCACAACTGGACCAGAATCATCCAAACCCGTTCAATCCGGCGACATCGATCAGATTTGCGGTCCCGAATGCGGACCAGGTTCGGCTGGAGCTGTTGGATGTACTGGGGCGCCACGTGGCAACCCTGGTGGACGGCAACCTGCAAGCAGGCTGGCACGAGGTCCGGCTGGATGCGAGTGCGCTTGCCAGCGGGTCCTACCTGTACCGACTCCATACCGGGGCAGCGGTCGTCACCAAGACCATGACGCTGCTCAAGTGAGAGTATTTCTCCTGGCTGTGGCGGCGGTCCTGGTGAATCCCGTCAGCGCTCAGCCCGCCCGCTGGATCGACACGGCAGACGACCCGGTTCTGCATCGTTCCCTGACACTGGACAGTCCGGTCGCGACCCTCGCGCCGACAGCGGGCGAGTGGATGTCGGGATTCGCCTTTCCGTACCACGGGGTCTCGAACGTCGTGACGGCCGTGGCTTCCGATGGCCGAGACGTGTTCGTGGCCGGCAACTTCACCATGGCCGGCGGCATCCAGGCCCGCCACATCGTGCGATGGGACCTGCAGTCGGGTACCTGGCACCCCATGGGCGATGGACTCAACGGCCCGCCGGAGGATCTGCTGGTGGCTTCAGACGGCATGCTGTACGCCGCCGGCTCGTTCACCCGGGCCGATGGGCGCACGGCCACGGCGCTGGCGCGCTGGGATCCCGCGACCGAGGCATGGTCTGCCGTCGGAGGGGGGCTGAACAACGTCGCGTCCTCCATCATCGAAGACGGCCACGGTGGCCTGATCGTGGGGGGCTTCTTCTCCAGGGCTGGTGGCACGGAAGCCCGTGGTATCGCCCGACTCGACCTGGCCACCGGCACCTGGATGCCGTTTGGCGACGGACTGGACAACCTGGTCATAGACCTCGCGATCTCGCCCTCCGGTGAGTTGTACGCCACCGGAGACTTCACGCGCTCGGGCTCCGCACTCATGCCCGGGATCGCGAAATGGAATCCCGGTGCAGATCGTTGGGAGTCCCTCGGCGTCGGGCTTTCCAGCATGGGGCGGGCGCTTGCATTTGACGGTAGCGGCCGCCTCTGGGTCGGAGGGCTCTTTCAGGGGGCAGGCGGGGAGTATGCTCCCTATCTGGCCATCTGGCACCCGGAGTCCGGATCCTGGCAGGCACCGGAAAGCGCTCCGAATGGGCGCGTCGATGTGCTCTTCACGCGTCCGGACGGGCTCATTGCGGTCGGAGGAAACTTCCAGACAGCGGGTTCAAGCGCCGCCAACGGCATCGTGCTGCTGGATCCTGACAGCCGCACGTGGCAACCCCTGCTTGAGGGCGCGAACAGCACCGTTATGGCCGTTGAGAGCCTGTCAGACGGCCGGTTGGTGGTCGGTGGGGCTTTCACTTCGGCCGGCCGCTTGCCTGCAGATGCCGTGGCCATCTGGGAAGGAGACGCAGGCTGGCATCACCTGAAGCCTGTCCGGGACGGCAACGGACTGGACGGGCCGGTCTCGGCCATGGTCTCTGACCGAAAGGGCGGATTCTGGGTCGCCGGTCAGTTCCACCGAGCCGCCGGTGAGACACTGCGCTTCCTCGGGCACTGGGATCCCGTTCGTGCAACCTGGACCCGGATGGATGCCGAGCCGAATGCGCCCGTGGAGGCATTGGCAGTCGACACCCAGGGCCGGCTGATCGCTGGCGGCAGCTTCACCAGAGTCGGCGCGACGCCCATCGCTTTTGTGGCACGGTTTGATCCAGCCGATGGGACCTGGTCACCACTGGGCGCGGGCCTGCACGGTGTCGTGCGCGCGCTCGCCGTCGGAAAAGACGGCGAGGTCTACGCAGGCGGGCATTTCAAGCAGGAGGGCAGTGTGGGCTTCAATCACATCGCCCGTTGGGATCCAGCCTCCGACAGCTGGCAGTCCATGAGCGGTGGCACCAATCGACCTGTGGTGGCTCTTGCCATGGGTCCCGATGGCAGCATCTATGCCGGCGGCGATTTCTCGACGGCCGGGCACCAGGCGGCCAGGGGCATAGCGCGCTGGCACGCCGGCCAGGAGGTGTGGTACACCCTGGGATCCGGGCTCAATTCCACGGTTCGTGCCATCGCGGTCGGCCCGGATGGACGCGTCTATGCGGGCGGACTGTTCTCCCGCGCGGGTGGGCAGCGGGCCGATTTTGTCGCGGCGTGGTCCCCCGATGATTTTGCCTGGACCGCCCTTGGTTCAGGCCTGAACAACCAAAGCCGAGCCCTTGCCGTGCTCCCGGATGGTCGACTCGTAGTCGGCGGCAGTTTTTCCAAGGCGGGGGGACGCGAAGCGCGTCGGGTCGCACTCTGGGATCCCTCCAACCAGGCCTGGCTGGCCGCCGGGCCGGGAGTCGACAACACGGTGACCACGGTCGCGGCTCTGGAGGAAGGTTTCCTGGTCGGAGGATACTTCAACGAGGCCGGCGCCGAGGTTTCCAACTTTCTGGCCCATTGGACCGAGGCGTCAGGCGTGCAGACCGAGCAGCCGGACGAGGGTCCGGGGCTGGACCTGTGGCCGAATCCCGCGTCCGATCGCATTCACGTGCGTCCACCCCCTTCTGAACGGGTACAGCGCATCGAACTCTTCGATGTGAGCGGCCGGCGCGTGCCGTTGCGCTTTTCTGCAGGCACGGCGGATGTATCGTCGTTGCCTCCCGGACTGTATTTCGTGCGCATGCGCACGGACAAGACCACACACTCCCGTCCACTGATCGTGGATTAGGGAGCGATGCCGATGACAGGAAGGGGCCTCCTCGCAATTGTGAGGGGGCCTTTTCCGTATTCGATGGTCCTGTCGCGCTCCACCGGCGTTGACCATGCTTTAACTCTAATCGGACATGGGTGCGCAATTCGTATCACAAATCGGACATTCGGGCAGAAAAGTGCGCAAACAACCCATTTCCGGGCGTTTCTAATTGCCGTACATCGGCACTCGCTCCTTTTGGATCGAGGGCGCGGCCCGGGCAGTCACAAGCTGTCCGGGCCATCTTTTTTTGTCACCTTTTGGCGATCTCGAACCGCAACGTGGCGGGCGCGCGGGGTTGGGAGCTCCCGGCTCCGGCGTGAGCAAATCCGGACCAGCGCTCCTGGAGGCGCGAGGGTCGATGGACGAGGGGAATGCTGGCCGTCGCCGTTGAGTCCCCGGGCCAGCCGTCCACCTGAAGTGCGTATTCCGCGGTTCGCGGGCCTCGCCTCAATGTGAGTGTGCCCCAGGTGCTGTCCGGAAGGAACCCAAGCGGCACCGTGAGCGGGCCGAGGGAGTCGGGGATGCTCACCTCGCGCGAAGAAGAGATGCCGCCGTACCCGTCCCGGTAGGCATAGGCCGAAATCTGCAGGCCACGGACTCCGTCACGCGTGGTTACCGTGCCTACGAAGCGGTCCGAGTCCTCGTGTGTGATCGACAGCGTCTGCTCAGATCCATACAGCCGGACGCGGTTGGAACGAGGGGTCAGGTCGGAGAGGCCGATGATCTTGATGGACATCCCGTCCGGCACGTCAGCCAGGTGGAAGCGGACGCGGAAATCCCAAGCGGGTCGCCGTGTCGGCGTACCCCAGAATCGCACTCTGCGCCGGAGAGGGCCCGCCCAGATGTCACCTTCATCGATGGTAAACGCGCGAACCGGGCCAAACGGGCCATCAGGCTCATCGGCAGGAGTAGCCACCCAGCCCGCGACCACGAGAAGAACCGCCGCGAGTCCCGCGCCGGCTATCCCGATGCGGCTCACCGGTTCGCGACTACAGCCAGCAGGGTTCCGTCCGGGCTGACAGCCAGCCGGCTGGTGCCATCGAGGTCCAGGTCAGCCACCAGGCTCCAGTCCACGCTCTCTCCCGGCTTGTATCGATACAACTCGCCCTCCACGGCCATGACCAGTGCACCGTCAGGCGTCCAGGCGTAATCCTGCCCGCCCTCGAGCGGTACCGCGATTGCTGAGTTCTCGCCGGTGTTCCAGTCCCACCGCAGAATCTCGCGACTGTCGTCTTCCTGAACCTGGATATAGCTGGAGGCCTGCTGGCCGGGCACACGATGCAGCGAACGACCTACGCGCGTTGCGACGACCGTCGTGTCGCCCGTGCCCTCGGTGACCAACTGCAGGGTGGCCGGACTGCCCAGGCGGAAGAACAGTACCCGGTCATTGCCCACCCAGGTGAAATAGCCGATGCGATCGATGTCGGCCACCAGCGCAGGCTCCCCGTCTCCGGAGAGTGCATGTCGCCACAGGGTTTGCAGGCCTGTGGAGTCGAGCCGGACCACCGAAAACCACGACGGTTCGTCGGGTAGTACCGTCGGCGAGTACTCGCCCGGCGGCGTATCCGTCAGTTGGGTGAGCGAACCATCTGACACGTCGTAGGCCCAGGAATCCATATTCCCGGTGCGGTCCGAGGTAAAGAGCACCATGCCTCCGTCGGACGTGAAGCTGGGCTGATTGTCATAGCCGTCCCGGTCCGTGATCCGGGCGATGGGCTGTGCGCCATCTCCAGACAGACTGAACAGGTGGATGTCGGAGCCCGTGGGCGCCGCGGTGGTCGCCGCCGGCTCGGTCTCCGGTTCGGGCGTGGAGCAGGCGGCCAGGAGCAGCAGTAGGGGAAGAAGTCGTTTCATGGGATCAAGATAGGTGCGGGCCGGGGAGGTTCGATCGAGGAGACGCAGCAGGCCGCTCACCGCAAAAATTTGCCGCCTGGACAAATCCGGCTCAAGCCGCGTGGCCCGACGGCCGATACGACCGAACAAGCCACCCCCCATGGCAGAGGAGCATCCACCCATATCAGCCCACGAAGTCCGTAAGGCGGTTGCGCGAGAAGCGCTGCGCACCATGCGCGTCGGCGGGCTTGCGATAGCGGGCCTTTATCTCATTTCCGGGACCACGCAGGCATTCGCGTTTCCGCCGGAGATGGGCATTCCCATGGCAATCCTCGCTTTTGTGATCGCCGCGATCACGGCGGGCATGCGCTACCTGTCGCGTTTGGAGCGCTTCAACGAAGCGGGGCATACCCTGTGGGGGATCGTCGCAGCCATGGCCGTCGTGAATGCCATGGTGCTCATGACGCTCCAGGCAGATCCCATGGGCACCACCAGCCTGATGCTGGTGACCACCGGGGTTGGATTTGTACTGCTTTCGACGCGCTGGGTGATCATCCTCGTGAGTGTCATGGTGGCCTTCTGGTGCTGGTTTGTATGGCAGGCACCCGCGGACCCACTATGGTCGGCCTATGGTGTCGCCTTGCTCAAAACAGTGCTTCTTGCCGGCGTGGTGCACGTGATCCGTCGCGATTCCGTTTTTCGCCTCCAGGAAATGCATCTGCGCGACGAGCAACAGGCGGAGGCGCTACGGAGGGCAAGGGATCACGCCGAGTCGGCTGCCCGCACCAAGGCAGAATTCCTTGCCAACATGAGCCACGAAATCCGCACGCCCATGAACGGGGTGATCGGCCTGACCAGCGTGCTGGCCGACACCGAGTTGGACGATGAGCAGCTGGATCTGGTGGAGACGATCGGAGAGTCCGGGGAGACGCTGCTTACCCTGCTCAACGACATTCTCGATCTGTCCAAGCTTGAGGCCGGGCGCGTCGAGCTCGACCCGCATCCGTTCTCTCCTGAGAAGTGCCTGCGCCATGCATGTGACCTGTTTCGGGTGAACGCCAGGCGCAAGGGTCTGGACCTGTCATTGCGTATCCATCAATCGCTTCCTACGACTGCTGTCGCGGATGCCACACGTTTGGGTCAGATCGTCTGCAATCTGCTCTCCAACGCGGTCAAATTCACTGCTTCGGGCCGGGTGACAGTGTCCGCCAGTGCGGAATGCGGGGCGCTGATCATCGAGGTCGCCGACACAGGGATCGGCATGCCCTCCGAGGTGCAGGAGCGCATTTTCGACACCTTCACTCAGGCGGATTCGTCCACCACGCGGCTTCACGGCGGCACCGGTCTCGGGCTTGCCATTACCCGCCAGTTAGCCATGCTCATGGACGGCGAGGTTCGGCTGGAAAGCGCTCCCGGTCGCGGGTCCACGTTCACGGTCTGTATCCCGTACACGACCGCGGCGCAGCGCGCGGCCTGATCTGTGCGAAAGGGGGGACTCGAACCCCCACGTCCTCTCGGACACTAGATCCTAAGTCTAGCGCGTCTACCAATTCCGCCACTTTCGCAGGGCGGCGAATATAGCAGAAACTGCCTCGACCCCGGCGTGCCGCGTAACGATCTCAACGGGTATTGAAAAACCGCGGGTCGTGTGAGGCACCCCGCAGGCTGCGGAACCGTGCGCAGACCCGTCCGGTTTGCGAGGGCTCATCGAAAGCCGCTATATGAGACGACGCGTGTTCGTCCTCGCCGTCCTGTTGGGCCTGGGGACATCGGCGGGGTACGCCCAAGAGACCTGGATGGACTATTCCCCTTCCAGGGATGCGGTTCAGGAAGCCCTGAACCCGGATGTGTTCAACAATCTTGTCACAGCCCAGTCGGCCCTGGTCCGCGTGGCCGGGTGCGACGGAGTCTTCATGTCGGGGCAGGGCCTGGTGCTCTCCACGCGTTCGTGTCTGGCTGAGTACCTGCCGGCGGGAGCGCACTATGGGGAGCCGCGGCCGCTGGATGTGCCCGTGGACAGTGTGTTCGATGCCGTGCACCTGGTCTTCGCGCCGGAGGATGAGGTTGCCGGCTTTGGGGGCAGGCTCCTCTATCCTTCATACCGGTTCGACATGGTGCTTCTCCGCTTGATGAAGGCCGATGAGCCCATCGCAAGTCCCGTTCATTTTTCCATTGGGGGCGCGACGGCGGGACCTGAGAACCGCGTTCTGGAGATTTCTTCTGGCAGTGTGTCCCTGGGCGAGGTTTCCGGATTCCAGTTCAACGGTTCGTTGGCGATGTCGCACACCCTGCTGTTCGGCATGCTGGACCGGTATCACGGAAATGGTGGCCGGGAACCCTGGTCGCTGCCGGCGCAGTGGGCGGATGCCGGGCAAATGGTGGACCTGACCACGCCCATCAACCTTGCTGCGACCACAAAGGGTCGGGCGGGGGCGGCACTTGTAAACGAGTCGCTTGAATTTGTTGGGTTTGTGCTAGGGCATGGCGAAGGTGCGGAGTCGCGATCCATTGCGCTCGATGTGCGGGGAATCGAAGCGGCGCTTTCCGGTCTGTATCCGACCGAGGGGCTGTGGGATGAATTGAAAGGAGGGGAGTTGTAATGCGTTGGATCCCTCTCTTCTTAATGGCGGTCCTGGTAGCCTGCGCGCCGCCCCGGGAGATAGTCCCGGTCACCTCGGTACCCGTGCGTTCCGACACGACCGCGCGGCCTGCCGTCACGCCGCCCACGCAGGCGGCACTGCTGCCGTACGCGGACGTGCCCACCGGCCGTTTCGACGGAGGCAAGATGTGGACGTTCGACAATCCGCCGGTTGCGTACTTCCAGGAGGAGTACGGCCTCACCGTGGATTCACTCTGGCTCGCGCGAGCCCGCGGCGCGTCGTTGCGCTTCGGCACGGGCTGTTCGGCCAGTTTTGTGTCGGCGATGGGGCTCATCATGACCAACCACCACTGCGCACGGGAAAGCATCACCGAGGTGGAAGAAGAGGGGGAGGGATTGCTCGACGCCGGGTTTCTCGCTACCTCCCGGGCCGAGGAGCGGGCCGTGGAGGATCTGTACGTGGACCGGCTCATGGCGATAGATGATGTCACCGCTGAGGTGTACGCGCTCGACCGCGCAGACATGCCGCCTTCGGCCCGCGCCGCAGAACGGGATCGCCAGGCCGAAGCGCTTGGATCACGCCTGACGGCAGAGGCAAAGGCCACCGACTCGACTCGCGTCGTCGAGGTCGTTCCGTTGTACAACGGTGGGCGCTACGCGGCGTACACGTATGAACGACTGGACGATGTGCGCCTTGTCATGGCGCCGGAGCTGCAGGTCGGCTTCTTCGGCGGCGACTGGGACAATTTCACCTACCCGCGCTACAATCTGGATGTGGCCTTCTTCCGCGCCTATGACAAGGCCGGACGGCCCATCAGGCCATCACACTATTTCCGATGGTCGGATGACGGTGCCGCGGAAGGAGACCCGGTGTTCGTTGTGGGGAGCGGTGGATCCACAAGTCGCCTGGCCACCGTCAGCCAGCTGGAATACCTCCGGGATCACGAATTGCCGGCCACGCTGACGCTCCTGGACAAACGCGCCCGGATCCTGCGTGAGTATGTGGACGCGAATCCGGAAGAGGCGGACGCCTACGACCTGCGAAATGCCTACTTCTCGCTGCAGAACACACGCAAGTCGCTTCAGGGACAGCTGGACGGTCTCCAGTCCGACTGGTTGATTCCGCGCAAGGGCGCTGCCGAGCTGGCGCTCCAGCAGAAAATCTTGCAGTCTGACTCGCTGTCCGCAGAGTACCGGAGCGTGTTCGGCGAACTGGCCGCGGTGCAGCTCTCCAAAGAGGCCTCTCTGGAGACCGCCCAGGCATTTGCGTTCTTCCTCAATCCGTCGCTGAGCTCCCGAATACTGGCTCGCGCCATGTACGGGTATGTGCTGACCCTCATTCGGCAGCGCGGAGCACCGCCGCAGCAGCGAGCCGAGATTCGTGAAGAGGCGCTGGAAATCGAGAGTTTCCCACCCGAATTGGAGAAGCAACTGATCGCCCTGCGGATCTCCGAACTGCGCGACGCGCTGGGCCCCCAGGATGCGTCCGTCCGTCGCCTGCTCGGCGACAGCACGCCGGAAGAGGTGGCGGCCTTATTGGTGGACAGCACGGCGCTCAAGGACTCCAGTTCGTTCCGCGTGCTTCTGGACAAGAACTACCTCACCAGCGGCGATGCGTCAGTAGAGGCGATTGAAGTCATCGCACCACTCTACTTCACCCAGAACCAGCAGCTGGAGAGCTTCGAGGAGCGCGAGCAGGCGCTCAACTCGCGGCTCGGGCGCGCCCGGTTCGCCGTCTATGGCCACGAAGTGCCGCCGGACGCGACGTTTTCACCCAGGCTTTCCGACGGCCGCGTCCTGGCCTACGAAGTGGACGGCTACGCCATACCACCCTTCACCACCTACTTCGGACTGTACGAGCGCTTCTATGCCTCTTCGGGACAGTCGGAGTGGACGCTTCCTGAGCGCTGGATCGATGCGCCCGCGACCTTTGACCGCAGCACGCCGCTCAATCTGGTATCGACGAACGACATCACGGGGGGCAACTCTGGTTCGCCTCTGCTTAACGCGGACCTGGAGATTGTAGGGTTGATCTTCGACTCAAACATGCAGGCGCTGCCCAACGAGTTCATCTACACAGATGGCCAGGCGCGGTCCGTCTCGGTGGACTCGCGCGGGATTCTGGCGGCGCTGGTTGAGGTCTATGGGGCGCACGATTTGGCGGGAGAACTGCTTCGTGGCATGGATCGGCCGGCCGAGGAAGCGGGCGGGCGCTAAGGGACCGGAAGCGAGATCGAGACCATTCTGCCGCCTATCGCGGCCGGACTCAGCCCAGGAGCTCCGCGATCGCCGGAGTCACGCCCGTCAGGTCCGTCACCGACGCAAACGATGGCGCACCCGGCCCAAGCACCGCAAGGGGCACCGGGTGGCGGGTGTGGGTCTTGACGGACAGGTCCTCCAGGTTTCCATGGTCGCTGGTCAGGACAATCGTCAGGCCTTCCCCGCGCTGCTCGACAAGGGCCTGCAGCAAGCCATCCAGCGGCGACAGGATGCGCGCTGCCAGCTCCCGATCCTGAGCGTGACCGGCCTTGTCCGTGTGGAATACCTCGAACAGGGTGAACGCGTGCGTTTCTGCCAATCCCAAGAGCCGATTCGCTGCCTCGGCCGGTGAAACCTCGGTGACAGCGAGTCCCAGATGTCTGGCCAGGCCGCGGCCCGTCACGTCTGCGGCGATCCCGCGACCGGCTTCCAGATCCTCTATCGTGCGAATCTGAACGCCGGCATCCAGGCATGCGCGGGTCGTTACCGGCCATCGTTTCATACGCTCGACCCACGCAAAGAATCGCGGGGGGTAGGCGTTGGCGAATGCGCATCGCTCAGGACCAACCCGTTGAAAGATGCTGGACTCCCGCAGCGCCTTTCGGGTCGCGGAGTGCGGGTAGGGGCCATAGTGCCGCCCCGCCAATTGGGCACAGTTGATGCCCGTGAACAGTGTGGCCTGCCCGGTGCCTGACTGTGGGAGTCCTTCCAGGCCTAGATTGGCATCGATAGCACGGAAGAGGCGGTGGGGCTCGTTGACGCTGGACCCGGAGACCCAGCGAAGACCGCCCGATAGTGCTTCAAACCCGGGGAGATCCGCGCAGAACGGATTGCTCTCCGGCTTGCACGGGCCCAGGCCGATGCCGTCGACAAATAGCATGAGTACCCGACTCATGGAAGCGCTAAACTTGGCTCATGGAAGTGACGGCGGGGACTACGGACCAGAGAGCGATTCGCGGTGTGCTGGAGCGCATTCGGGAGCGACTCATCGGCCCCCGCCCGGCTCCGCAATGCAACGCGCTGGTGCTTTCGGGTGGAGGCGCGAGGGCCTCGTATCAGGCGGGCGTACTTCGATTCATTGCCGACCAGTACCCGGACGTCTCCTTTCCGATCCTGACCGGAGTGTCGGCGGGAGCCATCAATGCGGCTGCCGTGGCGAATGACGAGACCTCCTTCAACGCAGCCACCTCCAAGCTGGTACACTGCTGGTCGAACATTCGCTCCGACGATGTTTTTGAGGCCCCCTCGTCGCTCTCCTATCTGTGGCGCACGCTGCGTGGAGGGCCCGAGGAGAACCTCGGTGAGATTGTGCCCCGAAACGGCATCGTCGATACAGCGCCTCTCAGGCAGTATCTCTGCCGCATATTGAACTCCCCGGACGGCAGGCTGGAGGGGGTGGCAGAGAACCTCACCAGGGAGCGGCTGCGCGCACTGGCGCTGATTACCACCAATTACGCCACCGGGCAGACGGTGTCGTGGATTCAGGGCCACCAAACCCATGGCTGGGAACGACCGAACCGCGTGGGCCTCTCAGAGCAGCTGACCGTGGATCACATCATGGCGTCCACGGCACTGCCGTTCCTGTTTCCGGCCATTCCACTGGGGCCGGCCTGGTATGGCGATGGGGGGATTCGGCTGTCCGAGCCACTGAGTCCGGCGATTCACCTGGGCGCCGACCGCATCATCGCTGTGTCCACGCGATATGATCGGACACGCCGAGAGGCCGACATGCCGTCCACGTACGGGTACCCGCCTGCAGCCCAGATATTCGGCATTCTGCTGAACGCGATCTTCCTTGACCGCATCGACCAGGACGCGGCCATTCTGTTGCGCTACAACCGGTTACTGGACATGATTCCCCGCCGCGACTGGGGCGACATGAAAAAAATCAGGCTGGTGCTGGTGCGACCCTCCCGAGACCTTGGTCGTCTGTCGGGAGAGTATCAGGCCGACCTGTCCGGAATTCTGAACCTGTTCGCGCGCGGACTCGGCTCACGCGACACGAAGAGCCCCGATTGGCTGTCGATGATCCTGTTCGACCCATCGTATACCGAGCGCCTGATTGACATAGGCTATGCGGACGCGAAGGCCCGAAAGGACGACTTCGACCGGTTCTTCAGCGACGAAGAGCCCGACTAGCGCGCCGGTTTCTGAAACTCGGCCAAAAAGGGAAACAGCGTGCTCGCGCTCATTTCCGAAAGGCGCCTGCCGTCGACGAATACGGGTATCTCGTAGAACTCTGCGTGCTCGAGGATGGCGTGGCAGAGTTCGGTGTAATCCGGAAAGCTGACCGGCACTTCGAGCTTGAGATCGCTGACGGAGGTCACCGCCAGACCGGCTTTACCGACATCCACGCAGCGTGCGTCAACCCAGTCGATCCGGATGCGTCGCCGACGATAGTCGTACCCGACAACCTCGCGATCGCTGAACTTGACGCACCACACCTGGGCTCGCAGGGTACTCCACTGGCGCAGGAGGGCGGAGCCTGCCCAACCCCAGAGACCGATGAGCACGACAGCGATCGGAAGTAGGCTGACGGCACCCGTGACGACCGCAAATACGCCGATGCCGGTCAGCACTCCGAGACATGCCGCGCCTGCGGCGTGACGCCTTGCGGCAACGCGTGTCACCACATTGACACGCTCATCGTCAAATACCTGGTACCAGCGGCTCATAGGCTCCCGTTTCCAGTGCAACGAATCACGCTGCAAAAAGGATACAGTTTTGGCCAACCGAACCGGAAAAAAGATAGGCCCTCCGGCAAAAACCGGAGAGCCTGTTGTAGCGGGGGCAGGACTCGAACCTGCGACCTTCGGGTTATGAGCCCGATGAGCTACCAGCTGCTCCACCCCGCGATCGAGCAAAGAATATAGCCTCTCAGGAGCGGCATTTCCAAAGCCGCTCGTAACATTCACGTCACTTACATGCGGGGTGGCGGCAGCCGGCTGATCTTGCGCCAGCCGGGTCACCCACAACCGGATCACCATGAGACTGGAACAGGATTTGGAGCAGCCACAGGCAGAACGAATACGGTCCCGCATGCTGCGTTCCCTCTGTCTTGTGTTCTCCATGGCCGGCCTGCTGAGTTGCAGCCCTGATCCGGGTCCGCGCCAGATCGCGATCACCCTGGATGATGCCCCCATCGTCAAGCCGTTGAGCTATCCGGGGGAATGGGAACGGCAGCAGGCGGTTGACAGCCTCATTTCGGTACTCGACAAGCATGCCGCTGCGGCAACCGTGTTTGCCATAGCCGGAGATCTGGAGACACCGGAGGCCAGGGCGCTGCTGGCCCGGTGGACGGAAGCCGGTATTTCGGTAGCCAATCACTCCGTAACCCATCGTTCGTTCAATGAGCTGAGTCTGGAGGAAGGTGCTCGGGAAATCGCGCAGGCGCAGGCCGTGCTTTCCCGGTCCGTCGATCCGGCACATGTGGTGCGCTATTTCCGCTTCCCGTACCTGGAGCGGGGGCGCAGTCTGGATGAGCGCGACCAATGGATGGCCGTGCTGGACTCACTGGCGCTCAAGGTCGCACCCGTTACGGTCACCAATGACGACTGGCGGTTCGACAATGACTATGCGGACGCGGAGCTGGCCGAAGACTGGGACCGGCGTTTCCAGGTGGGGCAGGCCTACGTCGAACACATCAAGGAGTCGGTGCGACACTGGGACGGACTCGCGCAGGAGATGTACGGGCGGAACGTGCCTCATGTATTGCTGCTGCACGCGAATCGGGTCAATCGCGACTACCTGGACACCATCCTCGGCTGGCTGTCGGCAGAGGGATTCGAATTCGTCACCCTTGCCGAGGCGTACGAGGATCCGATGTACCGCGAGGAGACCACCTGGCTGGGTTCGAGCGGCGTCTCACTGCTGGAGCAGATCAAGCAGACCCGCATGGCGGAGGGGAGCTACACGGCGCGGTAGCTGCCGGCCGAGCGCTCGCGGCCTGCCACGTGTGGGCAAAGCGGCGCGGGGGCGCGGGGCGTGTGCCGCTGGGTGTGTGGGGCTCACCGCGGGCGCGGGGGCGTGCCGCAGGGCGCCGCGGCAATTTCAAGCAAACTCTGTGCGCCTCAACTACGGCGGTGACAGAGGCCAGAATCCGGGGCCGTATACTGCGCTTCTGCGCAACGATCCCCTGGGAAATGGCCCATCTCCATCCGTTCAAGGCGGTGCGTCCGACGGCTGAAGCCGCCTCCGACGTAGCCTCGGTCCCCTACGACGTCATCAACGGCGAGGAGGCCCGGGAACTGGCCAAAGGCAACGCCCGCAGTTTTCTGCACGTGATTCGCCCGGAAATCGACCTGCCGGAAGGCACGGACGAGCACGCGGACGAGGTCTACGCCCGGGGAGCGGCCAACCTCAAGGCGTTTGCGAGCGCAGACTACACGGTCGAAGACCCTCAGCCCAGCCTGTACCTGTATCGGCTCATCATGAAGGGGCGCAGCCAGACCGGCATCTTTGGCTGTGTGAGTGTGGCGGACTACGACAATGACGTCATTCTGAAGCACGAGCTCACCCGGCCGAAGAAGGAGGATGACCGCACGCGGCACATCGTCGAGCAGAGCGCGCACGCAGAGCCGGTCATGCTGACCTTCAAGGATGACGATGCCGTCGCCGGCTTGATGTCCGATTGTGCCCGGCAGGACCCGGTGTACGACTTCGTGGCCCCGGACGGCGTGCAGCACACGATCTGGCGCTTCTCCAACCCTGATGCGGTGGTATCCGCCTTTCAGGGGATCGACAATCTGTATGTCGCTGACGGCCATCATCGCTGCAAGGCGGCCAGTCGAGCCGCTGCCGAACTGGGGGCCGGGCCGAGCGATGAGGCCTCCTATTTCCCGGCCGTGCTGTTCCCCATGGCAGAGATGCACATCATGGCGTACAACCGCATCGTACGTACTCTGCCCGTTCCTCCGGCCCAGTTTTTGGCGCAGCTCGAGGTTCGGTTTGGCCTCAGGCCCGATGCGAGTCCTACTCCGATGCGGCGTGGCGACATCGCCCTCTACGTCGACGGGGCCTGGTTTGGCATGACCCTTCCGCACACCGAGGGCACCTCTGCCAGCGACCGCCTGGATGTGGGCCGACTGACTGAGCATATCCTGGAGCCGATGCTCGGCATTACCGATCCTCGCCGGGACCCCAACATTGACTTTGTGGGCGGCATCCGCGGCACACAGGAGCTGGAACGACTCGTGGATTCGGGTCGGGCAGCGCTTGGTATTTCCATGTACCCCACCAGCATAGAAGAACTGGTTGACGTATCGGATGCAGGCCTTCTGATGCCTCCCAAGTCAACCTGGTTTGAGCCGAAACTGCGCTCCGGACTGCTGGTGCATCGCTTCTGACAGCCATGACCATTCTCGTTGCCGACAAGCTCTCGCAGACCGGACTGGACCGTCTCGCCGCGGCCGGCCACGAGGTGATATCCCGGCCGGAGTTGACGGGCGATGCGCTCCAGGCAGCCCTTGAGCAGCACAACCCTTCGGTCCTTGTAGTGCGCTCCACCAAGGTGCCGGATTACGTGTTGGCCGCCGGTGCTGATCTGCAGCTTGTGGTGCGTGCCGGAGCCGGCTACGATACCATCGACGTCGCCGGAGCCTCTGCCCGCGGCGTGTTCGTGGCCAACTGCCCCGGCAAGAACGCCGTGGCGGTTGCGGAACTGACCATGGGGCTGATTCTGTCGCTGGACCGCCGGATTCCGGACAACGTGTCCGATGCGCGGGCGGGCGTTTGGAACAAGGCGGCCTACGCCAAGGCGGCCGGACTGAAGGGTCGGGTACTGGCGCTGATCGGGATGGGCAACATCGGGCGGGCCGTGGCGCGCCGCGCTGCGTCGTTTGGAATGCCTGTTCGCGCCTGGAGCCGGTCCATGACGCCGCAGAAGGCGGACAAATGGGGTGTTACGTGGTGCGAGTCACCTGCCGACGCGGTCGAAGGCGCGGACATCGTGTCGCTGCATGTGGCGGCTACTGATGCCACCCGGGGGCTCGCATCCCGGGAGCTGTTCGAGGCCATGAAGCCGGGCGCCATGTTCATCAACACGACCCGCAGCAGCGTCGTGGATGAGGATGCCTTGGTCTGGGCGCTTGAGGAGAAAGGCGTGCGAGCCGGATTGGATGTCTTCGCGGAAGAGCCCGCCGCCAAAACAGGCGAGTTCGAAAGCCGGATAGCCAGCCACCCGTCCGTGTACATCACGCACCACATCGGTGCCTCTACGGCGCAGGCGCAGGAGGCGATCGCCGACGAGGCCGTTCGGGTGGTGCTTCAGTTCGCAGAGACGGGCGAGGTTCCGAACTGCGTCAACATGGCTCAGCGCTCGGATGCCACGCACCAGTTGACCGTGCGCCACCTGGACCAGGTCGGCGTGCTCGCCTCCGTGCTCGACCAGATGCGGTACGCCGACTGGAACGTGCAGGAGATGGAGAACCTGCTGTTTCAGGGCGGAGAGGCCGCCTGTGCCCACATTCGCTTTCACGGCAAGCCCAATCCCGAAGTGCTGGAGCGCATCGCCCGGCATCCGGACGTGCTGGCCATTTCCATCGTAGAACTCTGAGTATGCGCGCTCACAACTTTTCGGCAGGCCCTGCGGCGCTGCCGTTGTCGGTCATTGAAGAAGCCAGGGCCGAACTGCCCGTCTACAAGGATGCCGGCGCATCCATCATGGAAATCAGCCATCGATCGCCGGAGTACACGGCCGTGGCGGCGTCTGCCCGCGAGCGGCTGTCCAGTCTGCTGGGCATCGGCGATGAGTGGCACATTCTGTTCCTCCACGGGGGCGCCTCCACGCAGTTCTATCAGGTGCCGTTGAACTTCCTGTCGGAGGGCGGCACCGCCGACTACGTAGACACCGGAGCCTGGTCGGCCAAGGCCATCAAGGAGTCGCAGCGTGTGGGCACCACGCATGTTGCCGGGACTTCGAAGGCGGACAACTACACCTGGATTCCGTCTCCCGCAACCTGGGATCGCACCGAGGGCGCGTCCTACCTGCACTTCACGTCCAACAACACCATCCACGGTACCGAGCTGCACGTGGACCCGGCCTCGGATGTGCCGTTGGTGTGCGATGCGTCCAGTGACTTTCTCAGCCGTCCGTATGACCTGTCCAACTACGGCTTGATCTACGCCGGAGCGCAGAAGAACCTCGGACCGGCGGGTGTTACGCTGGTGCTGGTGAAGGACTCGTTCCTGCAGCGCCGTAATTCGGATGTGCCCACCATCCTCGACTACGGAACGCACACAGCCAAGCTGTTCCACACGCCGACCGTCTTCGCGGTGTACATGGTGGAGAAGGTGCTGGCCTGGATCCAGGAGAACGGTGGCCTGGAAGGCATGCGCCGGCGCAATCAGGAAAAGGCGGATCTACTTTACGGGCGTCTGGACCGCACGGAGTTTTACCGGGGCACTGCCCGGGACGACGCTCGCTCATTCATGAACGTGACCTTCCGGTTGCCGTCGGAGGAACTGGAATCCCGCTTTGTGGCAGAGGCCAAGGGCGAGGGGCTGGTCGGCCTGAAAGGACACCGCAGCGTCGGCGGGATCCGCGCGTCCACCTACAACGCGATCGGGATCGAGTCCGTGAAGGCGCTGGTGGACTTTATGGACCGGTTCGAGGCTTCGAACGGCTGAGCGGAGGTGCGGGGGCCTGTGGGGCCGCTGGGCCGGGCGGGCCTCTGGGGCGGACCTGGCGGCTGGGGCGCTGGGCGGCGGTTGGGGCGGACCTGGCGGCTGGGGCGGGCCGGATGTCGCGCTCGACGGCCGACCGCACCCACCGATTTACCGCCAAGGTGGAATAGGGACCCGGGATTCAACTTGGCCCCCGTTTGAAATCCGCGCAACGCGGAATCGGACCCCGATTTTCCGCTTGGCCCCCAAAAATCTCGGGGTAGATTCTCGTCTAGTTGAAACTAGATATAGCAAGGGGTTCCTTCCCGGGTGAGTTACGACGTCACCAGAAAGGAACCCCCTACATGAAGAAGTCCCACGATACGACGCCTTCGGAACGCAGTCCACAGGTCCCCACGCGATTGAGCGAAGTGCTCCATGAGGGCGTGGAGGTTAAGCTGCACTTGGTCCAGCACTACGCGGAGTTGGCGTTACTGCTGGTGCGCGAGATTCTCGAGGACAACGTGACCTCGCTCTGCGGTCCCCGTTACAGCCGTCATCCTGCCGAGAGCACGTTGCGGCGCTGGGGTACCAATCCCGGTTCGATCCAGATCCAAGACGAGCGGGTGCCGATCCGGGTGCCCCGCGTCCGCGACGTTGCCACCGGCCACGAGGAGCCGCTTGAGACGTATCAGCAGATGAAGGCGGCGCTGGATGTGGATGCGAAGCTGGAAGAGGCGATCGTGCTCGGCCTGGCTCAGCGGGACTATGGGCAGGTTGCCGGTGCGTTTGTAGAGCCCTCCCACATGGGTGGCACAGACGGCGGCCTCAAACGGCTGAAGGCCCATCGCCAACAGGCCCGCACACAATCCGGC